>DATEMN010000032.1:0-11773 GCA_035275565.1 Pseudonocardiaceae bacterium | reverse complement strand
GTAACGTCCTGAAAACGCTGCTTCGCCGCGGCGTCGGGGTTGACGTCGGGGTGTAGCTCGCGCGCAAGCTTGCGGTAGGCGCGTTTGATCTGCTCCGCGCTGGCGCCCCTGGGCACGCCCAGGATTGCGTAGTAGTCCTTGGCCACGCTGGCGTCCTCCTGCCACGACCCTCGCCGCGGTACTCGTCGTGCATCCTCCTGCGCCTGACCCCGCCGCTCACCGGGTGGTCAGGATCTCCCCCACATATCGGGCTACCGCTCGCACCGCCGCGATGCTGCCCGGATAGTCCATTCTGGTCGGTCCTACCACGCCCATCCCCCCGAGCACCGTGCCGTGGGAGGCATATCCAATCGAGACCAACGACGTACTGCGCATCTCCTCGGCCTCATTCTCCTCACCGATCCGCACCGTGATAGTGCCCGGGTCGCGAGCCGCGGCCAGCAGCTTGAGCACCACCACCTGCTCTTCCAGCGCCTCGAGCACCTGGCGCAACGAACCCGGGAAGTCGGTGGCGTTTCGAGTGAGATTAGCGGTGCCGCCGAGCAGCAACCGCTCCTCAGGATGCTCCACCAACGTCTCGATCAGCACCGTCGAGGCCCGGGTCATCGCATCCCGGAGCTCCACCGGCGTCTGTTCAGGGAGGTCGGCCACCGCCGCGGACGCGTCAGCCAACCGCCGACCCGACAGCGCCTGGTTGAGCAGCGTTCGCAGCTGCGCGACCTGATCTTCGGAGATGACGTCACCGAGATCGAGCAGGCGCTGATCCACCCGGCCCGAGTTGGTGATGAGAACCAGCATCAACCGGGCCGGGGTCACCGCGAGCACCTCGAGGTGACGCACCGTGGAGCGGCTCAGGGTGGGATACTGGATCACCGCCACCTGCCGGGTGAGCTGGGCCAGCAACCGCACGCTGCGCCGCAGCACGTCATCGAGGTCGACCGCGCCGTTCAAGAAGGTGTGCACGGCGCGACGCTCGGCCGCCGACAGCGGCTTGACCTCCGAGAGCCGATCGACGAACAGCCGGTAGCCCTTGTCGGTGGGCACCCGGCCCGCGCTGGTGTGCGGCTGGGTGATGTAGCCGTCCTCCTCCAGCGCCACCATGTCGTTGCGGATGGTCGCACTGGACACCCCGAGGTTGTGCCGCTCCACCAGCGACCGGGAAGCGACCGGCTCGTGGGTGGCCACGTAGTCGGCGACGATGGCACGCAGTACCTCGAACCGGCGGTCGTCTGCGGTCACGTCACCTCCTTGCTGATAGGGCCTGCCCACCGAGTCTAGTGCGGGCCAGGCGCAAGCGTCGGAACCCGCCGGAAAGCCCGTTACCTTAAGTGCCATATGGTGCTCGCGCCGGTTCGGGGACGGAGGTGGGCGGAGCCTGTGATCTTCAAGGATGTTCGGCCCTGCCGTCCCTACCCTGACCACGGGTTGTCGATGAAGGACTGGGCGCAGATCCCACCACAGCAGGTGCACTTGACGGAGCTGGTCACCACCACCACGGTGGTGGAGCTGGACCGGCTGTTGTCCGAGACCTCCACGTCGTTGGGCGACCTGTTCCCGCATGCCGTGCAATGGTGCGGTGAGCTGTTCCTAGAGGACGGCCTGCACCGAGCTCTTCGCGCCGCCCTCCAACAACGCACCGCCCTCCACGTCCGCGTATTAGACCTAGACCTTCTCCGTAGCTAACCCCCGCCCACCATTCGGAGCCGAATCGCGATTCTGAGCCCCCTCCGAGTGCCATTCGGAGCCGAATCGCGGTTTTGCGCCGACAACCGGATCCTTACCGACCGTCAGGGGGCAACAAGTCACGGACTATGGCGTCGGTGAGAAGGCGGCCGTGGGGAGTGAGCACTATCCGACCGGTCGGGGTGGCAGTGAGCAAATCATCGTTGACCGCGCGGTCGGCGGCGGCGCGGCCAGGCCCGTCCAGCACGTCCACTGGCAGGCCGTCGGCCAACCGTAGTCCGAGCATCACGTGCTCGGTGTACTGCTCGGCGGGGCTCAGCAGCTCGCGACCCGCTGCCGGGGAACAACCTGAGGCGAGCATGGCGGCGTAGCGCGTTGGGTGTTTGACGTTCCACCAGCGCACCCCACCAACGTGGGAATGTGCCCCCGGCCCGGCTCCCCACCAGTTCCCGCCGGTCCAGTAACCGAGGTTGTGCTGGCACCTGGACTCGGGGGAAGCAGCCCAGTTGGATACCTCGTACCAGTTCAGCCCGGCCGCCGTCAGTGCCGCATCGAGCTGCTCGTAACGCTCGGCGAGCACGTCGTCGTCCGGCGCCGGCAGCTCCCCGCGGGCCACCCGGCGGGCTAGCGCCGTGCCCGGCTCGACCACCAGGGCGTAGGCCGACACATGATCCACCTCGGCGGTGAGCGCCGCTTCCAGCGAGGCGGCCAGGTCGTCGCGGGTCTCCCCCGGCGTGCCGTAGATCAGATCGAGACTGACGTGCTTGATCCCGGCAGCACGGGCCTCGACCGCCGCGGCCACCGGTCGACCAGGAGTGTGCACCCGATCCAGCACGGCCAGCACGTGCGGTGCGACACTCTGCATGCCCAGCGAGACCCGAGTGTAGCCGGCCGCAGCTATCCCAGCGAAGAAATCCGGCGAGGTGGACTCGGGGTTCGCCTCGGTGGTCACCTCGGCGCCCGGAGCCACGCCGAGCGACCCGCGAATAGCGTCGAGCACCTCGGCCAAACCGTCAGCGCCGAGGAGCGACGGGGTGCCACCACCGACGAACACCGTGCCGGCCGGCACCGGCCTCTCGAGCACCGTGGCCGCGAGGTCCAGCTCACGGCGCAGCGCGTCGAGCCAGGTGGTCGGCGCTGACGACAGCTCGCCCGGGGTGTAGGTGTTGAAGTCGCAGTAGCCGCAGCGAGTGGCGCAGAACGGCACGTGCACGTACACCCCAAACGGCCGATCAGCCAGTCCGCGCACAGCGACAGGGGGCAACCTGCCGTCAGGCGGGGCGAAATCGCCGAGGGGAGGGGCAGGCACGTGAGCATTCTCGCAATATCCATAGGCGGGTGGTCGAGACTGCGAAATAGTGGCAATCTAGTGGGGTGGCCATACTCGGACTTCTCCTGGTGGCTCGCCGCCACGTCGACTATGTCCGGGTTTCTAGCGCGCTCTGCTGTCCGATGAGCTGACACCCCGCCCGACTGCTGTCCCAGCCGGCGCCGGGTGCGTCCGGTACTGGGCTGCAGTATGACCTGGTCACGGCCTCCCGAACGCCGGTGTTCCCGCCCGGAGGCACCCCGATGTCCACACCAACGCGTCGAGCACCCACTGCGAAGGCCAGCCGCGGGGAGGGTCAGTGGGCACTGGGGCATCTCGAACCGCTCACCCCGAATGAGCGGACCAAGAAGGACGACGACGGGCTCAACGTCCGGCGACGGATCGAGACGATCTACTCGCAGGGCGGCTTCGACTCGATCGATCCCACTGACCTACGCGGCCGGTTCCGCTGGTGGGGGTTGTACACCCAGCGCAAGCCCGGCATTGACGGCGGCCGCACCGGCACGCTGGAGCCCGAGGAGCTCGACGACTCGTTCTTCATGATGCGGGTGCGCATCGACGGCGGTGCCCTCACCACCCACCAGCTCCAGGTGCTTGGTGAGATCTCCCGGCTCTACGCGCGCGACACCGCCGATATCACCGATCGGCAGAACATCCAATATCACTGGATCCGGATCGAGGACGTACCGGCGATCTGGGAGCAACTGGAGGCCGTCGGGCTGTCCACTACCGAAGCCTGCGGCGACTGCCCACGGGTCATGCTGGGTTCTCCGGTCGCCGGCATCGCCACCGACGAGATCATCGACGGCACCCCGGCGATCGACGAGATCAAACGGCGCTACATCGGCAGCCCCGAGTTCTCCAATTTGCCGCGCAAGTACAAGACCGCAATCTCCGGCCTGCAGGACGTCGCGCATGAGGTCAACGACATCTCCTTCGTGGGCGTGGTGCATCCCGAGCATGGGCCGGGCTTTGACCTGTGGGTCGGCGGCGGGCTGTCCACCAACCCGAAAATCGCGCAGCGGTTAGGCGCCTGGGTGCCGCGCGACGAGGTGCCCGAGGTCTGGGCCGCGGTGACCACCCTGTTCCGTGATTACGGCTACCGGCGGCTGCGCCACCGCGCCCGGATCAAGTTCCTGATCGCCGACTGGGGCGCCGAACGCTTCCGCGAGGTACTGGAGACTCACTATCTGCATCGTCCGCTCATCGACGGCCCAGCCCCGCAGCCGCCGCTCGCCCCGATCGACCACATCGGTGTGCACCGCCAGCGCGACGGCAAGTACTACGTCGGTGTCGCACCGGTGGCCGGGCGGGTCTCGGGCTCCGCACTGATCGACGTAGCCAAAGCTGTCGAGCGGGCCGGATCGGCCCGGGTTCGGTTGACGCCCTACCAGAAACTCGTCGTGCTGGACGTCGTCTCGTCCGAAGTAGACGGTCTGGTCACCGAGCTGGGTCGGCTCGGGCTGCGCGCCGGCCCCACGTCGTGGCGGCGTTCGGTGATGGCCTGCACCGGCATCGAGTTCTGCAAGCTGGCCATCGTGGAGACCAAGAACCGGGCCACGACGCTGGTCGCCGAGCTGGAGAAACGGCTTGCCGACCTGCACTCCATACTGGGCACTCCGATCTCGGTGCACCTCAACGGTTGCCCGAACTCGTGTGCCCGGATTCAGGTCGCCGACATCGGCCTCAAGGGCCAGCTGGTCACCGACACCAGCGGCAAACAAGTCGAGGGTTTCCAGGTGCATTTGGGTGGCGGGCTCGGGCTGGACAGCGGTTTCGGCCGCAAGCTGCGCGGCCACAAGGTGACCTCCGCCGAGCTCGCCGACTACGTGGAGCGGGTGGTCCGCGGTTATGCCGAGCAGCACGAACCGGGCGAGCGGTTCGCGCAGTGGGTGGCCCGAGCCGACGAGGGGTCTTTGCGATGACCGAGACCAGGGCTGTTCTGTTCTACTGCCCGTACTGCGGCGAGGAGGATCTGCGACCGGAGGTGCAACCGCCCGTGGCGTGGCGTTGCGCGGACTGCCAACGGGTGTTCGTCGTCCACCTAGTCGGACTCGTAGCTCCGGCCCGGGAGGTGGCGCAGTGACAGTGACGGTCGACCTGAAGCAGCTGGCACAGCGCAGCGAGCGTGAACTGGAGTCCGCGCCGGCCGAGGAGATCGTGCGCTGGGCGGTGCAGACTTTCGGTTCCCGGTTCGCGGTGGCCTCCTCCATGCAGGACGCGGTGCTGGTGCACCTGGTGTCCCAGGTCGCGCCGGGTGTCGACGTGCTGTTTCTGGACACCGGGTACCACTTCGGCGAGACGTTGGGTACCCGGGACGCCGTGGCAGCGACCTACGAGGTGAATCTGATCACTCTGACCCCCCGGCAGACCGTCGCCGAGCAGGACGCCTCACATGGACGTCAGTTGCATGACCGAGACCCCGACCTCTGTTGCGAGCTCCGCAAGGTGGCGCCGCTGAACCGCGCGCTGGTGCGCTACGACGCCTGGGCCACCGGGCTGCGCAGGGTCGAGACACCGACTAGGGCCAGCACACCGGTGGTGTCCTACGACGCAAGGCAGGGCAAGGTGAAAGTGGCCCCGATGGCGACCTGGAGCGACCAAGACGTCGAGGACTATATCGCCGCACACGGCATCCTGATCAACCCGTTGCTGACGTCGGGCTACCAGTCGATCGGCTGCGCCCCATGCACCCGGGCGGTGTCCAGCGGGGAAGACCCTCGAGCTGGACGCTGGACCGGCTTGATCAAGACCGAATGCGGGATTCACCGATGAGCCGGGGTGCCACCATCTGGCTGACCGGGCTGTCCGGAGCCGGCAAGACGACGATCGCCGACGCCGTCGCCGGACAGTTGCGCAAGGCCGGCCGGGAAGTCGAAGTGCTCGACGGTGACGAGTTGCGCCGGGGCCTGTCCGCCGGGCTGGGCTTCTCCCAAGCGGATCGAGACACGCACGTCCGACGGGTTGGATTCGTGGCCGAGCTGCTCGCCCGGCACGGTGTCGTTGCGCTGGTCCCGGTCATCGCCCCCTATGCGGCGACCCGCGACGAGGTACGCGCTCAGCACGACGCACGCGGAACGGCCTATGTCGAGGTGCACGTGGCCACCCCGCTGGCCGAATGCCGCCGCCGCGACGTCAAAGGGCTCTATGCCAGGGCGGCGGCCGGTGAGCTGCCCGGGATGACCGGCGTGGACGATCCATATGAGGAACCGGACAAACCCGATCTGCGGTTGGACACCACCGGCTTGGATGTCGCCGCCGTCGCGCGGCGGCTGATGGATCTGCTGATCGAGAGGGGTTTGACATGACGGCGATCCTGACGGCACCATCCACAGTGGAGACTGATCACCTGGCAGCGCTGGAATCCGAGGCGGTGCACATCATCCGGGAGGTGGTCGCCGAGTTCGACCGGCCGGTGCTGCTGTTCTCCGGCGGCAAGGACTCTGCGGTGCTGCTGCACCTTTCCTTGAGCGCCTTTCACCCGGCGCCGTTGCCGTTCCCCCTGCTGCATGTGGACACCGGACACAACTTCCCCGAGGTGATCGCCTACCGGGACCGCCTGGTCGCCGACCTGGGGCTGCGGTTGCAGGTGGCGGCGGTACAGGACTGGATCGATGACGGGCGGCTGACCGAACGCCCGGACGGCACCCGCAACCCGCTGCAAACCATCCCGTTGCTGGACACCATCACCGAGTATCGCTTCGACGCTGTCTTCGGCGGCGCCAGGCGCGACGAGGACCGGGCGCGAGCCAAGGAACGCATCGTCAGCCTGCGCGACTCCTTCGGCGGCTGGGATCCCCGGCGGCAACGTCCGGAGTTATGGAATCTCTACAACGGCCGGCACACCGCCGGTGAGCATGTCCGGGTCTTCCCGCTGTCCAACTGGACCGAGCTGGACGTCTGGCACTACATCGCGCGGCGTGACGTGCCGATCCCAGGCATCTACTACGCGCATCAGCGGGAGGTGTTCGCCCGCGACGGGATGTGGCTGACCGCCGGTGAGTGGGGTGGCCCGCGGCACGGGGAGCGGCTGCTCACCAAGTCGGTGCGCTACCGCACCGTCGGCGACGCCTCGTGCACCGGCGCGGTGGAATCCACCGCCGCAACCATCGACGACGTGCTCGCCGAGGTGGCCGCCAGCCAGATCACCGAGCGCGGCGCCACCCGCGCCGACGACCGGCTGTCGGAGGCCGCGATGGAGGATCGCAAACGCGAGGGCTACTTCTGATGGCTGGTCTGCTGCGGCTGACCACCGCCGGCTCCGTCGATGACGGCAAGTCCACCCTGGTCGGGCGGTTGCTGCAGGATACCCAATCGATCCTGGCCGACCAGCTGGCCGCGGTGGATCGGGCCACCCGGGCCCGCGGCGGTGACTCGTTGGACTTGGCGCTACTCACTGACGGGCTGCGGGCCGAGCGGGAGCAGGGCATCACCATCGACGTCGCCTACCGCTACTTCGCCACCCCCACCCGGACGTTCGTGTTGGCCGACTGCCCCGGGCACGTGCAGTACACCCGCAACACGGTCACCGGGGCCTCCACCGCCGAGCTCGCCGTGGTGCTGGTCGACGCCCGCCACGGCTTGGTCGAGCAGACCCGCCGGCACCTCGCCGTCGCGGCGTTCCTGCGGGTACCGCATGTGGTGCTCGCGGTGAACAAGATGGATCTGGTGGATTTCGACGAGCCGACGTTTCGCCGGATCGAATCGGAGTTCGCGACGGCAGCTGGTTCTTTAAGTGTGGCCGATGTCGTGTCCGTGCCGGTGTCGGCCCTGCATGGTGACAATGTCGCGGTTCGCAGCGCGCACACGCCGTGGTACGGGGGCCCGACGCTGCTGGAACATCTGGAGACGGTGCCCACCGGGCGGGAGGCGGTGGCCGAGCCGATGCGCTTCCCGGTGCAGCTGGTGCTGCGCCCCCGCACCGCTTCGCATCCGGACTACCGGGGCCTGGCCGGCCGCCTCGCCTCCGGGGTGCTCGAGGTCGGCGACGACGTCATCGCGCTGCCCTCCGGCGGGCGCTCCACCGTCACCGGCATCGACACCCCCGACGGCCCGGTGCCGCGAGCCACCGCTGGGGACTCGATCACCGTGCTGCTCGCCGACGAGATCGACGCCGGACGGGGTGAGGTGCTGGCCCATCCTGCGCAGGCCCCCCGAGTCGTCACCGAGCTCTCCGCGGACCTGTGCTGGCTGGCCGACCGGCCGCTGCGGGCCGGCGCACGGGTGCTGGTCAAGCACGGCACGCGCACTGTCCGGGCGATCGTGACCGAGCTGACCGGCCGGCTGGACCTGCACACCCTGCGCCATACCGAGCCGCCGGCTGAGCTGGAACTCAACGAGATCGGCGGCGCCCGGATCCGGCTGGCTGAGCCGCTGGCAGTAGACACCTACGCGGTGGATCGGCACACCGGCGGCTTCCTCGTCATCGACGTTGCGGACGGCAACACCCTGGCCGCTGGACTGGTCGGGTCTCAGGACGCCGCGTGATACCAGCCTTGGTGGCGGCCGCGCACGGCAGCCGCGACCCGCGCTCGGCCGCCACGATCTCGGCGCTGGTGGACCGGGTGCAGTGGCTGCGGCCCGACCTCGACGTGCGGCTCGCCTTCTTGGATCTATGCGCACCCCGGCTGGACGCCGTGCTGGCCACGGTGTCGTCTGCGGTGGTGGTGCCACTGCTGCTAGGCCGCGCCTTCCACGCTGATGTGGACATCCCTGGCGCGGTGTCCCGCGCCAGGGCAACCCAGCCCGGGCTGGATGCCACGGTGGCCGACGTGCTCGGCCCCGACCCGCGGTTGGAGACCGCTGCGCTGCGCCGGCTGGCCGAGGTCGGCGTGTCGCCTGCCGACCCGGGATTCGGTGTCGTGCTCGCCGCTGCCGGTTCCCAACAGGGTTCCGCTAACGCCGCCGTCACCGCCGTGGCTCACCGGCTCGAGCAGCGCACTCGCTGGCAGGTGGTGCCCGCCTTCGCCTGCGCCGCCCAACCCACCGTCCCCGACGCCATCGCAACCCTGCAGGCTTCAGATGCCCAGCGTGTCGCCATCGCCTCCTGGTTCCTCGCCCCTGGCCTGCTACCCGACAAGGTCAACCGACAGGCCCACGAGTTCCGTTCGGACGCCGTACTCGCCACCTCCCTCGGCGCCCACGACGCGGTAGCGACCCTCATCGTGGACCGTTACGAATCTGCCGCGCTGTCACATCCTCAGCGGCAGGTGGGCCGGTAGGGCAGATTGGGGATGAGCCGGGCCCAGTCCTCCCGGCTGGGGACTCCGGTGATGTGGCAGAGCCGGTCGGCGACCCGGGTTGGGTCCAGGGTCCACAACCGGATGGTGTGATCGGCGCTGCCGGTGGCCAGGGTCTGCCCGTCGGGGCTGAACACCACCGCGTTGACGGTATCGGTGTGGCCGGTCAGGGTGGCGAGGAGCTGCCGGGTGGCCACATCCTATAGCCGCACGATGCCATCGGTGCTTCCGGTGGCCACGGTGCGCCCGTCTCGGCTGAACGCCACACCGAAGACACTGCGGTCGCCGTCCAAGGTCGTGATGAGCTGATGAGTGGTCACATCCCACAGCCGCGCGGTGCTGTCGAGACTGCCGGTGGCCAGGGTGCGCCCGTCGGGGCTGAACACCACCGCGCTGACGGTGGCGTTGTAGTTGCTCAGGGTAGCGAGGAGCTGATGGCTGGTCGTATCCCACAAGCGCACGGTGTGATCGTCACGGGCGGTGGCCAGCAACCGCCCGTCCGGACTGAACGCCACCCCGAAAACGGAATCAAGGCCGGTCAGCTGACCGGCGAAGTACTGGGCTTGACTGCTCAGGAGCGCACCACGAGTCTCCGCTGCGGACTGATAGTGGAAGGCCTCGACGGCGAGCAGCATCGAGCCCCCCGGATCCTTGGCGGTCAGCGCGGCGGCATTGGCCACCAACTCGACCAGATCACGGGTAATGGCGGTCTGCCGCTGAATGCTAGTGACGGCGACCAACGCCGCCAGCGCCACCACGAGCACCACTCCGGTGGCCACGACGCCATGCTGGCGGCGGGTGGTGGCACGGCGGCTGGCCAGGATCAGCTGCACCTGAGCGGGTGTGGCGGCCGGCTTGCGACCAGTCTGATCCGCCAACCAGATCTCGGCTTGTTTCAGCTCGGCACCGCGGAGAAGCAGGCTGCGGTCGCGACCACGGGTTCCCATTCCCGGGCCTGGGTGAGCAGCCTGGTGTGCAGGTGAACCCGGGCGAGGTCGGTGTCCAAGACCTCGACGAGCCGGTCGACACCGGCCTCGAAATCAGTGTCATCCAGAAAAGGCAGCCAGTTCAGCTCGACCAGCGCCGACGGGGCACCGTCGTGTGGGGTCTGGCGGACGAGGATCGGGACGAGGCGCTTGGACTGCTCAGTCGCGTAGTCGAGCTCGGTTCGGCAGACTTCGGAGGCGACCGAGTCCGGAGTGATCACGAACACGACCGCGTCCGCCTCGGTGATGCCGGTGCGGATCTCCTCCAGCCAGCGCGCTGAGGGGGCGATGTCCTCAAATCAACCCAGACCTTCCGGTTCCGGGCCTGCAGTGCCGCGGTCAGCCGCTGGACGACGAGGAGATCCTCCCGCGCGTAGGACAAGAACGCATCAGCCACGGAATCCACCTTTCCCTTGCGTGACACCAGCGGCTATCTCCGCGACCGGCACGACGATCCTGGTCAGGGATTGATCAACAGCATCATCGTTCGGCGCAGAGAGCCTCGGATCTTCTCGCACTGGGCATCGGTAGCAGTCACGAAGGGTGGCCGCACGCGGACAGCGGACCGGATGGCGGCCGGGATCGCCTTACGGGAAGCAGTGGCCGACTTCGTCAACGATCTACGACGGGCGCGGGATGAGGACGACTTCGCGCGGCGAATCACCCTGGGCCGACGAGCCCGGCCGTTTCCTGTCCCGCATCTGGTGGCCGCGCTACCATCACCGGCGAGGACGGATTCCGACGATCTTGCATGTCTCGTCCCAGCACGGTTGGCAGGTGGGCCAGAGCCACTCAATGTCGCCGTCCGGGCCCCGTGGGTGGGAGGTACCACAGAGGCTGCGCATCGGGCTGCCGAGCAGCACGTTGTGGTCTCGCCGGTTGATGGCGTGCCGCTGCCCAGCAAGCGGGAACCAGACGAAGGGCCGAGGTTCCGGGTACATAGCGGGCACAATCGTCACCCCCTGGTTGCTGAGCGCGCTAAGCGTGATGCTCAGCGACCCGGATACCTTCCATATAGACATCTGCCCGTCGACGGAACGCGGGCACCTCCGCGATACTGAACGACGTCTGGATGTGCCAGTATCTGGACCGAGCTGTTTTGCTTGCCGAGCTTGACTCATTCCGCACTGCGCCTACCAGCCAGCCGAAAACAGGTCGATTCATTTCGACTCGATTGCGGAAATTCTTGATGCGCTCGGCGGCATTCTTACCTGTCAGGTCGCTCATGTACTACCTTTCTTGCCGGCCGCCGACGTAACGGCGGGCGCGGCAACTCCACCACGCCGACAATGAGCTAACGGGTTGCCCCAGCGGCATGCACTACATCCGTTCGGGGGGCTTTCGCGCCTATCGATGTGGCGCTGTTGTTCGTGGTCGTATGGTCCGCTGGAATACGCCAGGGGAGGTCTTCATGCGCGATCTCGAGCCGACGACACGCAGCCGGGAACTCGGCGACGGGCTGCGCCGGGCCATCGAGCAGGCCGGGATGAACGGCGAGCATGCCGCCCACGTGCTCGGCTGGTCACCGAGCAAGG
>DATEMN010000031.1:0-5628 GCA_035275565.1 Pseudonocardiaceae bacterium | reverse complement strand
TCACCGCGTCGACGTAGGGAGGAACGGCAGTGACAGCAGCCGAAGTGTCTGCGGCCGTACGGCAGTGCACGTGCTGCGGTGCGCCGTTGAGCCGGTACAATCCTGGGCCGGTGTGCATGAGCTGCAACCACACCGACGAGGCCATCCCGGCTGGCGGGGAGTGGTTCAGCCGACCTACCGGCGTGCTGGCCGACGATACCGGCGCCGCAGTGCGCGCTTGGCGCGCATCGACGGGCAGCAGCCAGACCGAGACGGCACGGCTGCTGGGCATGACGCAGCAGAATCTCAGCCAGATCGAGAACGGCCGGCAAACGATGTCGTATGCGCAGCGGCAGCGAGCCGTGTCCGTGCTCGGTATCTCTGCGGAGGATCTCGGGCTGTCACCAGGCCGGCCACGCACCGAGCTGGACGCCGCCGTCGCCATCGACCAAGCGCGGTGGCGTCAGGAGCGCCGCTGGCTCAACCAGCACCGATCCGAGCTGGCGCGGCTCGCGGTCGGGCTGTACCCGGCAGAACACCAGGTGCCGGGCACGCCGTTGATCGCCGGTCCTGGCTGGATCCCGGACGAGCCGGCCGATCTGCGGTCGCTGCGGCTGACTTTGGATGAGCAGCCACACACTGTCGCCATTGACGGATGCGAGGCCGAGACGCTCCGAACCCGTCCGCTGTGTGCTCCGAGCCAATGGTTCGACAGCTACACGTCAGCCGTCCGCCACCTTGATCCGCCGCGGCTGTTCGAGTCGCGACCGAGCTATCGCCTGCTCGGCCAGCAGCTCGGCAGGGGTACTCTCCACTGTGGTCTGGCAGCGTACTTCGACAAGCTCGATGTGTCCGAGGCGCTCGGCCATGAGCTGGCCATTGCCTGTCTCCGCAGGGAGAACGGGTTTCCGGACTCGACCGATCCACTGCTACGCGACGCGCTGCCGTTCCGGACCCTGATCGGCGATCCTTTCGACTTTGCCCGGCGCGCGGTCATCCCCGCGGTGACAACGTTGACGATCCGGTTACGCCGCTACCCGGCGGAGCCGAGTTTCCTGCTGCACTGGCGTGATCCGACCAAGGTCGCGACCGCCGCAGGGGTGTATGACGTGATCCCGGCCGGTGAGTTCCAGCCGGCGAGTGTCGCTCTGTGGGATCGGCGTAACGACTTTGACCTGTGGCGCAACATCGTGCGTGAGTACTCCGAGGAGCTGCTGGGCACACCCGAGCACGACGGCACCCGAAGCAAGCCGATCGACTACCACGCCTGGCCGCTGTACAGCGAGCTGGAGGACGCCCAGACAGCTGGCGCTGTAGTCCCGTTCGTGCTCGGTCTCGGCCTGGACGCGCTGACTCTCGCGGCAACGATCCTGACCGTTGTCGTGATCGACGACGATGTGTTCACCCGCGCGTTCGGGGCCGCGACCCGTTACAACGAGGAAGGCGAATTTGTGGCGATCGGCGACGGTCGGGCCACCGAGGGGGTTCCGTTCACCCGGGAATCGGTACGACGACTGCTCAGCTCGGAGCCGATGGCCTCACCGGGTGCTGCCTGCCTGGCCCTGGCCTGGCGCCACCGTCACCGCATCCTCGGCCTGTAGCCGCCCATCCCGGAGAAGGAGTGAGAAGCCCTGAATAGGCAGCTCACCGACGGCGAGCAGCAGTGGCTACGGGTCCGGAGTCATTTCCGCGAACGCCGGTATGAACTCGCCGTCTGTGCGGCCCGTGACTATCCGGAATCGGCTGCGGTCGAGGGAACACCGCTGCTCAGCACGTCGCTGTGGCTGCCGGACGCACCGATTCCGCTTGACCGCATCGAGTTGCAGGACGCGCCCAACGGGGCATTCGGTGGCATCACCGGTATCGAGCCTACTGTCCAGCGGCTGCTGCCAGTACGGGCCGACAGTACGAGATACCGCCGTTACTCTGACGTCGTCGGCGCACTCGCCGCGCCCGGCATCTTCGAGAACCGCTGCACCTACAGGCTCCTGTGCGCAGACCTGCACTCAAACCCACGGATGGTATTCGGCCGCGGTAGCTACTTCGACGGCATCGACGTCGGGGACGCCGTGGCGCACGAGTTCACCGCCGCGATACTCGGCGAGATCGGCACACAGGATCTCCGTACGGCGATCGGTGATCCCTGCGACCCAGCACGCCGCCCGGTGAACGTCGCCCTGAGCACGCTGACCATGCGACACAATCGAACGACTGGCGTGGCCACGTTTCCGTTGCACCGCCGCGACGGCGCCACCGTCGGTCACGCCGGGGGCATGTATCAGGTTCTTCCGGTTGGCATCTTCCAACCGGCGGGTGAGGAACTGTGGAACGCCGAGAATGACTTCTCCCTGTGGCGCTGCATCGTTCGCGAACTCGCCGAGGAGCTGCGCGGGGAAACCGAAGACTACGAGACCCATCGCGGATCGATCGACTACGACGCTTGGCCGTTTGCCGTCCACCTGGCCCGAGCACTCGACACCGCACAAGTTCGCGCGTTCTGCGTAGGTATCGGGGTGGATCCGCTCACTTTCGCCACGGACATCCTGACCGTCGTCGCGATCGACGCACCCTTGTACGACGAGCTATTCGGCAAGGTCGCCGCTTCAAACGTGGAGGGGTCGATCCTCCCTGCTGTGCCATTTACTGCGGAGAGCGTGGAGTGGTACGCGGGCAACGAGCCTACCCAAGCCGCAGGCGCGGGCCTGCTGCGGCTCGCGTGGCGGCACCGCTCGATCCTGCTCGATTGAGCCCACTCCACAAGTACGGCTTGTACAGCTCCCGCTTGTTAGCCCGCAGGCACCGCTAGCAGCGACGCTCCTCCCATGCCCGGCCGGACCAGCCGACCAGGCCAGCAGCCGCCGGGAGGTGCTCAGTCGTGCCGACCGACTCCGAGCGTCCCCGGCTGCGCGAGCTGCGCACCGAACTCGGCTGGACGCAGCAGGAGATGGCCGACCGGCTCCTGCACTTGGCGTGGATGAAGGGCGATAAGCACGCCGGGGTTAACGCGGACATGGTGGCGAAATGGGAACGCGGCGCCAAAGGTGTCAGCCCGCGATATCGCGAGCTTCTGTGCCAGCTGTTCGGTGTGACGCCCGATCAGCTCGGCCTGAAGAACACACCCCAGGCCGCCGCCAGAGGCACCCGGCCGCTGGCCGATGATCAGTCGCTGCTGGCGATGTTGGACAACGCCGCCGGCCTGCTCGACCAGCTCGGCGTCGCCGGAACCGCGCTCGCCCCGCACCTGCTCCACGCGTGGAAAGACGCCGTCACCACCCGGGCCACCATGCTCGGGCTACTCGACCTGAGCGCCACGGACCCCGTCGGCCACGCCCGCGCCGCGACGGCCACCGTGACCGACCTGGAGCAACTCGCCCAGCGGTACCACGCCCTGTACGAGACCGCCGACCCAAAGGTCTTGTTGACCTCAGTCGCCGCGCACGTCCGCATGGCTCAGGACGCCCTCCGCCAGGACCCAACGGCGGACAAACGCCATCGGCTGCTGCTCAACCTGGCCGAAGTCGCGATCCTCGCAGGCCGGCTTGCCGCGGACGACCTCGGCAACGCCATGTCGGGCCGCGCCTACTACAGCCTCGCCCTCGACACCGCCCGCGAGGCAGCAGACGATCAGCTCACCGCCCTCACCCACGGACACGCCGCCCACCTCGCCGCCACCGAAAGCCTGACCGCCGCCGCGCTGGACCACCTCACCGCAGCCACCAAGCACGCCTCTTCTACCCCGGCCATTGCCTCCTGGCTTGCCGCCACCGAGGCCACCATCCACGCCGACCGGGGTGAGCACGTCGCAGCGCGCGACGCTCTCGACCGGGCGAAAGCCGCCCTCGACCAGCACGCCAGCCGCCCTGCCCCCGCGTGGTTCCATCACCACGGCACCGCGCACCTGACCGCCGCAACCGGCCACGTCCTCCTCCGAGCCGGCGACCACAACGGCGCCCGCGACACCCTCACCGCCGCACTCGACCAGCTCCGCCCGACCGCGCGCCGGCACCGTGTCCTGGTCCTGGTCGATCTCGCCACGGCCGAGCTGCACAGCAGCAACCTCCCCGCCGCCTGCTCCCACGCCACGCAGGCCGCTGAATTGCTGCAACGCGCCCCCTACGCCACCGGCGGCGTCCGACTTCGCGCTTTCCGCGACGCCGCAGCCCACCCGATCGGCCCTCGGGCACTGCGTGTTCTCGACGAGTACCTCGGTGACCTCGCTGCCTAACGGATAGCACCTGTCCGAAAACGCCCGACACGCCATCAACCGCGCGGCCCGATCGCGTCCTGGCTCGTCGCGCCTGCGCAGGTTCCGATCACACGTACCAGGTGGGGGCGTATGCGGACCAGTTCGTCGTTGTCATCGAACTGCACGATGAGGCGGGTGGTGCCGCGGCCGAGGACCTGGCCTTGCTTGTGCAGCCGAGACGGTAGCGCCCCGTGGCCTTTGTGCACCGCGATTTGTTCGACCCAGCAGTCCTGGGGGATGGGCACGCCGTGGACGTCGCGCCACGGGTCATAGCGTTGAGCTGGCATGGTGTGTGTCATGTCGGGGCTGGCTGGCGGCCGACCCGCCGCCGGGCAGCGGGGAACTCTTCTCCACGGGTGGGCGGCGCAGCTGTGGATGCATATGCTCACCCGGTGAGCGGAGGGGCAGGGCTGTGTGTTGATGGTGGGCGGCGGTCCACCGCTGGTGGCAGTCCGGGCAAGGTTCGCCCATGCCCCGATCAAGCACTTCGAACTCCGCAGGCCCGATCCGGTCGCCGCACAGTGCGACCCACACCGGCGGGAGCGCCTCGCCAGCAGGGAGCAGGAATGCGTGCGCGTCCTGGTTGAGCAAATGCTCACCGATCGGGGGCCTGGCGCAGCCGAACACCACCACCCGACCGGGTCCGGCATGCGGGCTGACCTGCCACGCGGCCCGGGTGTGCGGGCAGCACTCGGTGAGGTAGCGGACAACCTGCGCCGCCGCGCGGGCACTGGTGACGGAAACGGTGAGTTCGCCGCCGGGACTGTGCCCGATAATGACGAACGGCGCAGGATTCTCGCAGTGAGACGACGCACTGCCACGTGGCAGCAGACAGGCAGCGGCTTGGATAAGTCGAAGGTCAGGATTGGACGGACGGCTTGACGCGCGAGCAGCGGGGGTCACGATGCCGTCTCCCAGGTCAACACCTCGTTGAGCACGGTCAGCGCACTACCGTTTGCCCGGTGTTCTACTAGTCCATCGCCGGGAACGATCAGTGACGATGTCCGCTTGCGCCAGGCAAAGCAATCTCTGCTGAATCCCTCAATATGGATGGTGTCTACCCAGTTACCGCTCACCCGGTTGCCCACCAACGGCCCGTCCTCGCCCGGCGCGGACCGCCAGAACTTAAAGCCACGCAACGTGAGGTGATCGAGCAGTCGTTTTGCGATCACCACATCCAGGCTGTCAGTCCCCATCGGGAACCATCTCCCTCACCAGGTGAAAGAACACCACTTCAGTGAGTTGACGCAGCCAGAAATGCGCTTTCCGATAAACCATGCACACCTGGCGCCGATGCCCCGGCCATCCGGGACCCCGACACGACCGACATCGACCCCGCCGATCCACCGGATGAGCAGCAAGCAGTGAATCCAGAGCCGCAACCGCCCCACACACCACCTGGC
>DATEMN010000030.1:0-7061 GCA_035275565.1 Pseudonocardiaceae bacterium | reverse complement strand
GCCCAGCGTACTGCTGATCACCGACATCGAGGCGCTGCTGCCAGCCACCGACCCACCGCCGCTGGCCACCGTCGTGCTCGACGCATTGGTGCCCGCACTGGACAGCGTCGCACTCGTGGTCACCACCGCACACCCCGAGTCGGTCGATCCACGGCTGCGCGCGCCGGACCTGATCGATCGTGAGCTGTCGCTCCCGCTGCTTGATGCCCGCGGTCGCACGGAGCTACTCCGGGTGCTGCTGCGTGAGGTGCCACTGGCCGCGGGCGTCGATGTCGGGGCCATCGGTGAGCGCACCCCGGGGTTCGTCGCCGCCGATCTCGTCGCGCTGCGCCGCGAGGCCGCGGTGCGGACCGCGCTGCGGCACTCGTCCGCTGGGCAGTCCGAGCTGGTGATCACGCAGCAGGACCTTATCGGTGCGCTGGACACCGTCCGGCCGATCTCGATGTCCAGCTCGGACATCATCACTACCGGTGGGCTGACGCTGGACGAGGTCGGCGACATGACCAACACCAAGCAAGCGCTTACCGAGGCGGTGCTGTGGCCACTGCGCTACCCGGATTCGTTCACCCGGCTCGGCGTCGACCCACCGCGAGGCGTGCTGCTGTACGGTCCGCCCGGTTGCGGCAAGACGTTCCTGGTTCGGGCGTTGGCCGGATCCGGCGCGCTCAACGTGTTCGCCGTCAAAGGCGCCGAGCTGCTGGACAAGTGGGTCGGCGAGTCGGAGCGGGCGGTGCGCGAGCTGTTCCGCCGCGCCGCCGACGCAGCACCCGCGCTGGTCTTCCTCGACGAGGTCGACGCGCTAGCCCCGCGCCGGGGCAGGTCGTCCGACGCTGGCGTCACCGACCGGGTGGTGGCCGCGCTGCTCACCGAACTCGACGGGGTGGAGGCTTTACGGGACGTGGTGGTGCTCGGCGCCACCAACCGCCCCGAGCTGATCGATCCGGCGCTGCTGCGGCCTGGCCGGCTGGAGCGGCTGGTCTACGTGCCACCACCGGACGCCCCGGCCCGCGCAGCCATCCTGCGGTCCACCGCGCGCAACACCCCGCTGGCGGCCGATGTGGACCTCGACGCGCTGGCCGCTGAGCTAGCCGGTTACTCCGCGGCGGACTGCGCGGCCCTGATCCGCGAGGCCGCGCTCACCGCCATGCGCGAATCCCTCGAAGCCACCCAAGTCACCGCCACCCACCTGACTGCTGCCCGCAAAGCCGTCCGTCCCTCCCTGGACCCCGCGCAACTCGCCGCACTGGCCACCTACGCCGCGGCACGGTCGTGACAGTCACGCGGCCTCAGGTATCCACTCCATGCACGTCGGACATTGGTCGGTGTGGGCATACTCCTCGGCCGCTGCGAGCACATCGGCGAGCGGCAGTTCAGCATGTGGCGGTATCGAGTTGTCGTGCAGGTGGGTCGTGTAGTAGGTGACCCACCCAGCATTCACCCTGTTGGACGGCACGAACCGCTCATCTCCAGTGCTCCGACCTCGCCCCGGACACCGACGACCAGACAGGGCGCCTGGACGTCGGGCTCAGTGACCAGGAACCAGACTCGACCGGAGGACGAACCGCCTTGGTCGTTCACGATGGTCAACACCGTGGTCAGAAGCCACCGACAACCTGGTCGACATGAATCGGATATCCGGGCCGATCCGGTGAGAACCTGGCCATGTCACCAAATGCGCGCTATTCTTCGCCGTGCGATCGTGGCATTCCACCGTACGCACACTGGGTTTGTCACCACCGCACGGCAGTGAAATCTATGGATTGCGCGCGAAGCGTCTGAACGCGCGTCACCAACGCACACAACCGGTGCGTCATCTCCTCGGCAGGCAGGCGCTTGCGGTCACCATGTCCCGGCAACAACCACTCGAATCGGAGCGTGCTGGCCACTCGGGCCAGCGAGGCGGCTAGCTCCTCGATCGAGTACCAGGTAACGCTCTCGAATACCTCCACATCCCCGGTGGTGCGCGACCAGTAGAAGCTGTCTCCGCTGAAACAATATTGTTCATCCACGACGTACAGCACGCTTCCCTCGGTGTGGCCCGGCAACGGATGCGCAACCACTCCGGCGACCACCTCGATCGGGTCAATGCCGCGCAACACCTGGTCTGCGTCCGGGGCTGCCTGGAGATCTCCCTCGTGGATCCACAGCCGCGCACCGAAACGGTCGGCGTAGCGACGGCCATGTGCGGCATGGTCGCGATGGGTGAGCAGGACCTCGGTTACCGATCCCAGAGCCTCATATCTCGATGCCAGTCGTTCACTCCAACGCGGTGTATCGATCATTAGATTTCCCGATGAGCGGAGCACTAGGTAAGCGTTGGTCCCCGCGGTGCGTGATGAATTGTGTCCGCACAGGTAGACATCGCTGTGCAGGAGCAGGGGGAAAGGATCGCGTGCAGGCTCGAGTGGCCGGGTCAGGTGCCGGATTGATCGGGTGTGGCAGGCGTATGCGGCCGCGTGCAACAGGTTCACCTCGTCCTCATCAAGGGGCTGACGAAGGACCACCGACCGGCCACCGACCTCACCGATCAAACTCGGAGCAATCTGCCGGGCGACGTCGCAGTTCGTACAGCGGCCGTCCACGTACCAACCGGCTCTCTCAGGCATGGCAGACCCCCGTCATGGACAAGGCAGGACTGGCGTATGTCCACATATACCAGAGAAAAGGGACCAAGCCTCAGCGCTGAGTGGATCGGGAATGGCCGAAGGCGTATAAGCAGCCAGCGCCCAATCCAGTGCCGCGTTGGCAGCAACCGGGCACACCGCTCCCGGCATCAGCACCCGCCCTCACGGCAGGCCCGCCGGGCGCGGATCTGGCGGGCCAGTTCGGCGACGAGCTCGTCGTTGGCGGCGTCGTCGCCACGGTCCGCGTTGGCAAGGAAGCACTCCCGAAGCGCCCGGCCAGCAGCGTCAGTGTTGATCGACGACGGACCGGGAGCGGGGGAACCCACGGTGCCGGGATCGTTGCTCCGGGAAGGAACGCCGTTCAGGCAGTCCATGCACAGCATCCCCGACAAACCGTTGACAAGGGTCAGACCCGCTGCGGAAAGCGCCTGCCCGCACAGCGCCTCGGCATGGCCGCCGGTGGCGGCGACCACGACCTCAGCGGGTGGGAGCAGGTGCAACAGCCCATCGTCGGGGCAGCGCGCCCACTGCAGCGGCCCGACGCTGAAGTCCCCGGCCTGATGGTGGGAATCCGGCTGACGATCCTGCTGGGGATAATCCACCGCTGTTCCTCCCTCACTCTCGTGGAAGACGACGGGCGTGCCCGGTTTGGGCACCCCCGAACCGGACCATCGCGGTCGCACCGCCGGTCAGTGCTGATCACAACGCGGTTCCGGGAGTCGAGAAACACCCTGCTGCGCTAGGAAAACAACGCCAGAGAACAACGTGCAAGAACGCGCCAGACAACGGGCGCTAGGGAGCCAGCGCTAGTGAGGTTTGCTCTGGTGCGGTGGGCTAGATCGTGATAGGCCCTCGGTGCGCAGCGGCGCCATCAGGTGGCTGCGCTCTACCAAGGGGAGAGGTGCGGGTGACGATCATCAGGCGGGGCCGCTGTACGCGGTGTGACGCGGAGCTGCGCCGGAGCCGGTCACGAGGCGAGGCGTGGTGCGATCCATGCCGCCGGGCCGGGCCGGATCCTCGCCGAGATCTGCCACCGGGCTTTTACTTCCAGGATCCGATCGCCGCCGCGCTGGCCGATTACGATTTCCGCACCGTGTTTCGCAGGGTGCGGGCGCACACCGGCTGGTCACAACAGACTCTGGGGGCGCTCATCGGACTCGACCAGTCCCGGATTTCGGCGATCGAGCGCGGCGTGGCCCGGCTGCGCGACGTGGCGCTGGTCGCCCAGGTAGCTCACGCCCTGTGGATTCCCCCGATCCTGCTCGGTTTCGGCGACCCCGGGACTACCGTGGGTCAGGCGGGGGTTGATGGGTGGAAGGTCGTGAGCTGGGTGGACCGCCGAGATTTCGTGCAACACGTCGCTACCGTGGCCCTAGGCGCGGCCGGAGTGGCTGGGGTGGATATCGACCGGCTCACCGCGCTGCTCCCCCACGCCGACCCCACCGGCACCCGTCACCTCGGCATATCCGATGTCGAGGCCATCGAGCAGGCCACCACCGCGTTCCGGCGCCAGGACTTCGCCACCGGAGCCGGGCCGATCCGAGACCTCGCTGTCGCGCAACTCCGCTCGGTGCTCCCGCTGCTGGGCGCCGAGATGACTCCCCAGGTGCGGCCTCGGATGTATCTCGCCACCGCGCGCCTGGCCACCCAGACGGGCTGGATGAGCTTCGAGATCAACCAGCACGACGCGGCCCAGCGGCTGTGGATGATCGCACTGAACGTCGCCCGCGCCGCCGACCACCCCCTCGGGACAGACCAGACCGTCTATGTGATTTACGACCTGGCGCTGCAGGCTGTGCATCTGAATCGCCCTGATGAGGCACTGCGCCTGGTCCATCTCGGCCACGCCGCCACCGCCGGACCGCACCCGATCTCCGCGGCCACCAGTTGCTGCCTGGCAAGTATCCAAGCCCGGTCACAAGCCGCACATGGCGACGCGGCAGACTGCAACTGGACACTGGGCCAGACCACCGAGCACTTCAGCAGCATCGACCCGGCAACCACCCCACCATGGGGCGCCCACGTCGGTGACGCTGACATCTCCGGTAAGCAGGGTACCGCCCAGTACACGCTGGCCCTGACCAGACGTGATCCGCTCGCCGCCGGGCGGGCGGTGCCACTGCTGCGTCACGCGGTGGACCATCTCGGCGCCGAATACGCCCGAGTCCGGGCGCTCTGCCTGCCAGATCTGGCCGGAGCCCACGCAATCACTGGGGACGCCGACACCGCCGTCACCGCCGGTCACCAAGCCATCGACGCGGTCACGACAGTGTCCTCACCCCGGGCGTATGATCGGCTCCGTGTCCTGGACACCGCGCTAAAACCCCTGCACACCAGCACCGGGGTCGCCGAACTCCGCAGCCGCCTGGCCGCCACCTGCGTTTTGCCCTCGCGACCTGCCTGAGCCGTGTGTGCCACTGAGTTGCATGCGCCTCAGCTACCCGACCGATGCCCAGCAGGTGACCGGTTCCCGCTCGGGCCGCCGCACTGGCACTGAAAAGGTTGTGAAGATGAGCCGAGCGGACCGGCGACGCGGCCGTTCTCGCTGCGGGGTGTAGTGCGTGGGCCGCGGATGGATGTTGAGCTGGACTGGCCGTACCGTTACTGCGAGGACCGGCAAGTTGCGTTCGTGCACGGTGACGACGGCTCGGCTGTGCCGTTTCTCAAGCACACCAAGCCCGGCCCAACGCCGATCACGTCAGGCACTACCGATGGACGCCGATGCGGTCTACGGGTTCCCGGGTCGCTGGCACGAACACCGCGGTCGGAGTGCGGGACTTCGCCGCTGTTGTCGGCGGGCCGCTCGCGGGCAAGAACCTGTCCGCGGCGTCGCTGGCCGAGTCCGGTCATCTGCAGACGGCCTATATCCGCCTCCTTCGGCGCCTTCGATTTCGCCGTCACCACCACCGGAGAGTGGATCATGTTCGAGTGCAACCCGTTCGGTCAGTACGGGTGGCTCGAGGACGCCCTCGACCTGCCCATCACCTCGGCACTGGCCGACCTCCTCGAGGCCGGATCCCGCCCGTGAACTACCCCACCGACCTCAGCGCGGAGGAACAACTGCGGGCCCGAGCCCGGCTCGCCGACCTCGCCGCCGCCAACGGCCACACCGGCTACCCACCGGGTGGCCCTACGACCGGATCATCGCCACATGCGCCGTGCCCGCCATCCCTACCTCCTGGCTCGATCAGACAACACCCGGCGCGGTGATCCTCACCGATGTGCACGGGCCACTCGGTGGCACCCTGGCGCGGCTCACCGTCAACGAACACGGCACTGCCACGGGCCGCTTCGTCTCACACTGGACCGGATTCATGACCATGCGCCACGACGTCAAGCCCGCACACCCTCAATGGCCCGTACTCGACCTACCCGCCACGCAGTCATGGACCACGATCGACCCCCTTACCCCCAACACCCACGGACTGTTCGGGTTCATCGTCCAGTGGCAACTGCCCGACGTCACCCACGGCCGCATGATCGACGACGACGGCCAGCCCGCAGTCTTCCTCCTCGCCCGCGACGGCTCCCGCGCGGAGGTCGCCACCACTGCGACTGCGCGCGCATACCCCGTACGCCAATACGGCCCTCAACGGCTGTGGGACCAGGTCGAGGATGCTGCGGCGTTCTGGAACGACGAGAGCCAACCGTCCTACGAACGTTTCGGTATCACCGCCACACCACAGGGCCAGCACATCTGGTACGACCAGCCCGACGGGCCACATCGCTGGTCACTGACACCTTCCGCGAGTCAGGATGGCTGACGCTCCCAGCATCAACCCTGCACTCACGGACAATTGAACTCGACGCCCGGCAGCAACTCACTGAACCCATGCATCGATACCAGCGAGAAGCCGCTCCGCTATCTCCGTGGGGGCGGTGGCGGCACATACGGCTTGACGGGCGAGGTCTGCGAGGGTGTGGTCGTCGAGACCGTGGACGTCACGCAAGATTTCGTATTGCCCGACCAGTCGGGTACCGAAAATCAGCGGGTCGTCGGCTCCCAACGCCACGGGAACCCCGGCCTGCTGAAATGCGGCGATGGGGACCTGCGCCAGTGAGGGAAGTACCCCGAGCGGTAGATAGGAAGTTGGGCAGATTTCCATGGTGACCTGGCGTCGGGCCAGCGTCTCGAGGGTGCGTGGACTCAGCGCGGCGGTGATTCCATGTCCTATCCTGCGCGCGCCGAGCAGTTCGACACATTGGAGCACGTGAAGATGGTTGGTGTAGAAACCCGTGTGCGGCGTCACGAGCAGCCCCGCATCACGCGCGATATGGGAAGCGGAAATGAATGCCTCGGGTTCGCCCAGCCGCTCGTCGTTGGAGATGCCGAAGCCGACGACGCCGCGGTGCGCGTACCGGGCCGCGACCCGTGCGACGTGTTCAGCGTGTTCGGGCGACGTGTCCCAGCTCACCGCCAGCACCAGGCCGATCCCG
>DATEMN010000029.1:0-4044 GCA_035275565.1 Pseudonocardiaceae bacterium | reverse complement strand
CGGCAGCAGCCGTACCCCGGGGCGCCATCGATCACACAGTGTCGTAGTGACTGCGGACAGCGGGTAGCCAGCCCGCACCATCTGGGTTCGGACCAGATGGGTGGCCAGGTCACGATCGCCCAGCCCGAACCAGTCCGGATCGGCGCCGTAGTGCGCCAGTTCCGCGGTGACCACCCAGGTCTCGTCGGATCGTCCCCACCCGCGCTCGGTGTCGATCCCGCCGCCGAGGGTGTACATGCAGGTGTCCAGATCCGGGCAGATCCGCAGCCCGTGCAGCCAGATGTCGTCACCGGTATTGACCACTGCGGTGATCTCGTGCTCACTGGGGGCGGAACCGACGGCGGGCAGTCCCAGCGCCGCCTTCACCCCGAGCAGAAACCGAGCCCCCCCAACTCCACCCGCCAACACCACCACCCTCACCCCCAGCACGCTACCCGCGCCACACCGCGTGACATGGAAACTTGTGGTTGCTGAGGTGCCTGCTGGGACGACGACAAGCATCCATGTCGCGCTTGGGGGGGTGGGGTTGTGGTGACGAGTGCGGCGGTGCGGCGGGTGGTGCGGCGCGCCACCGAGGGAGCAGCACTGGACCTGACCGAGGCGACAGTGGTGCTGCACGCTCGCGGTGAGCAGTGGGAGCAGTTGCTGGCTGCCGCGGGTCGGGTCCGGGACGCCCATCTGGTTGCCGAGGGGCGGCCCGGAATCGTCACCTACAGCCGTAAGGTGTTCCTCCCGCTGACCCGGCTGTGTCGGGATCGCTGTCACTACTGCACCTTCGCCACTGTGCCGCACCGGCTACCCGCTGCCTACCTGGAGCGCGATGAGGTGCTGGAGATCGCCGCGCAAGGTGCGGCGGCCGGGTGCAAGGAAGCGCTGTTCACCTTGGGTGATCGCCCGGAGCTGCGCTGGCCGGCCGCCCGCGAGTGGCTCCGGGCCCGGGGCCACGAGTCGACACTGGACTACTTGCGGGCTTGCGCGATCGCGGTGCTGGAGGAGACCGGCCTGCTGCCGCACCTCAATCCGGGCGTGTTGAGCTGGGAGGAGTTGCAGCGGCTCAAGCCGGTCGCGCCCAGCATGGGAATGATGGTGGAGACCACGGCCACTCGGTTGTGGAGCGAGCCGGGTGGGCCACACTACGGCAGCCCGGACAAGGAACCCGCCGTCCGGCTGCGGGTGCTCACCGACGCCGGCCGGGTCGGCGTACCCTTCACTACCGGCATCCTGGTCGGCATCGGTGAGACGCCGGCCGAGCGCGCCGAGTCGCTGTTCGCGATCCGCACGATCTCCCGGCAGTACGGCCACATCCAGGAAGTCATCGTGCAGAACTTCCGGGCCAAGCCGGATACCGCCATGCGTACGCAGCCAGACGCCGACCTGCACGAGTTGGCCGCTACGGTCGCGCTCGCCCGGTTGCTGCTCGGGCCCGGTGTCAGCGTGCAGGCCCCACCAAACCTGGTCGGTGCGGAACACGCCCTGCTGTTGCGGGCCGGGATCGACGACTGGGGCGGGGTTTCCCCGATCACCCCGGACCACGTCAACCCCGAGCGGCCGTGGCCGCAGATCGACGAGCTGGCTGCGAGAACCGCCGCCGCCAACTTCGAGCTGCGTGAGCGACTCACCGTGTACCCGCGGTTCGGGCTCGCCGGCCAGCCGTGGATCGACCCTAGGCTGGCCGGACACGTGGTCGCGCTGATGGATCCGGCGACGGGGCTCGCCGACGAGCGGGCCGACGTCACCGGACGTCCGTGGCAGGAACCCGACGGTGGCCACACCACCCTCGGTCGGGCCGACCTGCATACCACCATCGACACCACCGGCCGGACCTCGGACCGCCGTAGTGACTTCGACACCGTCTACGGCGACTGGGAGCACCTGCGCGGCCCGGTGCCGTCGGTGTCCCGGCTATCCAGCGACGTCACGCAGGGACTGCGCATCGCGGAACGCAATCCCGCCGCGTTGCTCGACGAGACCAACGCGGCCGCCGCTCTCGCGATGATCACGGCCGAAGGTGCCGCGTTAGACACGGTGACCAGGCTCGCCGACGAGGTCCGTGCCTCGGTGGTCGGTGCGGACGTCACCTACGTGGTGAACCGCAACATCAACTTCTCCAACGTCTGTTATGTGGGTTGCCGATTCTGCGCCTTCGCCCAACGTGAGCGTGACACCGACGCCTACCGGCTCTCGGTGGACGAAGTCGCCGATCGGGCCGAGGAGGCGCACCGGATCGGCGCGACCGAGGTGTGCATCCAAGGCGGAATCGATCCCAAGCTGCCGACCAGCTATTATCCCGATATAGTGCGGGCGATCAAGGCCAGGGTTTCCGACCTGCACGTGCATGCGTTCAGCCCGATGGAGATCATCACCGCGGCGGCCAAGGCCGGCGTGAGCGTGGCGGAGTGGCTCACCGAATTGAGGGATGCAGGGCTGGACTCCATTCCCGGTACCGCGGCGGAAATCCTTGATGACGACGTACGGTGGGTACTCACCAAGGGAAAGCTGCCCGCGGCCAGCTGGATCGAGGTGGTGAGTACCGCGCACCGGCTGGGCATCCGCTCGTCCTCGACGATGATGTACGGCCACGTCGACCATCCCGGCCACTGGCTCGGCCACCTGCGCACCCTGGCCAGGGTGCAGGACGCCACTGGCGGGTTCACCGAGTTCGTCGGGCTGCCCTTCGTGCACCGCAACGCACCGATCTACCTCGCCGGCGTCGCCCGCCCCGGCCCCACCATGCGGGACAACCTCGCGGTGCACGCCCTGGCGCGGCTGACGCTGCACGGTCGCATCGACAACATCCAGTGCTCCTGGGTGAAGCTCGGCGACCAGGGCACCGCCGCCGTCCTCCGGGGTGGCGCGAACGATCTCGGCGGCACGCTGATGGAGGAGACGATCAGCAGGATGGCCGGTTCCGAGCACGGCTCCGCCCGAACCGTCGGGCAGCTGCAGGCCATCGCCGCCCTGGCGGGCCGTCCGACCCGGCAACGCACCACCGACTACGGTCGGGTAAGCGTCCGGTAGCGACAACGGCTGTGACCGTGAACCGGCGATGCCATCGTTGAGTACGTGGCGTTTCGGTCTCTGCCGTTGCGGATTCGGGTGCTGGTGGAGGACAGGCGGATGGGGCGGGGCGGCGCGCTCAAGCGGGCGGCGGCTTACCTGCCTTTCAGTACCGAACCGTGGCTTGCCACCTATGGAGACATCTGGACCCGTTTCCCGCTGCACGAGATGACCGCCTACCACTGCGATCATGGACTGGCCACGACGGAAATGGCCAGACAGGCGCTAGATCTGGCCAGCGCTCCTTACCAGGCTTCGTAGCCTGTCAGCGCCAGAACAGGAACTCTCGGAAGCCGATGGATGCGGCCAGCGGGTCGCCGCCGAACGCGGCGAAGACCGCGAAGCCGGCGCCGAACAGCGCGTCGGCCACCGCGGGCACAGTGATGATCAGTATGAAGAGCGCCACCGTGGCGAACAGTCCGACGCTGGCGGCGAGCCGGCGAATCTGAGCAGGCAGGTACGGTTCCAGCGCGCCGAACCCATCCAGCCCCGGCACCGGCAGGATGTTCAGCACGAACGCGAGCACCTGCACCAGGGCCAGGTAGGACAGCCCGGCGGCGAGCCCGGCCGGGAGCCCGCCGATGCCGACCACCACGATCAATCCAGCCCCTAGTACCAGGTTGGTCAGCGGGCCTGCCAGCGACACCGCTGAGGCGACCGCTCGCGAGCGCAACGCGCTGTGGTTGATCCACACCGCCCCGCCGGGCAGTGGGATTCCGCCCAGGGCCAGCAGGAGCAAGGGCAGCAGCAGGGACATCACCGGGTCGGTGTAGCGCCGGATGTCGAGGGTGAGGTATCCCTTGGCGCGCACCGAACGGTCGCCGCCCCGGTAAGCTGTCAGCGCGTGCCCGAACTCGTGCAGGCACAGCGAGACCGCCCATCCGCCGAGCACCAGCAGCACGATGCCGCCGGTACGGGCGACGCCGGTGGTCAGCGCAGCGAGCGCGGCACCCGCCCCGGTAGCCGTGACGAGCAGCACAAACAGTG
>DATEMN010000028.1:0-8557 GCA_035275565.1 Pseudonocardiaceae bacterium | reverse complement strand
CGACTCCGGCGGCCACCGCCGTGCCGGTGTGCCCGCGCGGCAACACCCGTCTGAGCGCGAGCAGCACCGGGTAGCCGACCGCGGCCGGCACCAAGGCGAGGTTCACCACATTGATTCCGAGTGCCGACAGCCCGCCGTCACCCAGAAACAACGCCTGCACCACGGTCACCACGGTGATCACCACCGGCCCGAGCCACGGCCCGAGCAGCGTCACGGCCAGGGTGCCACCGAGCAGGTGCCCACTGGTACCCACCCCGATCGGGATGATCGGGGCGTCTAGGACCAGGAAGAACGCTGCGGCGAGACCGGCTAGCGGCAGCTGCCGCCCGGTGACGTCGAGCCCCGCCTGGCGCGCGCACACCCCGAGCCCGGCGACGGCCACCGCGGCGCCGATGACCGTGACGGGAGTGGAGACGAAACCGTCAGGGATGTGCACAGCTCGCCTCAGACACGTCCAACCGCGCGACGTCGCCGATCACCACGGTCAGCGGTGGGGACAGCCGTGGGTCCGGTGGGTCGTCCAGGGTTCCGCGGACGGTGCGCTGCTGCGGCCGGGTAGCGGCGCTGATCGCGGCGACTGGGGTGTCGCCGGGCATCCCGCCCGCCCGCAGTGCGACGACCACCTGGCGCAGTGCCGCTCTTCCGGTGAGCAGCACGACGGTGCCGCCCAGGCGCGCGACGGCTGACCAGTCCACCTCGTCGGGGTCATCGTTGCCGGCGATCACCGTCAGCGTGCGGGATAGTTGCCGGACCATCACCGGGATCCCGGCCGCCGCCGGGGCGGCGGTCGCGGCGGACACCCCAGGCACCACGTCGACGCCCACCCCTGCCCGCGCCAGCGCCAGCGCCTCCTCACTACCGCGGGACACCACAAACGGGTCACCGGCTTTGAGACGTACCACACACGCTCCGGTCCGGCCCAGCTCGACGAGCAGCGCGTTGATCTCGTGCTGGGGTGGAGCGGGGTGGGCGCCATGCTTGCCGACACAGTGGAGGGTGGCCGTCGGGGCAAGGGCCAGGATCTCGGCCATCGACGGGCGGTCGTAGACCACGTGCCCGGCCTTCGCCAGCAGCGCGGCACCACGCCGGGTGAGCAGCCCAGGGTCACCGGGCCCGGCGCCCACCAGGTGCACGGTCATGTGACCGTCAGTGATCGCGCGGTGACCAGCCAGTCGCCGATCCGGGTGGTCTGCGAGGAGCCGACGACGACCACGGTGCGCATGCCGGCCCGGCTTGGGTCCAGCTCAGCCAGGGTGGTGAGCTCGACCTGCTCGCCGTCGCGCCCGGCGTTGGTGACCAGACCGACCGGCGTGTCACCGGGTCGGTGTTCGGCGAGCACCTCGCGGGCTCGGCCGAGCTGCCATGGTCGCCCCGCCGAGCGGGGGTTGTACAACGCCAGCACCAGATCCGCGGCGGCCACTGCGCGCAGCCGCGTCTCCACTACCTCCCATGGGGCGAGCAGGTCGGACACGCTGACGCAGGCGAAGTCACGGGCCAGCGGAGCGCCGAGCAGCGCCGCGGCCGTGGCGGCCGCCGTGATGCCCGGCACCACCCGCACTGCGGGACGGCGCTGCGCTGGCATCGCGGCGGCGGTGGTCAATGCCAGTGCAGCCATGCCGTAGATTCCGGCGTCGCCGGAGGACACCAAGGCGACCCGGGCGCCGTCGGCGGCGGCGTCCACGGCGTCCACGGCCCGCTGCTCCTCGGCTCCCATCGCGCCGGGCAGCAGCGCCTGGTGCGGGCCGGTGAGGTCGGTGCACGCGGCCAGGTAGGGGCCGTATCCGACGACGACGTCGGCGCCTCGGACGGCGTCCTCCGCAGCGTGGGTGCGGTGCATAGGATCGCCCGGCCCCAGCCCGACGACGGTGAGCGTGCCGGTCACGGCGACCTGCGTTTGGTGGCGGGGATGGCCCGCCCGGTGGTGCTGCCCGGCACCGATCGGCGCCGGCAACCGTGCGAGTAGGTGGGATCGTAGAGCTGGCTGCGGTTGCCCGCGCCGGACAGTGCCGGCCCCACCAGCACCAGCGCGGCGGTGCGGATCCCGGACCCGGTCAGCGCATCGGCCAGGCCGTCCACGGTGGTGGTGAGCACGGTCTCATCCGGCCAGCTGGCCTTCGCGACGATGATCGCAGGGGTCTGCGGTGGGTAACCGGCCAGCAGCTCCTCCCGGAGTACGGCTGGTCGTGCGGCGGACAGGTAAATGGCCATCGTGGTGCCATGCCGGGCGAAGTCGGCGACGTTGGATCCGGCGGGTATCGACGCCGCGGTCCGGCCGCCGCCGAGCCGGGTGAGCACCGCGCTCTGTGCCACCCCCGGCACGGTGAGTTCGATCCCCGTAGCGGCCGCGGCGGCGGCGAGTGACCCGACGCCGGGCACGATCTCGAAGGCCCGATCGTGGCTGGTGCACCAGGTGATCTGTTCGGTCAGCGTGGAGTACAGCGAGACGTCCCCGGAGTGCAGTCGCACGATCGCCGCATCCGGGTGTGTCTCGTACACCGCGAACACGTCCTCCAGTGTCATCCCTGCCGAGTCGTGAACCTCGACACCGTGGCCGCAATGCTCCAGCACCGCAGCCGGTACCAGCGAGGACGCCCAGACCACCACGTCTGTGGCCGCGAGACGCCGAGCACCTCGCAGGGTGATCAGATCCGCTGCACCGGGCCCGGCACCCACGAACGAGATCAGACCCGTGGGCGGTCGCATCAGGGCAGCAGGGTGTCTTCCTGCGGTCGCACGGCGGCCAGGGTGAGGCAGGCGACCGGGGCACCCGACTTACCCGCTTCGCCCGGACCCGTAGGGGTCTGCTCGGCCTCATGCACCACGATCGAACCGGGTCCCCGGTCGGTGAAGACGAAGGGCACCGTGACCCGCGACGTGCCTGAGCCGCCCGCGTCAGTGCGCACGTCCAGCCAGATCTCGTTTTGCGGGTTGACGTATTCCGGGTTGGTCGATGGTTGTTGCAGCGTAGCGGCGGGATCGACGCGGTTCTGGTAGTGCAGCCCCACCGAGTCGGGATTATTGCAGGCGTTGGTGTGCGCGTTCACCGCGTAGCCCCGGTTGGGTTGTAGCCCGTTTACTGTCAATTCCGCAGTGGTGGACAAGCCCGATGGGATCATGGTGACCGCCAACCGGGCGCCGGACGGTGCCAATGCCGAGTTGAACGTGACGGCGTTGGAGTCCGGACCCGGCTCGGTGAGCGCACCCTGGCCACGAAGGGTGATCGCGGTTTGGGCGGGTAGGGAGAGGCCTTGGTACCCGCACGCCACCGGCGTGGCGGCCACGGCCGCGGTGACTATCGCGAGCGTAACCCTTTGACGCATCGGCTGCCGCATCGGCTGCCGCATCGGCTGGCGAATGGTCACTGACTGTGCACAGGGCTGCGCCTTAGCGCACGCTGTGTGATTCTGATCATTCCATAATGGTCCCCTCATAGGTGTATAGTGCACGACCAGTGTGCGCTTCGCGAGTCGAACTACTCCTCGGGGTCGGTTTCCATGGCGAGCACGAAGTTCAGCACATAGCACAGTGCCAATTCCCGGCGATCGCCGGGGTGCGGCGCCCAGGCGAGGGCGTCTTGCGCACAGCGCAGCTGCTGTTCCTCGCTGAGCCTTGACATGATCACCTGGGCGAGCGCAGGTCCGTCGAGGTCGGGACGCAGACGCCGGGCGAGCACATACTGGGTTGCCAGTTCGTCGTCTTGATCTTCGTCGCTCATCTGTGGTCTCCGTTCGGTCCTGCACCCAGTGTGGCGACAATCTCCTCGGCGACGAAACATCGACGTCGCCGCCGACGAGAGAGGACGACGTGACGCGGGCACAGCACCCGATCGAGGTCGAGTCATACCGGATCCTGCGGTCGATGGTGAACACCGGCGCACTGCCGCCGCTTACTCAGGCAGTGACCGAGCGGGTGATCCACACCAGCGCGGACCTCGATTACATCACCGACCTGGTCTGCGACGAGGAGGCGCTGTACGTCGGTCACCGGGCGTTGGTCGCGGGGGTGCCGCTGGTGGTCGACGTCCGGATGGTCGCTGCCGGCATCACCTCGCGGCAATGTGTGGTCGCGCTGGACCTGGCGCCTACGTTGGTGGCGGGATCGACTCGGTCCGCGGCGGGGATCCGGGCGGCCGCCGCTGAGTACCCCGACGGTGCGGTATGGGTGGTGGGCAACGCGCCGACGGCGCTGCGCGAACTCATCCGGCTGGCCGCGGCCGGTCTGATGCGGCCCGTGCTGGTGATCGGGCTGCCGGTGGGCTTCGTCGACGCAGCGGCGGCCAAGGCGGCGCTGCGGGACGCGGGTCTGCCGGCGCTGTCCAACCGCAGCGCCAAAGGTGGTGCCGCGGTCGCTGCGGCGGCGGTGAACGCACTGCTGTATGGGGAGCCGGGCCGGTGACGCCGTATCTGGTAGGGCTGGACCTGGCTGGGCGCCTGGTCGTCGTGGTCGGGGCGGGCGCGGTTGCGCAACGCCGGTTGCCGCGGCTGATCGCTGCTGGTGCTGACGTGCTGCTGGTGGCTCCCGAGGCCACCCCAGCCGTCGAGGCGATGGTCGGGGTGGCCTCGGGGGCCGGTGAGCTGCGCTGGGCGGTCCGCGGCTACGCCGACGGGGACCTCGACGGTGCCTGGTACGCCCTGGCCGCCAGCTCGGATCCCGCGGTCAACGCTGCGGTGGCCGCCGAGGCACAACGCCGCCGGGTTTTCTGCGTGCGGGCCGACGATGCGACCGGTGGTAGCGCTGTCACCGCGGCAGCGGCCGAGCACGACGGGTTGCTCATCGGAGTGCTCGCCGGGCGCCGCCCGCGTCGCTCCGCCGCCGTCCGCGACGCGCTGATCGAGGCGCTGCGCACCGGGGTGGTCGATGACGCCCCGGACGCCGAAGACCGCGTCGCCACCCCCGGGGTGGCGCTGGTCGGTGCGGGACCCGGTGACCCGGACCTGATCACCGTGCGCGGGCGGCGGCTGCTGGCCCGAGCCGACGTGGTGCTGGCCGACCGGCTGGCGCCCCGGGAACTGCTCGACGAGCTCGGCGCGCACGTCACAGTGATCGACGCTGCGAAGGTGCCTTACGGGCGCGCCATGGCCCAGGGCGAGATCAACGCGCAGCTCATCAAGCACGCCAAGGCCGGCCGGTTCGTGGTGCGGCTCAAGGGCGGTGACCCCTACGTCTTCGGGCGCGGCTTCGAAGAGGTGCTGGCCTGCACGGACGCCGGAGTGCCGGTCACCGTGGTGCCTGGCATCACCAGCGCGATCTCGGTGCCCGCCGCGGTGGGAATCCCGGTGACGCACCGCAGCGTCACCCACGAGTTCGTCGTCGTGTCCGGGCACGTGGCGCCGGATGATCCCACCTCGCTGGTGGACTGGCCGGCGCTCGGGCGACTGCGCGGCACCCTGATCGTGCTCATGGCGGTCGAGCGGATCGGTGCGTTCGCCGATGTGCTGATCACTCACGGCCGACCCCCGGACACCCCGGTCGCCGTGATCGCCGACGGCACCCTGCCCAGCCAGCGAGCGGTGTGCTCCACACTGCACGAGGTCGCCGCAGATGTCGCCAGTGCGGGGATCCGCCCACCCGCGATCGTCGTCATCGGCCCGGTGGTGGCGCTGCGCGCCCCGTGAGTGAGTAACGGTGTTTCAGCACCCAACGTGCGCCAGGCCTCGTCGGTGAGCACCAGTAGTGCGTCGATGAGCTGATCCCACAGCTGGCGTAGTGCCGCGGGTTCGGGACGCAGCTGTGCCAGCCGGGGAGCCGCTTCCTTGCTGGTCTTGAGCACGCCGAGCTCGGTGTCGACTGCGGCGAGCTCGGTGACCAGCCAATCCGGGTGGGGTTTCGGACCGTGCTGCCCGACGTCCCAGGTCGACGGGTAACAGTCTCATCAAAGTGGCTGCGCCGTACGGGCAGCCGGTCGTGCTGTGGCACGGGAAGATCTCCTTGGGGTGAGCCACCCCAGAACAGATCAGCCGGTTGGGTGTCGGGAGTGCACGGTCAGGTCGAGCTGCGCACCGCTGGCAGCCATGGCCTGCCACCTCCTCCCGCCGCGTCCAACCATTGTGCGCCCGCAGAAGTGGACAGCTGCCGTCCTCGTCACGTATAGCGTGGTCTGGCACACGGGTGGTGGGCAACCGAATTCCCGACGGGTCAGACTCCGACGATGAGATCCAAGGCGTGCTCGCCGGTGCGTTCCACCCGCAGCCCGCCCCGACGGGCGATCCGGGCCACCCCGTCGGCGTCGGACGCCTCACGCGGCGCCGACGCGAGTAACCGAGCCAGCCGGCCCTTCTGCGCCTTGTTGTGGTGGCTGACCGGGCGACGCCGGCCACCGCTGTCCGCGCAGAGCACCCGGATGGTGACCGCGTCCGGAAGCGGAGCCAGCGCGGCGTAGGCACCCGAGCGCAGGTCAACCACGCAGCCCGCGACTCGGGTCAGTGGCGGAGACAGCACCGGACGCCATACCGAGCGCACCGTGCCCACGCCGGGAAGTGACGACGAGGCGGACAGCCGGTAGGCCGGTATCGGGTCGTCCGCGGCGAGCAGCCCGAACAGCGCGGAGGCCACCGCCAGCCGAGCGACGGCTCTGGCTGGCAACGAGCCGGCGTCCAGCGCCGCGTACAGCACGCCGGTGTAGCGGTGCAGCGCGGACAGCGTCGGTGCGTTCCACAGCGCGGCGTTGCGCTCCAGCTCGCCGACCTGGCGCTCCGACAGGTTCAGTGCGGCCCGCCCCGTGGACACGTCCTCGGCCAACCCCACCAGCTCATCGACCAGTTTCCGGCGGGTTGGGGTGAGTTCGGGGTGCGACAGCGTGTCCAGCTGCAGCGGTGGACCGTCGCCTCCGGATGCCTTGGTCTCTGATGGCGGCAGCAGCACCAGCACGGGGCCGGAGCTTACGGGGCCGCATCGGGCCTGCTCTCGGACTACTCATTGGCGCGGCGGACTCACACTCGGAACTCGTAGATCCGCACCACACTGACGGTGTCGCTGTCCGAATACCCTGGCCCAAGGTTTGGTGGGTGGGGTTGGAATCCGGGAACGTCGGCCAGCCCGTGGGTCTGGTCGTAGGTAGCGATCCGCAGCGGACCTGGTGCGGGGTGCGCAGCGTGAGGTCGATGCCCTCGCGGGACCTGTCCACACCGGACCCTCCTCGAAGCCGACTCCAGTGGACTCGGAACGTTCGCGCTCCTAGTGTCACGTAATGATGGAAGCTTTACACCGCGGTGGGCTAGCGCCGCAGGTCAGAGCCCCAGTACCTGTAAACCTCGCTCCATTATAAGGCACTAGCAGCCTGACTTGGAGGTGGCGACCTCTAGACCGATTAGTGCATTTGCGAATGTGAAATAAGTGACCGCTTCAGCTCTGAGTGCCTGGTATTCTGCAAGGTATACAGGCACCGGGTCGGAGTTAATGGCGAAAACCTCCTTTAGTGATGGCTCTGTGCGTCAAGCGCACAGAGCAGATAGTAAATCCTAGCTGGCTGTGCATCGAGCGGTTCTCGTGTGAGTTCCCTGTCGGCCCAGCACCCACGCCCTCCTCGCATAACCGAATTTATTTTGTAATGCGCCAAGCCGCACGTAAGTTGACAACGTGGCAGTTTCCCGGTTCTCGGCTGCACAACCCCGGCGCCGCATGCTCGGCCAGCACCGAAGTGCCCAGCGCGGTCAGCCGGGCGACCTCTGCCGCACGATCGTCGGGTGCAGGTCTAAATGCATCCGGTCCCTGCCGTCCCGAGCCTCGGGCGCTCTCTGCAAGCCGAGTACTGGCGTCCCAGCCAGCAACAGAAACTCGCCGGCGACGCTGGTGCCTAGCGCTGCGGTCCAGAACCCGGTCAGTGACGGTGGATCTGCGCAGTCGATGGTTACCTGGCCGATCAAGGAAGTCATGCCCGCGACGGTAACCGGGAGGACCGACAAGCCGGGCTGCGGCTACGCTGCGGCCCTTGCGAGTCCGCCGTTCGAGGAGCCCGAAAGCGTGATCACCAGGTTGTCGACGCTGTTCCTGCGCACCCTGCGCGAGGACCCGGCCGACGCTGAGGTGCCCAGCCACAAGTTGCTGGTGCGTGCCGGGTACGTCCGCCGCGTCGCGCCGGGGGTCTACTCGTGGTTGCCGCTGGGGTTGCGGGTGCTGCGCAACATCGAGGCTGTGGTGCGTCAGGAGATGGACGCGATCGGCGCGCAGGAGATCCAGTTTCCCGCCCTGCTGCCCCGGGAGCCCTACCAGGCCACCGGACGTTGGACCGAGTACGGCCCGAATCTGTTCCGGCTGCGCGACCGTAAGGGTGCCGACTACCTGCTCGGCCCCACCCACGAGGAGCTGTTCACGCTCACCGTCAAGGGTGAGTTCGGCTCCTACAAGGACTATCCGGTGATCCTTTACCAAGTGCAGACCAAGTACCGGGACGAGGAGCGACCTCGGGCCGGGATCCTGCGTGGCCGGGAGTTCCTCATGAAGGACTCCTACTCGTTCGACCTCACCGACGAGGGGCTGGCCGAGTCCTACCGCCTCCACCGCGACGCGTACGTCAAGATCTTCGACCGGGTCGAGCTGAAGTACGTGATCGTCACCGCGA
>DATEMN010000027.1:0-12814 GCA_035275565.1 Pseudonocardiaceae bacterium | reverse complement strand
GCCGAGCAGTCGGTGCTCGGCGGGATGCTGTTGTCGAAGGACGCCATCGCCGACGTGGTCGAGGTGTTGCGGCCCGGAGACTTCTACCGGCCCGCCCACCAGGCCCTTTTTAACTGCGTACTCGATCTGTACGGGCGCGGTGAGCCAGCCGACGCGGTCACCGTCTCCGCCGAGCTGGAACGCCGCGGTGAGCTGCTCCGGGTGGGTGGAGCCCCGTACCTGCACACGCTGATCTCGATCGTGCCGACCGCGGCCAACGCCGGGTATTACGCCGAGATCGTCGCGGGTAAGGCGGTACTACGGCGTCTGGTGGAGGCCGGCACCCGGATCGTGCAGCTGGGTTACCACGGGTCCGACGGCGCCGCCGTCGATGAGGTGGTGGACCGCGCTCAGGCCGCGATCTACGAGGTCACCGAGCGGCGGATGAGCGAGGATTACGTCGCGCTCGAGGAGCTGCTGCAGCCCACGATGGACGAGATCGACGCGATCGCCTCCCGGGGCGGCGCTTCGGCTGGTGTCCCGACCGGATTCGCGGACCTCGATGCGGTGACCAACGGCCTGCACCCCGGACAGATGGTGATCATCGCCGCACGCCCCGGGATCGGAAAGTCGACGCTGGGGCTGGATTTCGCTCGGTCGTGCTCGGTCACGCATGGCATGACCAGTGTGATCTTCTCGCTGGAGATGAGCCGCACCGAGATCGTCATGCGATTGCTCTCCGCGGAGGCCAGGATCCGGCTTGGGGACATGCGGTCCGGTCGGATGAGCGACGACGACTGGACCCGGCTGGCCCGGCGGATGGGGGAAGTCAGCGAAGCTCCGCTGTTCATCGATGACTCGCCGAACATGACGATGATGGAGATCCGGGCCAAGGCACGGCGGCTCAAGCAGCGCCACGACCTGCGCCTGATCGTCGTGGATTACATGCAGCTGATGACATCGGGTAAGCGGGTCGAGTCTCGGCAGCAGGAGGTCAGCGAGTTCTCCCGGCACCTCAAGCTGCTGGCCAAGGAGCTCGAAGTCCCGGTAGTCACGATCTCGCAGCTCAACCGTGGCCCAGAGCAGCGCACCGACAAGAAGCCCATGCTTGCCGATCTCCGTGAAAGTGGATCTTTGGAGCAGGATGCCGACATGGTGATGCTCATTCACCGGCCCGACGCGTGGGAGCGCGACGATCCCCGTGCCGGTGAGGCGGATCTGATCCTGGCCAAGCACCGCAACGGTCCGACCACGACCGTGACCGTCGCCCACCAACTGCACTACAGCCGCTTCAACGACATGGCTCAGGGTTGAGATCCCGCACCGCGACCGCTGATCGGCAGCTGAAGTGCTCAGCCAGGCCCGCTACGGCCTCTCACGATGTGACCTAGATCATCCAAGGCGCCCGTTGATGTATTTAGGCTCGCCAGTGGCCGCTCTTCGTAGTGAGTCGTCGCCCATCGGAGCACGGATGACTCACCAGAGCAAGGGGGGAACTCATGCCAGATGCGCGTGCCGCCGCTATCCAGGAAGTCAGGCAACGCCAGCAGACCTACCAGGCCGACCCGTGGTCAGCCCGTCCGATCTTATTACCACCGTGTGAGGTGAAGATCCTCATAGTGACCGACGGCTTCGCCTCGTTCGGTGTCAACGACTTCGGAATGAGAGCACTGCTGGGTATACTCGCCGTGCCGCCTCATCCCTGGGTACGCTTTGAGGTCACCAAGGCGCACCGCCGCCTCGACCCGGTAGCACATATACCGGAATTCCGGTTCGACACCGTGGATCTGTCCGGATACGACCAGATCTGGCTGTTCGGCGTTGAGCGCGCAGGCACCGAGATCAGCGAGACCGAACTGCGGGCGATCGCACAATTCATGGACGGCGGTGGCGGTGTATTCGCTACCGGCGATCACGAGGATCTCGGGGTGGCGATGTGTGGCCGGATTCCTCGGGTCCGGAACATGCGCAAATGGTACTGGCCTCAGCCCGGACCGAACGGTGAGCCAGTCGCCCCGAAGATCGATGGGCCCGACCGAAACGACACGCTCAGCATCGGCAATGATCCCCGTGTTCAACTCGACGACCAGTCCGACGACATCCCGCAGCGCATCACGCCACGGCTCTACTCGTCCGGACCGTGGAACCCCTACTTTCATCGCTCCTATCCCCACCCACTGCTGTGTGGTCCGCGCGGCATCATCCGGGTCCTGCCCGATCACCCGCATGAGGGTGAGTGCTACGAGCCCACCGACCTCAGTGCATCGTTCACCTTTGACGGCTACCACACGACCGAGTACCCCGCTGGCGCAGCGCCCGAGGTCATCGCCTGGTCGACGATCCATGGCGGGCGTACCAGCAGCGACTTCAAAGGCTTTCTCAATCCCCACAGGTACGGAGCCATCGGCACCTACGATGGTCATCGGGCCGGCGTCGGGCGGGTATCCGTCGATGCCACCTGGCACCATTTCTTCGACGTCAATCTGATCGGTGAGCTGGGTGAGCCCGATCCGATCAAAGGCGTTGGATTCAACGCGACACCGGCTGGCCACGCCGTCTACGAGGAAATCAAGGTGTACTTCCGCAACATCGGAGTGTGGCTTGCGCGGGAGGATACCCAGAAACGGATGTGGCAAGGCGCCCTGTGGTGGGCACGCTGGCACCACGTCCTCGCTATGGACGTTCGGCCTACGTACCTGTCCGATATGACCACCCTGGATCTCGGCGAGTTGCTGAGAATCGGACGGGAAGCGCGCGACGTGCTCGGTCGCGCCACATCGCAGTGCACCGTCCACTGGTGGGTCGTTCAGCACCTGCTGCGTCCCCGGTGTCCGCAGGTCTGTGCGGAGCTAGGGTCAGCCCTCGACCCCTGGCAGCCGAGTGCCGTCTCGTCCCTAGAACGCTCCCAGGATCCCCAGCTTGATGAATCCCAGCCTGACATCGTCACCGGTACGCAAGCGGAGATGCTCCTCGACGCACTGCTCGGGGCTGCAATTTACGGAGTTGCGTCACAATTTCCCACTCCCGACACCGAGGCACGAACTCGGGCCGATAACACCGACCTCACCGACGTGATAGCGGAACACCTATCCCATTCCTGCGATGTCTTCGCTACCTATGCCCAACAGCAGGCCGACAAACTCGGCGCACTTCCCGCTCTGCTCCACCGGGAAGCCAACGAGGAACGCTAGATTCCTGGGATTGTCACATCCCACTGTCTTGCGGCTGGGACAACGTCGAACTGGGTGCCGCCGGTCACTGCCCCCGGTCCAGTGCCTCCTCGAGCTGTTTCTTGGTCATCTTCGACCGGCCCTTGAGACCGGCACGGCGGGCGTCCTGGTAAAGCTGGGCCTTGGTCCGGCCACCGGGGCCCTGCCGGCGACCTGAGCGCAGCCCACCCCGGCGCTGCGGGGAGATGTCCTCGGTGGAGGTCTTGCTGGCCTGCTGGGCTTCGCCGGACTGCGCCCGGTTCTTGTTCACCGTACGAGCGGCGATCTCCTTGGCCCGTTCCTCGCTGGTGCCGCGTTGCTCCTGGGACGCCTTGATGTGCTCGTACTGGCGTTCCCGCTTGTCACTCCACGCACGTTGGGGCATGTCCTCACATCCTCGGCCGCGGTTGTCGCCCCCTGAATAACCGCGCCGGCCGGTCGTTACACATGTTCGTCCCGCGAGGACCCCGCTGGTTTGGTGACCTGCCGCAACGGGTATCACAGGAACCGGTTCGGGACTTTTGCGAAAGGGGCTCGCATGGACGTCAACGGCTACGTGACATTTCTCCTTCTCGGCGTGGCGCTCGTGTTGATCGACGGTTACTTCATCACCCGCAGCGGTCGAGCGTATCTGGGGAAGGTGTACGAGGCTGACGCGGCTCGCTCCATGATCCAACTGGTCGCGGCGTTGTTCCACCTCGTGGTGCTGGGGTTGCTGGCATTGATCTCACTGATCGACGTGGATACCGGGCTTCCGGTTCGCGACGTGGTGGTCAAGCTTGGCATTCTCCTACTGGTGCTCGCCGCCGCCCACGGTGTGACGCTCACCATCCTGATAAAGATCAGGGACAAGCGCCGGCAGGAGCAGGTGATGGACGAGATCACCGAAAGTCGACACAACGTGGGTATCGCGGAAACCACCGTCACACCCGTGAACACCGAAGACCGGAGATCCGGGTGGTGACGTCCGCGAATTCGCTATCTACCAGGGGAGATGGGGACGGGGACGGTCAGGCCAGTTCTGTTCGTCGCGGCGGTATACCGCGATCGGGCGGTCTGCGACTCGAAAGGTGAACCGGCTGGCCTCGTCCAGAACCTCGCCGTCAGTGGCCAGCGAGGCGTGATCGCCGATCATCTCCACGTCCAGCGATGGCGCCTCGCGCTGCACGTAGGTCCGGGTGTGTTGCAGCGCGCCCAAGGCTAGCGCGATGATCGCCCGGGCTCGGGAGAACCGCCGGTCCGCGCGCAGGTAGCGGATGTCGAGCAGCCCGGAGTCCAGCTGCGGCCGCCAGGCCGGCACCATGCCACGCGGGTGATACGGTCCATTGCCAACGAATAAGAGCCACAGCTTCTGCTCCTTTCCGTCCAGCTTCACCCGCAGCGGCTGGGAATGGCGCAACGACGTGACGAGTGCCGCCGCGAACGCCGGCCATTTCCCCCACTTGCGCTCCCATTTCTCCCGCAGCCGCACCAGGTCGGAGTAGCCACCGAGGCTCGCGGTGTTGAGGAAGTACCGACTGTAGGACGCCCGCCCGCCGCCATGGATCTCCACCACACCGAGGTCCACCGCGACCGCCTCGCCGGTTTGGGTGGCATCGACGGCTTCTTGCAGGTCGTACACACCGACGTCGCGGGCGAAGTGGTTAAGGGTGCCGGTCGGCACCACCGCCAGCGGTAAGCCGCGCTCACCCGCGACGGCTGCGGCGGCCGCCACTGTCCCATCGCCGCCGGCGACACCGACCGCCCGCACCAAACCGCCAGCGCGAGCATCCCGGGCCGCGAGCGCGGCCTCGATCTGGTCGTGCAGGTCCGCTCCTTCCTCGGTCCGCAACACGGTGGCAGCCGGCAGCGCCTCGGCTATCTCGTCGGCCGGGTCCAGCCCGGGGTCGCCCGAGCGCGGGTTCGCCATCAGCACCAGGCCAGCGCCGGCCGGCAGCACCGGCGCGTCGTTGTGCGGGCGCGCCCGGGCCTCGTCCGTCGTACGCACCGGCCACCAGCGCCGGGTGCCCAGCGCGATGCCGGAGCCGACCGTCGCTCCCACCACCACATCCGACGTCCAGTGCACGCCGACGTGGACCCGGGAGTACGCCACCGCGGCAGCCAGCGGGACGATCACCAAGCCTGCTTTCGGGTACTCCAACGTGACAGCCGTGGCGAATGCCGCCGCGGACGCGGCGTGCCCGGAGGGGAACGACGACGAGGTCGGGGGATCGGGTAACACCTGGTACGCAGGTAGTTCGCGGGCCGCCGGACGGCGCCGCGGCAGCAGCGGCTTGAGCACGGCGTTGGCGCTGAAGCTCGTCGCCGCGATAGCCAGGACGCCACGCAGCGCGGCGCGCCGGGCGGCGCCTTTCCTGGTGGCTAGCGCAGCCGCAATGACGAACCACAGCACGCTGTGGTTCGCGGCGGTGCTCAGGCCCTTCATCACGCCGTCGAGTGGGCTGGGCGGCCGGCGCCCGACCCATCGCGAAATGGCGAGATCGACTTCGTTCACGTCGTCCAACCGGCGCCGGAACCTCTTGATCACAGTCGTGACAGCAGGGGGTGTCAGACACCTACGCTCAGTCAAGATCGAACGCGGCGCGGATGGCGTCGGCAAGTTTTCAGCCTCCTGCGGGGGTAACTCCTGCGGGGTAAGTAGCCTACGTCCCATCGCACCTGACCACGCTATCGTGATCGAGTCAGCTCGCCGGCCCGGCGGGCACTCTCCGTCGACAGACCCTGTGCTCAGCACAGCTTCCGTGCGATCCGGATGCGAGGTGCAGCGGTGCCGGAGTGGCTCGTTCCGGTCGTAGCGGCGTTGATCTCGACGATCGGCGCGGTGGTCAGCGTGGTGATCACGCGGCGGGCAGCTCGGGAGGAGCGTCTGTCTGTCACGGAGGAGTTCGCAAGAAAATTTCGAGAGCCTCTGCTACAGGCGGCCTCCAACCTGCAGGGGAGGATCTACAATATAATTGAGCTCAACTTCTTCGGCAATTTTCTCAGCGCGGACAGCGCGGATTCGGAGAAGGAGTATGCCGTCCTCAATACAATGCACGTCTTCGCGCAGTATTTCTGCTGGGCGGAGATCGTGCGACGGGAATCCCAGTTCCTCGATCCCCGCAATGATCGAGTAAACCGTGCGCCCGCGCTCGCGATGGAGGCCACCAGCGAAGCTTTCTTGGACAGTATCAATGTTCCGGAGAAGTGCTTCCGTTTTTTTCGAGGAGAGCAACGAGCACTCGGCGAGATGATGATGGTACCGACCGGGGTCTCGACGCCCGGGGCGCCCCGATGGGAGTGTCTGGGGTACGCGTCTTTCGTGCGCTCGCTGGAAGACGAGCAGATGGCGAGATGGTTCCGGCGACTGAAAGAGGATATCGCGGAGTTCGCCGAGAACCCAACGGCCCGTGACGGGCGACTTCGACTGATCCATCGACGACTGATGGACTTCATCGAAATTGTAGATCCACATGCACACAGCGTGTCCATGCAATTACGGAATCGGCTTAATCCGCCGCCGTCTTGAACCTTTCGGGTGATTTAGGCCCCGATTCAACAAGTGACAGCCCGTAGTTGTCACATAATGTGATGGCTTCCATCCGTTAGCGTAGGCAAGATCGACACGGGCCAGTCACGGTGTGTGCGACGGTCGACCACAGCGAGTTCACACGATCGGGGTTGGGCATGACGTATTTACCGGCTGTTGCCCGCCCTCCTTCCCCCGAATGACGACGAACGGGGTGGGTGCGATGCCCTACGAGCATGTTTACGACCTGATCGTCCGGCGTCTGTTACGAGGCAAGGTGGTTCCGGTGCTCGGCGCCGGGGTCAACCTGAGTGAACGGCCTCCTCAGGCCGCCTGGGAGCTGGGCAGGTACCTGCCCAGCTCCCAGGAACTCGCCGTCGAGCTGGCCAAGCACGTCGGCGCACCGATCGACAACTACGACCTGGCCCGGGTGTCGCAGTACCTGGCGGCGCTGGCGGGCGAAGGACCGCTCTACGACGAGCTCCACGACGTCTTTGACGCGGACTATCCGCCCACACGTTTTCACCGCTTCCTGGCCCGGCTAGCCCGCCGCACCCGGGAGGCGGACGACGTCCGCGAATGCATGCTCATCGTGACGACCAACTACGACGACTCCCTGGAGCGCGCCTTCGTAGCCGAAGATGAGCCCTACGACCTTGTCACCTACATCGCCGAAGGTAAAGATCGCGGACTGTCCCGCCACATCACCGCCGATGGTGAATCGACCGTGATCCGAGTGCCGAACGAGTACGACCACCTCCGGCTCGGCCAACGGACCGTCATCGCGAAGATTCACGGCGCAGTGGACCGGATCCACGGAGTGGACAGCTTCGTGATCACCGAAGATCATTACATTCACTACATCACTCGCGCCGACGTCGCAGGCCTGTTTCCGGTGACGCTTGCGGCGAAGCTGCGCACCAGCCACCTCCTCTTCCTGGGTTACAGCCTGCGGGACTGGCACATCCGGGCGATGCTGTACCGGTTGTGGGGAGAGCAGGAGGGCAGGAACTTCAAGCATTGGGCGATCCAGGCCGAACCGGACCCCATCGATCACGCCGCGTGGGATGAGCGGGGCGTCGAGATCCTGCCCGTCAGAGTGGAAGACTTCGTCGCGGCCGTCGAACAACGACTTCCCCCCGAACCCGACCCCCCTCAGCAAGAGGCGGCGGCGTGACCACCGAGACGGGGCCTCCTGCTCCGTCCCAGGACGACCGTTACCTGCCGGAGTGCCCGTACGTCGGACTGGAGCCCTTCGATGAGAAGGATGCGGCGTATTTCTTCGGCCGGAAGCGCGAGTCCGACCTGATCGTCGCCAACCTCACCGCATCGCGGTTAACGCTGCTGTACGCCCCGAGTGGGGTCGGCAAGAGTTCAGTGCTGCGCGCAGGAGTGCTGCCCGCGCTGCACCACATCGATGACGACTCCTACGCCGACCTGGGCATCCCCGGCGCGGCGGTGGCGTATGTAAGCAGCTGGCGCGACGCCCCATTGGAGCGCATCGCGGCGGCGGTCAGTGCCGCGGTCTCGCGAGTGCTCGGCGCCAATCCCGTGGAGGAAGCCACCGGTACGCCGACATTCAGCGTGCCGTGGCTTCGCGAGGTACTGCACCAGTCCAGAGTCTCGACGGTCTACCTGATTTTCGACCAGTTCGAGGAGTACTTCTTCTACCACCCCGCAGATCGCGGCGAGGAAGGACTGACCGCCGCGCTCGGCGATATCCTGAGCACCCGGGACCTGCCGGTACACGTCCTGCTGTCGATCCGGGAGGACGCCCTGGCCGGCCTGGACCGTTTCAAGGGTCGGGTGCCGCACCTTTTCGACAACTATCTCCGGCTGATGCACCTGAGCCGCGAGGCCGCCCACTCCGCTATCACGTGCCCCCTCGATCGCTACAACAGCATCGTGCCACCCGAGCAGACGATGTCCATCGAACCCGGCCTCATCGGGACCCTCTTGGATCAGATCCGCACCGGTCATGTGCACGCGAGTCCGGAAGCAACAACACCCAACGGCTTAGCCTCCGACGTACCCGCATCGGACGACCGCGAGAATATCGAGACTCCCTACCTGCAGCTCGTGCTGACTCGCCTGTGGGACGCCGAGCGGGCCACCGGATCGTCGTCGCTTCGGGAGCGCACGTTACACGATCTGGGCGAGGCCCAAACGATAGTCCAGACCCACCTCGACAACGTCATGGCCGACCTCTCGCCCGCGCAGGTCGACGTCGCCGCCGAGGTGTTCCACCATCTGATCACGACATCCGGGACGAAGACCGCGCTGCCCGCCAAGGATCTCGCTGAATTGTCGAGGCTGTCAGTGGATGCAGTGCGGGATCTTCTCGAGAGGCTATGCTCCGGACCACAGCGCATTCTGCGGCCAGTGCCCCCGGCCGTCGGCGGCACGGGACCACCCCGTTACGAGATCTTCCACGATGTCATGGGCGCCGCGGTGCTCGACTGGCGCCGCCGCCATGTGGCGAGACAGCAACAAGTCGAATTGTCCCGCCGGCTCGACGCCGAGCGGGAGCAAGCCCGGGTAGCGGCCCAGACTGCCCGCCGCACGCTGCTCCAACGACTCGCGTTTGGTGTGGCGGTCGTGCTGATCGTGGTCAGTGTGCTCGGCGTTTTCGCCTATCAGAACTACCAGAATGCGCAACGACAAACGTCGCTGGCGCAACAACAGATGTATTTGGCGCAGGCCGCCGAGACCCTCGATTACAACCCCGTGCAGAGCCTGCGGCACGCGGTCGACGCCTTCCATGTCAACGCCAACAATCAGGCCCGCGAGGCGGTGTTAACCGCGGCGTCGAGCCCGCGCAGTCAGGTGGTCGCCGGGCCGGACCCGATGATGATCGGCATGACGAGCACGCCGGACTCCCGATACGTCGTCGCCTACGACGCCCACGGCAGCATCCGGGTCATCGGTGCTGACGGTACCGTGGAGCGTACGGTCGACCTGCGCGGCACCGTCACGGCGGCGGCCGTCAGCCCGGACGCGTCCCGCGTCGCGCTCGGGACCGATCAGGGCACGATGGCAGTGATCGACATCGCGACGGGAGGGCACACCGAAGTCGAGAGCGAAGGAGGCCCACCGTCCGTCATCGAATGGATCGGACCCGCCGCGAACGGTCTCGTCCTCGTCATCTCCCGATCAGGGATCGCCACCACGCACCGTGTCGACACCGGAGCACGGGTCACTCGCTTCGAGGGTGTCGTCCGCGACGCCGTGCCGTTGGCCGACGGGAAGTACATTGCGACCTCCGGAACAGACAAAAAGCTGCGTGTATGGGACACCCAAACCGGCACCAGCATCGCGGAGTCGTCCACCCTCGACCCTGCCGCCTATGAGCTCAAACGCTACTCCCAGTCCGTCGTCAGCCTCTCCGTCATCGGCCTGTCAGCAGGCGCGAAGCCTTCGATCGTCGTGTGGAACTGGCAAGCTGGGCCGGATTACGTTCGGTACTCGGTCAACGACATCAACTCTGTCGAACAGGTTGTCGTCAACGAGCAGGCGCAGACCGTCATGATCGCGCAGGACAAGGAAGTACGGACGTACAGCCTCAACGACGGATCACTGCGAGGGGCACTGCCGCAACAGGCGGACTCCGTCCTGGATGTGGTCACCAGCCCCGATGGCCGGTGGATGACCACCGCCGGCGCCGACGGGCGGGTCCTCGTCTGGTTTCCGGGACCCCGACAGTTCCCCGCTGCCCCCACCTACGAACTTCTCGCTCACCAGGGAGAGGTCACCCGGGTGAGCTACCTGCAGGACGGCAAGGTGCTGCTGTCTCTCGGCAGGGATGGCACAGTTCGGCGTTGGGAACTACCGCAGGTATCGCGTTTCGACCGAAACGATGACTGGGTTTCTCACCTGGACCTCAGTCACGACGGATCCCTACTCGCGACCGCGAGCCAGAATGGCACCGCCTTCATTATCGACGCCCACGACCTGTCGAAACCGCCAGTGGCCACGGTGTCCGTCGACACTCCACTGCGGGTGGTGCTCTTCGACCCCACAGAATCGCATCGCATCTTCACTATCGGGCGGTCTAGCGAAGCCCCGACGCTGATGTCCTGGAGCGACGACGGCAAATCCGAGCCTCTCCAGCAGTACGAGAAACCTCCGGTGCGGGCATTCTGGTCCCTGGTCAGCCTCGCCATCAGCCCCGATGGCGGGATGGTCGCCGGCGGGGACACCCGTGGCGGTATCCACCTGTGGGATACCAAGACCGGAGCGCTACGCACGGACCGCAAGTTCAACACCGGGGAACTGCGCGGGGATCGCGAGTTCCCAAGCACCGAACAACCCGCCGACAGCGTGGTGTTCGGCCCTACCGGCCGGCTGTTCGCCGCGACTGACAGCGAGGGAGTCCGCCTCTGGAGACTGGACACCGCTGAGCCACCTGCCCTGCTGAGTCACCCGCACGCGACCCACGTGACCTTCGACCCGTCCGGCAGGTACCTCGCCAGCACAGCCGAGGACGGCACGGTGCGGGTCTGGACCCGGGACGGCAGGCCCGTGCGCGGGCTGGCCGCTCACGGCCACGTGTCCAGCAGCCCATCTTTCAGCGCGGACGGTGGACTGCTCGCCGCCGGAACGACCGAAGGGACGGTCGAGGTCTGGGATGTGAGCTCCGGTGTGACGGTCATGCTCGACCGGCACCACAGCGCCTCCGTAAACAACGTCGCATTTCCTCCCGATGACCGTTCCAGTCTGATCTCGGCAAGTGACGACACCACCGTCTGCCGATTCAATTGTGCCGCATGCAGCGATCCCGACCAGGTGATCCGGAAAACAGTAGAATGGTTGAAGACTAACCCCTGAGAACCATTAAGCACAGGAAGGTGACGGTGCACATGGACACTCACACAGAAGACGATACCGAGGTGTATGAGCCTCCGATGCTCGAGGAGATCGGTGGGTTCACCGCGCTGACCCGCGACGTCGGTGAAGGGCCGATCGCCGAGGAGTACGGGTACTACAACGAGTAACGTGTCGTGCGCACCTCTCTTCGCCCACCCGACGGCGACCAAGCCTGGTTCGTGGTCCTTCCCGACAGCGATGCCGCGCGCGACGTATCCACAACTGCGCGCCCGCACGCGGCACAGACGCTGCGGTATCCCTCGGGACGGCCGTGGCTGATGGGCCGTTGGACCGCTGACGAGCTGGTGGCGGCCCAGGTGGGACGGGTGCAGGTGGCGGTGATCGGATGCTGCCCGGTCACCGCCCTCGGACTGTCGGCCATGATCCACCGGGTGCGCACGGTGGCTGATCTGGATCGGCTGGGGGCCGAGCTGTCCGGCAGTTTTCACCTGATCGCGGCCGTCGATGGCCAGGTCCGGGTGCAGGGCAGCGTCTCCGGGCTGCGTCGGGTGTTCTACACCCAGGTCGGGGACGTGACGGTGGCCGCGGACCGGGCGGATGTGCTGGCCGGTCTCGTCGCAGCCACGGTCGACGAGCAGTGGCTGGCCGCTCGCCTGGTTTATCCATCCCTGCCTCACCCGACGGCCGACGGGTGCCTGTGGCAGGGCATGCGGGTGCTGGCCGACGACTGCTACCTGCTGGCGTACGCCAGCCAGCCAGCTCGGGTCGTGCGGTGGTGGTGTCCGCCGGAGCCGGTCACGCCGCTGGCCGAGGCGGCGCCGCTGGTGGCGCAGGCGCTGGTGGCCGCCGTCGAGGCCCGCGCCCGAGCCGGGGGGACGATCAGCTGCGACCTGTCCGGTGGTCTGGACTCCACCCCGATCTGTTTCCTGGCCGCGCGCGGCCACCGCCGGGTGATCGCGGTGACCGTGGTCTCGACCGACTCGGGCCATGACGACGCGCGCTGGGCGCAGCACGCCGCTGACCAGCTGGACGGCGTCGAGCGCCTCGTGCTCGAGACCGCCCAGCTGCCCCGGATGTATGCGGATGCCGGCGCGGGCGGTGCGGGTGCCGACGAGCCGCACGTCATCGTCCGGGATCATGCGCGGACCACCGTCATCGCCCACCAGCTCGTCGAGCGCGGCAGCCGGCTGCACCTTCGTGGGCTCGGCGGTGACCAGGCTTTGCAGGCTCCAGCGGCCTACCTGCACACCACCGCCCGGACCCACCCCCGCATCGCGGCCAGCCACCTGCG
>DATEMN010000026.1:0-13761 GCA_035275565.1 Pseudonocardiaceae bacterium | reverse complement strand
GCATGGGGCAGGGGCGGACCAAGAAAGAAGCCGAGCAGCGGGCCGCCGAGGTGGCCTGGCGCTCGTTGTCTGAGCTGGCCAGCGGGAGCGCCCCGCCGGCGGGATAGGGCATCGTGCCGGAGCTGCCCGAGGTAGAGGTCGTCCGGCTCGGCCTCGCTGAGCACGTCGCCGGGCGTACCGTGGCCGCCGTCGAGGTGCGCCACCCCCGCTCGGTACGCCGCCACCTCGCCGGTGAGCTGGACTTCGCGGCTCGGCTGGCCGGCCGGGCGGTGTACGCGGCCCGGCGCCGCGGCAAATACCTCTGGTTAGATCTTGATGGTGGCGAGGCGTTGCTGGCCCATCTGGGGATGAGCGGGCAGATGCGCATCCAGCCTCCCGGTGCGGCCGACGAGACGCACCTGCGGGTGCGGCTGGTCTTCACCGACGGTGGGCCTGAGCTGCGCTTCATCGACCAGCGCACCTTCGGGGGTCTGTCGGTGGAGGATCTGGTCGACGGCCTGCCTGTGCCGGTGGCGCATATCGCCCGCGACCCGATGGACCCGTGCTTCGATCTCGAGGCGGTGGTCGCCGGGATTCGGCGGCGGCACACCGGTCTCAAACGCGCCCTGCTGGACCAGACCCTGGTATCCGGAATCGGCAACATCTATGCCGACGAGGCGCTGTGGCGCGCCCGGCTGCACTGGGCGCGGTCCACGGCGACGCTGACCCGCCCCCAGGCTCGGGACGCACTGACCGCCGCCACCGAGGTGATGACCGAGGCACTCGCCGCCGGTGGCACTTCTTTCGACGCGCTGTATGTCAATATCAACGGCGCGTCCGGTTACTTCGATCGCTCGCTGGCCGCCTATGGGCAGGACGGCTGGCCCTGCCCGCGGTGCGGCACCCCGATCCGGCGCGAGTCCTTCATGAACCGCTCCTCCTACACCTGCCCCCGCTGCCAGCCCCGCCCCCGATACCCCCATTCGTGAGGGCTGTCTACGTACACCGCAAGGGCGGTCGGTTTGGTAACAGCCTCCCCCTCAATAACCGCCGTCGGCGACTTCCTGGAACGGGCACGATGGGTTGTTGCAGTGTAGGCGCGCCCGCGTCGGGCGTAATAAGCAGGGAGTTGCCAGTGAATTTTACGATTCACCACGCTGCTATCAGTGCGATCGACATGGCAGAATCCGTAGCGTTCTACCAACAGTTCGGGTTTAGGGTCGTGTTGCATTGGAAAGATCCGGGTGGTGTCCTGGAGATCGCACATCTCAAACTCGGCGCGAACTACCTGGAGATCTTCTGGTATCGGAATCGCACACCCGCGCCCGAGACCGCGGCGTCCCTAGTGACCGATCTGCCCCGGATCGGCGTCAAACATTTTGCGCTCAGCGTCGACTCGGTGCACGAAGCCAAGAATTTTGTCGAGAACCGCGGCATTGCGTCGAACGTCGAGATTCAACAGGGTAGAACTGGTGTAACTTACTTCTTCATCAAGGATCCGAGTGGAATTCTGGTCGAGTTCTTAGAAGACAAGCGCGGATTCTAGTCGATCATCGTAGAAGCGATCTCGCCGTGTCCGTGTAGATCGAAGTGATGCGATGCCAGCCTCCCCAGCCCTGCGGCGAGCCGGGTGAAGAAGCCGCCTCCTGGGCCACCCCGCTGCCGTGCACGAGCACCACGAGGCGCTCTGGCGTGCCGTCCAACATGACGACCGTGCCGGCGCACGCCGTCGAGGGTGCGGATCATCGTGCTGGTCGTAAGGACATGCCGCCCGCGTCGTGGTGTGGTGTCGAGCCCGGTAAGGTGGCGCCCCGTGAACCTTGCAGGATGTGACCTGATCGTTGTCGGTTCCGGCTTTTTCGGCCTGACCGTGGCCGAGCGGGCTGCCCAGCTCGACAAGCGGGTGCTGGTGTTGGAGCGCCGCCACCACATCGGCGGTAATGCCTACTCTGAGACCGAGCCGGAGACCGGTATCGAGGTTCACCGCTATGGTGCGCACCTGTTCCACACGTCCAATAAGAGGGTGTGGGAGTACGCCAACCAGTTCACTGACTTCACTGACTACCAGCACCGAGTGTTCACGATCCACCGCAGCCAAGTGTATCCTATGCCGATCAATTTGGCCGCCATCTCCCAGTTCTTCGGCCGGTACCTGACCCCGAGCGAGGCCCGCGCGCTGATCGCTGAGCAGGCCGGCGAGATCACTGACCCCAAATCGGCGGCCAACCATGAGGAGAAAGGGATATCTCTGGTCGGTCGGCCGCTGTATGACGCGTTCTTCCGCGGTTACACGGCCAAGCAGTGGCAGACCGACCCACGGGATCTGCCCGCCTCGATTGTCGCGCGGCTGCCGGTCAGGTTCGATTTCAACAACCGGTATTTCAGTGATACCTACGAGGGGCTTCCGGTGCGTGGGTACACTGCGTGGCTGGAGAGGATGGCCGACCATCCGAACATCAAGGTCCAGTTGTCCGTCGATTTCTTCGACGTGTGCGATGAGATCCCGGCCGGCACCCCGATTGTTTACACCGGACCGTTAGATCGGTACTTTGACTACTCTGAGGGCTGGTTGGGCTGGCGAACCCTGGACTTCAAGTCCGAGGTCTTGCCGATCGGGGACTTCCAGGGCACGTCGGTGATGAACTACGCCGAGGAAGAAGTGCCTTATACGCGCATCCACGAGTTCCGGCACTTTCACCCAGAGCGTGACTACTCCACCGATAAGACCGTGATCGTCCGAGAATACTCGCGGTTCGCGAACAAGGAGGACGAGCCGTACTATCCGATCAACACGCCCGAGGACCGTGCTAAGCTGGAGCGGTACCGGGAACTGGCTCGACGTGAAGCCATCGATCGTAACGTGTTGTTCGGTGGCAGGCTCGGCACCTACCAGTACCTCGATATGCACATGGCGATCAGTTCGGCGCTGAGCATGTTTGACAACAAACTCGCGCCTTACTTCACCGAGGGTCGCGCCCTCGGGGCAGCCCGCTAAGTGCGACGTTCCTGACCGAGGGGTGCAGTGCCCATGACCACCGTTGGCCGTTGGACCGGTCGTGAAGCGAAGCTGCTCCGAGAGGCGCTGCGACTCAGCGTCCGCGACTTCGCCGCCCGCCTCGGAGTCGGCGTGTGAACGGTCAACAAGTGGGAAGCACGGCAGGCGGACATTACTCCGCTGCCATACATGCAAGAAGTGCTGGACACCGCCCTTGCCCGAGCCTCCGATGAGGTGAAAGCGTGGTTCGCTGCCGCGACGCCTACTGAGGTGCGTGAGCATGAGACCGCGCAACTCTCAGGGCCGCCCGCCCGAGGTGCGATGTTGCCGGTCGTGATTGACGGTCGACTGGTGCTCGTGCCGCTCGACGCTGACGTGTCACTAGCCAGTGGGTTTGACGCACTCCTTGACAAACTGGCAACTACCGGTGCAGCGGGGATTCTCCTCTAGCCCTTGCTACCGGTGAACGGGTGCACAAGCGGGGTATCTGCCCTGCTGTCTTGTCCGACATCTGGCAGACGGTTACCGAGATCGCCCTCGGCGAGAGACAGCCAGAACTCGACGTGGACAGGCTGGACAGACTGATACCGCGTCTGGATGCCGACGAACCGCCACGGCAGGTGGGTGCCGCGGATGTCGATGCCCTCGAACGCACCAGTAACGCCTTGCGGCGCTGCGACTTCACGCATGGCGGGGATCTGGCCCGAGCAGCCACCATTGCTCAGCTGCGGTCGGTTCTGCGGCTGCGTGCAGCGGCCGCGACCCCTGCGATCCGCGTCCGGCTCGACATAGCGGCGGCTGACCTGGCGATGCTCGCAGCGTGGTGCAGTTACGACGTCGAGCAGCACGACCAAGCACGTTGCTTGTGGATCGTTGCGCTACAACTGTGTCGGCACACCGATCATCCTCGCGCTGCCGACCTCACCATGAACATCGTGCTGGACATGGCGCACCAGTCCCTGCATCTCAGGCTTCCTGATGAGGTGCTCCGGCTGGTCGGGCTCGGGCTTGTCGTGGAGAACAATTCTCCGGCCGCCGTCTCCGACGCCACCCGAAGCTATCTGTCCAGCGTGCAGAGCTGGAGTTACGCAGTGCTGGGTGACATCACCGCGTGTGAGCGGGCACTCGGCCAGGCCGAGCAGCATTTCGCCGCTGTCGACTCGGGGACGGCGCTGCCGTGGACGGCTTTCATCTGCAACGCCGAGTTCGCACGAACTGAGCGCTATCTGCGGGGCGCTGGGCCTCGACCCTGTCGGGGCGCGGATGCTGCTGTCCCGCTCCAACGCCGTCTTCCATGTGCCTGCCGAAGCCATCGTGGTGCGCCTGAGCAGCGCCACCCCGACCAACGAAGCGCGTGCCGCTCACGTCGTCTCGCTGACCTCCTGGATCTCCGATCATGGTGGGCCCGCATTGGCCCCGACATCCCATCCGCAGCCGGTGCGGGAAGCCGGCACGGTCGCCACGCTCTGGCCCTATCTACCCTCGCCGAGCATCCCCCGGGCTCGGGACCTTGCCGGAGCGGTGCGGGAACTGCACCACCTCGACACCCCACCTCCAGAGCTGCCCGAACACCAACCGCTGGCTCGGCTGCACGAAGCCCTCGACCTTGACACCGCACGGGACCGGCCGGTGCTGCCAACCGACACCCGCGGGTGGCTTTTCGCCCGTGCCGCACGGCTCCAGCACATCTACAACACGACCGCGACTCCACTCGGTCGTGGTCTCATCCATGCCGACGTCCAGCCCGACAACCTGCTCCAGGATCGCGATGGGCGGTGGCTACTCATCGACTGGGACCGCGCCAGCCACGGCCCCCGTGAGCTTGATCTTGCCTTCGCCGTCCCCGACCACTTCCACGACCCCGATACCGAGCGGGCTGACTTCAGCGGTGCCTATGGTAACGACGTTACTTCCTGGGCTGGCTGGACCCTGATCCGCGACCTCAGCGAACTGCACTCCCTCGCCAGCTATCTCCGCCGCGCCGTTACCAACCTTGCCACCCGCTACGAGTTCCACCGACGCGTCGACTCCCTGCTCACCGACGATCGCAGCGTGGTCTGGAGCAGCGTGTCAGGCTGAGTTCCGCAACTCCACGCCGAGGTCGTTGGGCGCATCGGCGCAACAGGATGGCAGCGACAACCCTTCGGGTGGAGCGCACCGCCGCGTGATCGACCTCCAGCCCGGACGGTGTCACCCGTATGGGAATCTGGCCGGGTGACCGGCAGCGTCAGCAATGAGTCTGCGTGGGATTTCTTCGTGTCCTATACGCAGGCAGATCAGGCGTGGGCGGAGTGGATCTCCTGGGTGTTGGAGGAGAACGACGCGGTGTTCGTGCGCCGCGACCAGGTTCTTCGTTCGGTATTGCAGTGGGGGAGGGATCGCTTCGCCGAATCTCCTGCAGCCCTCAGAAAGAGCGAGCGACCGGTATGTGGTCTTCGCGAAACTGCGCATGTGGTGCTGGCAGCGGTCCGGCCGTTCCTCAGCGTCGTTCGGACGACCGTCGCCGTCGGGACACCGCAGGACACCGACGTCTACCGGGTCGGCAAGCACGTTCTCCCTGACGACCCTCGAACCGTCAGTCAGCTCCACTCGGCCGTCGACGCCGTCCGGTGGATTCGTCGAGACCGCGATAGGCATCCTGGCTTAGATCGTTGTCCAGCCACGTCGGTTCGCTGGCGTAGGTGTGGACCCATCGTTCGGCCCGTGTCGGGGCCTGTGCTTCGGAGGGTGACGATCGCTCTCTAGACGTGATCAGTAGCTGGTATGACGGCTCCCTTTGTCGGCCGCAATGTGTGAAAATATCGCGAGAGTGTTGCGAAATTTTCGCTAGAGTACGGGCATGTACCCACGATGGGTTCGCCCCCTGATCGAGCGAGCGCTGCTCGACACGCCAGCAGTGTTCGTGGCCGGGCCCCGGCAGTCTGGCAAGAGCACGCTGGTCAGGCTCATTCGGCAGGACGGCTACGTGACGCTGGATCGGGCGACTGTGCGCGCCGGAGCCGGGGTGGACCCTGACGGATTCGTCGCCGGCTTGCCGGTTCCGGTGGCACTCGACGAGGTGCAGCGGGTACCGGATCTCCTGCTGGCGGTAAAGGCCGAGATCGATGAGCACCGCCAACCGGGCCGGTTCCTGCTCACCGGCTCGGCGAACGTGTTGATGCTGCCGAAGGTTGCGGACGCGTTGCCTGGCCGGATGGAGATCGTCGAGCTGTGGCCGCTCTCCCAGAGCGAAATCGACAACCGACCGGAGAGCTTCATCGACGCGGTCTTCGAGGCGGTGCTGCCGCCAGTCGTGGTTACTCGGGTCTCCCGTGGCGAGCTGTTCGACCGAGTCCTGTGCGGCGGATTCCCGGAGTCGCTACAGCGTCCGGCGGACCGGCGATCGGACTGGTTCGAGTCTTACCTGACTGCCGTGGTCGAACGGGAGGTTCGTGATCTGTCCAATGTGGGCAGCGTGGCCGAGTTGACAGTGATGATCCGGCTTATCGCCGCTCGCGCCGGGTCGCTGTTCAACCTCGCCGACGTGGCACGGGGTGCGCAGCTTCCGCACAGCACAGCCCGCAATTACCTCGGCCTGCTCCGAGCCGTGTTCCTCGTGGTCGATGTGCCGGCGTGGACCACGAGCCTCACGACACGGATCGTGCGGGCACCGAAGCTGTTCCTGGTCGACAGTGGGCTGACTGCGCACCTCCTGGGTATCGGACGTGAGCGTTTAACGACCGAGCCGCACCTCGCAGGCGGGTTGTTCGAGGCGTTCGTGGCAATGGAGCTCCGCAAGCAGATCAGCTGGAGTCGGATTCGGCCCGGCCTGGCCCATTTCAGAACAAAGAGCGGCGACGAGGTTGACTTGGTGATGGAGGCGCGCGACGGCACCGTGGTCGGAGTCGAGGTAAAGTCGTCTGCCACGGTCCGCAGCGGCGACTTCGCCGGCTTGCGTGTGCTCGCGGAGATCGCCGGTCATCGTTTCCGGCGGGGCGTGGTGCTGTACACCGGGACCGACGTCGTGTCGTTCGGGCCCAAGTTAGTCGCGGCACCCGTGTCGCTGCTCTGGTCATGAGGTCTCGGTCTACCGCGATGACGAGCTGGCGCGGTGTCCGGACCGTCCCGTTCTCAGCAGTCCGTCAGCCTGCCCGTGAATACGGAGCGACGATCACCCCGGATGCTGGCAACCTGGCTGATGCACTGAATCGCACCAGGTCGGTGGCTGGCTCATTGGGCGCTCCGTGTCGGCCGAGTGTTGGTGCGGTGCAGGATGTCGGGGGTGCGGTCCAGCGCGCAGTCGCCGCAGCGACCACCGTCGGGGATCCGGTAGTAGAGGCAGCAGCTGCGCCGGCGGAACTCGTCGAGCGTGCCGGAGGCGCCGAGGGTGGCGGTGCCGGCCAGCGGGGGAGCCCCGAGCAGCCGCAGCACCACCGAGGCGGTGAACGGGTCGTCAGCGCCACCGCGCTGGAGCACCCGCAGTGTGCCGATCAGCGCGGATGCGACGTTGCCCCACAGCAGCCCGTGGGCGATGCGCTGCTCGGCCCGGAACTGTTCGGCCAGCGGCTGGAGCACGTTCCGGATCACGATGTGTTCGACCAGCGCCGCTATGTCGTCGGCGTCCTCTGTGGCGATCCAGCCGCCGGGGTGCGGCACGCACGGCTCGACCGCGCCGTCAGCACGGAGCTGCCACTGCACGGGGATGGGCAGGTCCGGCACAATCCCGGCGGTCGCCAAGCATCCCAGCACCGGTGACCACAGCCGCGCCGCCATGCCTTGGAACAGGATGGACGCGGCGACCCGACGATCCTCGGTGCCGAGCTGGCCTGCCGCGGAGCTGATCCGCTCGGCCACCGACCGCGAGGGATTGTCCGGCTGGTCCAGGTGCATGGCGAAGAACGGCCCGAACCGGGCCAGTGCAACGAGCGCGGGCATCACGTCAGCCGGGTCGGCCCGGCGCAGCAGCCCCGGCGCGACGGTGCGAGCCCAACTGGCCAAGCCGGCGAGACCGTCAACCCGTCCAGTGCGACCGCCGCCGTGGACGTCGAAGTCGGTGCCGGTCGTGCGCACTTCGATGTCGGTGGGGCCGGTGGTGGTCACCTCCCAGCCGAGCCGGGTCAGCACTCGCGCACCGGCCGCGGACGGGGCGGTCAGCCGCGCGGTGCCGATCGGGGTCGCGCGCAACTGGAAGCCCACGGTCTCGGTGTTGAAGGTCAGATCCTCGCTGTCGAACGCGGCGTTGATGTGGCCGCCGGCGACGAGGCGCTCAGGAGGCCCGGCGCGCAGCACCCTGTGCGCATCCAGCAGCCAGACCTGATCGGCCACCCGCAGGGCCAGGTCGACGTCGTGGGTGGACACCACCACGATGAGGTTGTGCTCCCGGGCCAGCCCCCGCAGCAGGCCCGTCACAGCGACCCGTGATGGCGCGTCGAGGAAGGCGGTGGGCTCGTCGAGCAGCAACAGCGCAGGCTGTTGCGCCAGCGCCCGCGCGATCAGAACCCGCTGCCGCTCACCGTCGGAGAGCTCGCTGACCGGCCGGTCCGCCAGCGTCGATGCCCTGGTGACGTCCAGCGCCCACCGGACGATCTCCCGGTCGGTGTCGTCGAGGGCACCGCTGTGGTTGGTGTGTGGGTGGCGGCCGAGACCCACCAGTTCACGCGCCGACAGCAGGCCCACGTCGACCCGGTCGGTGAGCACCACCGCGACCTTGCGGGCCCGGTCCCTCGAGCGCAGCCGGGTGAGATCGGTCCCGTCCAGCAGGATCTGCCCAGCCAGCGCGGGTTGCAACCCGGCCAACGTCCGCAACAGCGTGGACTTGCCCGTCCCGTTCGGGCCGAGCAACGCGGTTAGCTCACCCGGTGCCGCAGCAGCGCGGATCGCCTCCGCCACCACCCTCGGCGGCCGTCGACCCCGGTGTGGCCGGTAGCCGACGGCCAGCCCTACCAGCTCCAGGCTCCCCACCAGCTTCAGGCTCACAGCACCGCTCCGGCGGCCAGGCGCCGGCTGCGCAGCAGCATGGTGATAACCACCGGTGCACCGATCAGTGAGGTGATCACGTTCAGCGGGACGGTTCCTCCGGTGCCCGGCAGGTGCGAGACGACCGCGCAGGCCAACGCAACGCTCCCACCGGCCAGCAGTGTTGCCGGCAGCAGTACGCGGTGATCCGATGTACCCACCAGCAGCCGCGCCAGGTGAGGCACCGCCATCCCGATGAACGCCACCGGCCCGCAGAAGGCGGTAACCACGCCGGCCAGTACAGATGACGACAGCAGGATCGTTAGCCGAGCCCAGCGCACTGTCAGGCCCATACTCCGTGCGTAGTTCTCACCGAGCAGCAGCGCATTCAACGACTTAACCGACGCGAGCGCCATCAGCAGGCCCAGTACGGCAATCGGGGTGAGCACCACCAGGTCGGCCCAGGTCGTGCCGGCGAAGCTGCCCAGGCCCCACGCGATGAACTGCTGCGCCCGCTGCGGATCGGTCCAGGTCAGCAGCAGGCTGACCAGCACGGTGGCCAGCGACCCGATCATCACCCCGATGATCAGTAACGTCACAGTGGAGCGCACCCACCGCGACAGCAACAGCACCACACCAGCTCCGGCTGCGCCCGCGGCTACCGTGCCGACCCGACTGGCGAAGTCCAATCCGCCGGTGAACAGCCCACCGACAGCTCCCGCGCTGCCGACGCTCACCACGGTCAGCGCCACTCCGAGGCTGGCGCCGGAACTGACCCCGAGCACGAACGGATCGGCCAGCGGGTTGCGGAACAAAGTCTGCAATTGCAGGCCGGCTACCCCCAGCGCGGCGCCGGCCACCGCCGCGGTGAGCGCCCTCGGGACCCGCACGGTGCCGATCAACACCGACGATCGCGGGTCGTCCGGCGTGCCGCCGAACAGCACCGCCACCGTGTCGTCCAATGGAACCGTCACCGGGCCGATCGCGACCGCCAGTACCAGACCGGCGACGGTGGCCGCTGCCAAGGCGCTGAGCACCAGCACGCTGCGGGTGGCGACTGGGGTTGCGCCGGCCGTCATCGGTCGGCGAGCCGCTGGTAGAAGCTGAACTCGTGATCGGGCAGCAGGTCCGGGTGCAGGATCGCCACCAGATCGGCTAGCACCAGATCGGGTCTGGTCACGCCACGCTCGTAGTAGTCGTTGCCGCCGCCGGGCCCGAGCACCTTGTTCGCCGACCAGACCTGGCCGGACTTCATCGCGGTCAATTCCCCGTACCGGGGGTCGGCGGCGAGCGCGTCGGCCTTGCTCTTCCAGGTGGCTTGGATGACCAGCCAGATTGGTGCGGCACCGGCCTCGGCGAAGACCGTCTCGAAGCTCAGTTGGAGACTGCCGGTCTTCAGGTCGTCCTCCCACGGATAGCTGCCGCCGGCGTCCGCGATCAGTCTGCCGACGTAGCTGCCACCGGAGGCCACGTACCAGACCCCTTGCGTCATGGTGCCGAGGGCCAACGGTGTCCTCGGGCCGGCGTTCGCCGCCGTGGCCGCGATCGTGCGGTAGTCGCGCTCGATGCGGTCGAACACCTCGGCGGCCTTGCGTTCGCTGCTGGTCAACGCCGCCATGTATTTGATCCACTCGGCGCGGCCCAGCGGCGAGGATTCCCGGTACTCGGTGTTGGCCAGCACGGTGATCCCGGCCGCCCGCAGTGGCCCATAGGCCGGGTCATCGGTTCCCCCGGTTATCAGCACGTCGGGTTGCGCCGCGACTACCTGCTCGACGTTGACCTGCTGGTTGGGTGCGTACTCCGTGACCGTCCCGGCGTTGATCCGGTCCAGTACGTCCTTGCCGCTGACGAACGAGGCGTTCGAGACGCCGGTCAGGATGCCCACCTTGCCCAGGTCGACGAGCAGCGGAAGGTGGGTGGTCGACGCCGAGTACAGGGTCTGGATCGGCACCTGCACCTTCGGTGCGGACGACAGCGCACCCGGCAGGTGCGGATCTGGCGCGCCGCAGCGGACCAACACATAGGACTCTGGTTCGGCGCCCGGGGTGGGTTCGTGGACGGTCAACACCTGGTAGCTCTTCTCATAACGCACCGAGAAGTTCTTCGCGTGCTTCAACGTCGATTTGTTCGGGAAGTAGTCGGTACCCGGGTCGAACGAGGTGATGCAGCCGCGATCATTGATCGTAGCCCGTTCCATGGTCGACGTGCCGGATCCGCAGCCGGCGAGCAGCACACCGGCCGCCACGGCAGCGACAAGGCGGATCTTCATCGGATCAGCCGGTGGGCGGTCCTGACCGGTCTGGGTCCGGTCCTCCCCGGGACGGGCATCACCCATTACGGGATAGCCTTTAGTCGGTTTGGCGACTGGTTTCGATCTGCACCGGCTCGAGAGGTGTGTAGACGTTGGTGGATGGATCCGGTAGCGAGATAAGCATCGCCCGGCGCCATTCGTCCGCGGTCATGGAGCCTTGCCAGCTTCGGCTCGGTAGCGAGTTCTCGTCTTCGATAATCGCCAGGGCTACGTGTTCGACGGCGAGATAGTTATAGCCGTTCGCGCTGGAAATCTGCGCGCTTCGCTGCAAAACTCGCTCCAGGCGTGGGGTGATCCAACCGTTGATGCGAGTGACGTTGTCTGTCGTCATGCGAGTTGTACGGCTCCTATCGAATAGAAGGGCGGTCCAGCTGCTATCGGCGGCGGGAAAGGGCCATGGTCGAGGCGGGTGACTTCGCTGGCCTAGTATCAGACTACCAGCGAAGCCACCCGCGGCCCATCGGAGCCTAGAGAACTTCGGCCCCGTCGTACATCCCGCCGACGCATTCTTGCCTGCCGTTTTCGCGGTCCACAACCTGACCGCCGCCATCAATGCAAACGGTTCGCGTAACGGTGTACGTACACTCTGGCTGCTCGCTCTTAGCGGTTGTGCAAGATGCAAACTGGATCGCGGTTGTTCCGATCGGTGTGGCCGTCGATGACATCGCGGGCTGGGTGGACGTTGCTGGATGACTGAAGGAGGGCGAGCCCCCAAAACCGGCGATGGCCAACGCTGCGGTAACGGACGTGACAATTCCGGGGATGGCGTGGATCTTCTTCATGGCGATTTCTTCCCAATCTGTTGATTTCCTGAACCGGATCTCGTTGACCAAGATATCCAGGTTTGGCCGGGACCAGTCCCGGGGCGCCTTCCGGACGTTCACAACCCCCGGCATGTTCAGGCTGGCATCACGACATCGATCGTCTTGCAACTCGCAGCCGACCCCGCTACCAGTAGCATCTCCTGTGCTGGTGGTTCAGGTCGCGCCCGACTAGGGTGCGGCCTGAGGTAAGAGGGAACCCGGTGCGAATCCGGGACTGCCCCGCAGCGGTAAGCGGGAACGACAGCCGTCACCACGGATGTGCGTGGATCGAGCACTGGGTGCACCGCGCCTGGGAAGCGACGGCCGGTAGGTCGCCGGGAACCCCCGGCGGTGCTCGCGAGTCCGAAGACCTGCCACTGGTGCGCGCACCACCGGTGCGTGCGGATCCACCGGCCTCGTGGGCGGGTCGAGCGGACACCGGGCGTGCGTCCGGTCTCCTCGTGTGCCGCCCGCGGCTGCCGTGGATCCTCTCCGCACGCTCGCGAGGAGAGAGCAGTGACCGACATCACCGGGACAGATTCGATCGGCGCCACCGTGTTGGGATACCCCCGAATCGGGCCGAACCGGGAGCTCAAGCGGGCCGTGGAACGGTACTGGGCGGGCAGCCTCGACCAGGCCGGGCTGCGCGCGGTCGCGGCCGGGTTGCACCGCGACACCTGGACGAGGTTGCGCGACGCCGGGCTGGACTCGGTGCCCGGTAACACGTTCTCCTACTACGACCACGTGGTGGACACCGCGCAGACCGTGGGCGCGGTGCCGGCACGGTTCGCTGCCCTGGGTCTCGACGCGCTGGACACCATGTTCGCGATGGCCCGCGGTCACGGCAGCGCGCGGCCGTTGGAGCTGACCAAGTTCTTCGACACCAACTACCACTACCTAGTGCCCGAGCTCGGCCCGGACACTGCGCTGCGGTTGGCCGACCGCAAGCCCCTCGACGAGTTCAGCGAGGCCCTCGACGCCGGGGTGCGTACCCGGCCGGTGTTGCTCGGCCCGGTGACCTTCCTGCTGCTGGCGAAGCCGACGCCGGGCTTCTCGACTCTCGAGCTACTCGAGCCGCTGGTCGAGGTGTACGCCCAGCTGCTCACCGAGCTCGGACGGCTCGGTGCTGGCTGGGTTCAGCTCGACGAGCCGGCGTTGGTCGCCGATCGCACCGACGCCGAGCTGGAATGCCTGGCGTGGACCTATCGCCGGTTGGGCGCGGTACCGGGCCGCCCGAAGGTGCTGGTGGCCAGCTACTACGGCAGCCTGGGGCCGGCGCTGCCGGTGTTGGCCGCAAGCCCGGTCGAGGCGATCGGGCTTGACTTGGTCGCTGGCATCGAGGATCTGCGCGCTGCGGTGTCGCTGCCGGCGCTGCGGGACAAGACTGTGCTCGCCGGTGTCGTCGACGGCCGTAATGTGTGGCGTACCGACCTCGACGCCGCGCTGGGCCGCGCTGCCACGCTGCTCGGCACCGCGGGCCGGGTCGAGGTGGGCACGTCGTGTCCGCTGCTGCACGTGCCCTACGACGTCGGGGTCGAGACCGCGCTGGCGCCGGCCGTGCACAACCGGCTGGCGTTCGCCGAGCAGAAGGTGGCCGAGGTCGTGCTGCTCGGCCGCGCTCTGCGCGAGGGGCGGGTGGTCGTGGCGGGGGAGTTCGCCGCCGCCAAGGCGCTGCGCACCGGCGTGGACGTGACCCGCGAGCGCGACCACCGGGTGCGAGCCCGGCTGGACTCCCTGGG
>DATEMN010000025.1:0-7573 GCA_035275565.1 Pseudonocardiaceae bacterium | reverse complement strand
AGATCTACACCCGGGCCTGCGCCCAGCAGGTCGGCACGTGGCTGGACCTGTACTAACCCGAAGTGGCGAAAACCGAGCAGCCATCCGACCTGGTGATGCGGGACCTGGTGGACACGCTGATCCAGGAGAACCTCGGGGCATTCACCGAACGCGCCCGGCCGGACCCGCCGCTCGCGCTCGCCGGACGGACCGTGCTGCCCGGCGAGCGGTGGTGTCACCTCGAACTAGGGGGTGGATGGGTGTGCTTCCGGGTCCGTCCGGCCGCGGCGTTGCAGCCCTACCGGCTGTCCCGCCCACCGGTGTGGCACGGCGCGAGTCACGACGATCACCCGCGCCGGCTGGAACCCAACGAGCTGCTGGAACTCCTGACTGGTCAACTGCCCCATGCCCGGCAGGTCGGTGCCGACCTGCGCACGGCGGTGCAACACGCTGCGGTGATCCTCGACGGACGTGCCCGGTTGGCCGGTGCCCGACCACGTCCCGGCGAGCTGATCACCGCGGAACGGCTCGCCGCCACCCGCAACCGACCGTTCCACCCGACCGCCCGCGCGGCCACCGGATGGACGGCGCAGGAGCTGGCTCGATACGGGCCGATGCGCAGGACACCACTCGGCCTGGACTGGGTGGCGGTGCGCCGGGACCGGTTGCGCCACGGTAGCGGCGCCGCCTCGGACCAGCTGCACGCACTACTACTCGACGAGGCGGACCGGCAACGTCTCGCCGACGCGGCCCGCCGCGCCGGCCTGCACTTCGACGACGTACAGCCGCTACCGGTGCACCCGTGGCACCTCACCCATGTGTTGCCCATCGCGTACCAAGCTGAGCTGGCCGCCCGCGACGTGGTGCCGCTCGCTCGGGGGCTGGGACGGTTCCATCCCACCGCCTCGTTGCGCACGCTGGCCACCGCTCCCGAGACCGAGTTGCACGTCAAGCTCCCACTCGGGGTCACTACCCTGGGTGCCACCCGCCTGCTGCCGCCCCGATACCTGGACAACGGGCAGCGGGCGCAACGCACCATGGAGCAGGTGATCGACCGGTGCCCGGTCCTTCAAGCCCGCGTGCAGCTCTGTGACGAGCGGATTTGGTGCGGTTGGCACCATCCGTCGGGTACTGACGAGTTCGACGACCGTCCCGGGCAGCTCGCGGCGCAGCTGCGGGTCTATCCCCCTGGGCTGTTCGACGATCCCGCCCAGCTGGTGCTGCCGATGGCGACGCTGGCCGCGCACGAGTGGGACGTGCTGGGCCCGATCATCGGCCCGGCAGGATTCGACTCCGCTGATGCGGTCGAGTTCTTCCGCCGGTTGGCCAAGGGTCTCTGCGAGGTGGGACTGGGGTTCCTGCGTTATGGGGTGCTGCCCGAGCTGCACGGGCAGAACGTCGTGGTGACGCTGTTCGACGGCGCGCCGCAGCGGTTCGTGCTGCGCGACCACGACACCCTGCGCCTGCACTTGGGCTGGATGACCGCCGCGGGAGTGGCCGACCCGGGGTACCGGATCGCACCCGGGGTCCAGCAGTCACTGCGGCTGTCGCGCCCCGAGGAGCTGGTCGGCTACCTGCAGACACTGGGGTTCCAGGTCAATCTGTACGGCATCGCGGACGCGCTGGGGCGGCACTTCGGTATCGCCGAGCGCGTGCTGTGGGCGCAGCTGCGGGGGGCGATCATCGATGCCCTCACCCGAGTCACGCTGCCCAGCGAGGTCGCTGAGGTGGTTGAACGCGAGCTGCTGCACGCCCCGACCTGGCCCAGCCGGCTGGTGCTGGCGCCGTTGCTACACCACGGGCGGTCCGGTGGCGTGAGCATGCCGGCCGGTACCGGGCAGGTGCCCAACCCACTGGCTCCAGTGCGGGTGACCGCGGAGCGAGCCGCTCAGCAACGACTGCTCAATGCCTTTCTGCGGGAGACCGGCGTACCCACCGCCATCGACGGCACGGTGCTGCGGGTGCCGCTGCCCGGATCGGGCTGCGTCCTGCTGGCCGGGGTGGAGCACTGGTCAGTGCTCGGTCACCACATTTACCGCGACGAGTTCCGAGTCCAGCCCGACGGTGGCGAGGCGGTTCCCGTGGGACACAGCGAGTTCGTCACGGTGTTGCTCACCGAACTGGCGGCCCTGACCGCACCAGCGGGACGCCCGGCGGAACTCGCCGCCCAGATCGACCACAGCGTGCTCCGCACCACCCATTACCTGCAACGCGGCCCTCCACCGCGACCAACGGATCCACGGCTGCTCACCCGGCACGCCGAGCAGTCATTGCGGTTCGGCCACCCGTTTCACCCCACTCCGAAGAGCGCCGAGGGGTTCACCACAGCGGATCTCGCGGCGTATGCGCCCGAGCTCGGCACCTCCTTCGTGCTGCACTACTTCGCGATCGCCCCCGAGCTTCTCGTCGAGGATCGGTTGTCCGCTGCGCCCTGGGTCCCGCCCGAGGTCCAGCTGCAGGCCCAGCAGGTGCTCGGAGCGGACCAGGGTGGTTACGCGTTGTTGCCGGTGCACCCGTGGCAGGCCGGCTACCTGCGGCAACGCCACGCTCTCGGATCCGGCGGCGGTCTGGTCGACCTGGGACCGCTGGGCGCGCCGGTGTACCCGACCTCGTCAGTGCGCACGGTGTGCGACCCCACCTTCGCCACCTCGTGGAAGCTGCCACTGCACGTCCGGATCACCAACTTCGTCCGCACTAATCCCGATGAGCATGCCCAGCGGGCCGTCGACGCGAGCCGGCTGATTCAGGCTTTGCGGCCCGGATGGGCGTACCAGGGCTTCGAGGTGCTGGTGGAGACGGGGTACCGCACGATCGACCGCCCCGCACTGGCTGACGACCTCACCGTGCTCTACCGGGAGAACCCGTTCGTTACCCGGCCGCAGGCTCCTCAGGTGGTGGCGGGCCTGCTGGAACACGGCCCGAATGGGGAGCCACCCGAGCTGATCCGGTACGTGCGGCAGGCGACCAGTGACGTCACCGAGTGGGTGCGCCGCTACCTGGAGATCTCCCTGCTGCCCCTGCTGGCGGTGTTCGCCGCGCATGGCATCAGCCTAGAGGCCCATGTGCAGAACTCATTGCTGCACCTCGAGGGCGGCTGGCCAGCCTGGTTCTTCGTACGCGACATGGAGGGCACCAGTGTGAGCCGGCCGCGGTGGACGGCCGGCGGTCTGTGTGACGTGATCTCAGCCGACAGCCCGGTGCTCTACGAGGATGCCGAGGCATGGCTGCGTCTGAAGTACTACGCCGTCACCAACCACCTCGGCCATCTCGTGCACATTCTCGCCCGGCACACCCGAGTCGGCGAATCAGAACTGTGGCGCGTGGTGCGGGACGTGGTGCGCGCAGCCCAGCCTGACCGGTATGCCAACGACCTGCTCGAGTCCCCGGTGCTACCGGCCAAGGCCAATCTGATCAGCCGTTTCGCCGGTCGCGGAGAACGGCCCCGGTACGTGGACATCCCCAATCCGATGTGCGAGGTACGTCGGTGAACGCAGAGCTCGTGGAGAGCGCCCTGCGTTCCCCGCAGTTCGGGCAGGTACGGCGGCGGCTGATGCGGCAGCTGCTGGAGTCGCTGCTGTACGAGGGTCTGCTGGTGGCGCGGGCCACCAGTGACGGGTGCTACGCCGTCGACGGCACCGACGAGCACGGCAACGCGGTCTGCTACCTGTTCACCGCGACCCGCCGGTACGGGTTTGACCGGATTCGGCTGGGCCCGCAACCCGTCCTGCGGTGCGCGCCCGGCGACACCGTCGAGGCCGACTCGACGACCCGGCTGCTCAGCGAGGTGCGGCACGGCCTCAACGCGGACGAGGTGGGTGTGGCGACGTTCGCTAGGGAGCTGGAGCAGACCCTGGTCAAAGACGCGCTCGCACAGTACGTGCGGGCTGAGCGCGGGGACACCTTGCACGGCGCAGACTACGACACGTTGGAGTCGGCGATCACGGACGGGCACCCGTACCATCCCGCCTACAAGTCACGGATCGGCTTCGACCTGGCGGACAACCTGGCCTGGGGGCCGGAGTTCGCCGGTAGCATCCACCCGCTGTGGCTGGCCGCCCACCGGGGTGTGGCGACGGTGACGGTGTCCGCCGGGCTGGGCGAGGCCGCGTTCCTGCGCGAGCAACTCGGCCCGACCACCGTCGAGCGATTCCACCAGCGGATCCGGCGGGCTGGAGCCGATCCGAGGCGCTACGCGCTGCTGCCGGTGCACCCGTGGCAGTGGCGGGAACGCATCAGCCACGCCTTCGCCGCCTTACTGCGTCACCGCGAGCTCATCGTGCTCGGCGAGGACCCGCACACCCACCTGGCCCAGCAGTCCATCCGCACTCTGGCCTGCCGGGACGTCCCCGGGCGGGCCTACCTGAAGCTGTCCCTGTCGATCGTCAACACCTCGACGAGCAGGGTGCTCGCCCCGCACACGGTCACCAACGCGCCACGGATCTCCGAGTGGCTGGCCGGGGTGCTCGCCGGTGACGCGTACCTACGCGATGAGCTGCGGCTGATCCTGCTCGGCGAGGTGCTGGGCGTCGCCGTCGACCCGGCACCGGTGTCCGGCCTGCTGCGCGACGACATCTACGGTGCGCTGGCCTGCATCTGGCGGGAGAGCCTGCACCGGTACCTGGTGCCCGGGGAGCAGGCGGTGCCGTTCACCGGGCTCACCTCGCGCGAGCTTGACGGCACCCCGCTGGTGGACCCGTGGGTGCGTGCCTTCGGGGTACGGCGCTGGGTCGAGCAACTGATCGCGGTGGCCGTGCTGCCGCTGGTGCATCTGCTGCAGAGCCACGGCATCGCGCTGGAGGCGCACGCGCAGAACATGATTCTGGTGCACGTCGCGGGCCGCCCGGCACGGTTGGCGGTGAAAGACTTCCACGACGGGGTGCGGTTCTCCCGGGCGGTGCTGGCCGACCCGGGGCGCTGTCCCTCCCTCGCCGGCACACCGGCGCACCACCCCAACCGCAACTCTTTCGTCGAGACCGACGACCTGGATCTCGTCACCGACTTCCTGCTCGACGCGCTGTGCTTCATCAATCTCGGTGAGCTGGCGATGCTGCTGGCTGACGTCTACACGTTCCATGAGCGGGAGTTCTGGGCGGTGGTCCGCGAGGCGATCCAGACCTACCACCGACGCTTCCCTGAGTTCGCCAGCCGGTTCGACGTGTTCAAGCCGACCATCGCGGTGGAGAAGCTCACCACCCGGCGGCTGCTGCCCGACACCGAGCTGCGGTTGCACGCGGTACCCAATCCACTGGCTGCGGGGCAGGCATGAACCTGGCAAAGCTGATCTCCGACCGGGCCGGGGCCGGCCGACCGGTCTGCCTGTACGCCTACGACCTGGACTCGATGGCCGAGCACGTCAGCCGGGTGGTCCGCGCGCTGCCTGCCCGGTGCCGGATGTTCTACGCCATGAAAGCCAACAGCGCCGAGCCGCTGCTGCGTGCGCTGGCTCCGCTGGTCGCCGGCTTCGAGGTCGCGTCCGGTGGCGAGCTGGCCAAGGCCCGGGCCGTGGATCAGCGCATCCCGGTCATCTTCGGGGGGCCAGCCAAGACAGAGGAGGAGATCGCGCAGGCCCTGACGCAGCAGGTGACCCGGTTGCACGCCGAGAGCGTGCTCGAGCTGCACCGGATCTCCGCAGTGGCTGGCCGGGCCGGGCAGATCGCCGAGGTGCTGCTCCGGGTCAACCTTGCCGGCCCGTTCCCCGCCGCCACGCTGTTTATGACCACCCAGTTCGGCATCGACGAGGTTGCCCTGACCGAGGCGGTCCGGGTCGCCCAGGCACTGCCCCACCTGCGATTGGCCGGGTTCCACCTGCACTCGCTGTCCAACAACCTCTGCGCGCAGGCCCACCTTGACCTGCTCGAGCTGTATTGCCGCACAGTGGTCGGCTGGGAACGCGAATTCAGGCTGGCCTGTGAAGTGGTGAACTTTGGTGGTGGCATCGGCGTGAACTACGCCGACCTCGCCAAGCAGTTCGACTGGCCGGGGTTTGCTCGAGGGCTGCGTCGGCTTGCCGTCCCAGCGCATTGGCGGGAGATCGACTTCGAGTGTGGCCGCTTCCTCGTCGCGGCATGCGGCTCCTACGCGGTCGAGATCCTGGACGTCAAGCGCAACCACGGGGTGAACTACCTGGTCGTCCGCGGTGGCACGCACCACTTCCGGCTGCCCACATCCTGGCAGCACAGCCACCCCTTCACCGTTGTCCCACTCGACCAGTGGCCCCTGTCGTGTCCCCGCCCGGAACTTCGTAACGAGCCCGTGACCGTCGTCGGCGAACTGTGCACCCCGAAAGACGTACTGGCCCGCGACGTCGTCGTACCCCAGGTGCGCGCCGGCGACGTCTTGGTCTTCCACCTCGCCGGCGCCTACGGCTGGGAGATCTCCCACCACGACTTCCTCACCCACCCCCACCCCGACCACGTGTTTCTGCGGAGCGGGTACGCTGCGATAAGTACGCGGTAGAGAGAGTGGGGTGCGGTGCTGACGACTCGGGTGGCGGGCAAGGACTTCGAGCTGGACGCGGCACGCGTCGAGCTCGCTGTCGCTGATGTGGACCCCGAACCCGTCCGCGAGCACTACGTGGTGATCGGCCATCGCCGGTACCCGCCGAAGCAGGTGCTGGCGGCGGTGACGGGGCTCGACCGCGGTGATTTCACCACCCACCAGGCCCGGTCGATCCTGCGGCGGCTCGGGTTCGGCGTGCACCGCCGGGGGTATGTACCGCCACCTCGGGACGGTGACATGAGCACATGGCCACACCGGGGAGCCGAGGCGGCCGCCTTGGCGCCGTACATCGGACGCTGGATCGCCCAGGACGGCCTCGAAGTGCTCTACGACGCCGACTCGCCATACGACGTGGTGCACTGGCTGCGCAGAAACGGCCTGCGCGCAACGGTGTGGAAGGTGCCAGCGACGCCGGAGGAAGCCGGCTCCATGCTGTCTACGCCATGAAGATCGCCTACCGGGAACTACCACACGAGATCGACGGCTGGCCACGCCCGTTGCTCGACGTCGCCGTCGGTGATGCGGAAGACTTGCGTGTGCGTTGTCTCGCCGACAGCGGAGCCATGAACACGCTGCTGCCCAGCTGGGTTGCCGATCTGGCCGGGATCGACTGCGCGGATGCACCAGTGAAGACGCTCGGCATCGCTGGTTCCGGCACGAAGGCGCAGATGGTGTCAACGATGTTGACCATCGGCGACCACAGCTGGGAGGCCCAGGTGGGCTTCTGCGACCCGTGGCCGCGCAGCTGGGGTCTGCTCGGCCAGCTGTCCTTCTTCCGCTACTTCATCGTGACCTTCCGAGCAGCCGACTTCGAACTCGAGATCAACCCAGTCCAACGCTGACCCGAGACCGGTTGCATGATCTTGCTATAGGTCTGCGGCAACAGACTGCGCATCTCTTGCTCCGTGGCTCGCACCGCTGCTGTGAGTTCCTTGGCCAGCGAGCGCAGCTCGGGGGCAGTCCAAGAGCGCAACCCCAGCCATTCCATGAGCGTCTCGCACAGGTCACGGGCGCCGCTCTCGTCGAGCCTGACCACACACGCGCCGGTGGCATGCGGATCTAGCTCGATATCGCCATCCCGCCTGGTTACAACAAG
>DATEMN010000024.1:0-7593 GCA_035275565.1 Pseudonocardiaceae bacterium | reverse complement strand
GGGTCGGTATCCAGCTGACCTACACCGGCGGTCGCGTCTCGACACAGCGCGACCGCGGCACCCGATCCCGGCTGGTCGAGGCGAACAAACTGGCTCAGGAGTTCTACGCCGAGCAATTGAGCTCGCCCGAGGCGCGTCCGGCCCGAGAGTTCCTCACTCAGCGCGGGTTCGGCCAGGAGGTGGCGGGCACCTTCGGCTGCGGCTTCGCCCCGTCGGGCTGGGAGCAGCTCACCAAGCACCTCCTCGGCCGCGGGTTCACGGTCGAGGAACTGGTCAAGGCGGGGGTGTCCCGGGAGGGTCAGCGCGGACCGATGGACCGCTTCCACCGCAGGCTGCTGTGGCCGATCCGGGACCTCGGTGGTGACGTGGTCGGGTTCGGGGCTCGGCGGCTGTTCGACGACGACCGCAACGAGGCGAAGTACCTCAACACCGCCGAGACGCCGTTGTACCGCAAGTCGCAGGTGCTCTTCGGGCTGGACCTGGCCAAGCGCGAGATCGCCCGGCGGCACCAGGTCGTCGTGGTCGAGGGCTATACCGACGTGATGGCGATGCACCTGTCCGGGGTGCCCACTGCGGTGGCCTCCTGCGGCACGGCGTTCGGCACCGAGCACATCTCGGTGCTGCGCCGGATGCTCATGGACGACGACGCCCTGCGCGGTGAGGTGATCTTCACCTTCGACGGCGACGAGGCCGGGCAGAAGGCGGCGCTCAAGGCGTTCGACGACGAGCAGCGTTTCGCCGCGCAGACCTTCATCGCGATCGCCCCGGACGGGATGGACCCCTGCGAGCTGCGCCAGGCCAAGGGCGACGCCGCGGTGCGGGATCTAGTGGCCCGCCGTCAGCCGCTGTTCACCTTCGCGGTACGGACCCTGCTCGCTGAGCATGACCTAGATACCGCAGAGGGCCAGGTCGAAGCGCTGCGGCGGGCTGTGCCACTGGTCGCCCAGATCAAGGATCCGGCGCTGCGTGATCGGTACGCCACCCAGCTGGCGCACTGGAGCGGCTGGACGGGTGACGAGGCCACGGTGGTCCGGAGGGTCCGGGAAACCGCCGGTGAGCAGCCTCGACGTCGTGGCGGGCGCAAGCAGGCGACATCCCCGCCCGAGAACGGCACCGAGCTTCCAGCGCGAGACGATGTGCGGCTGCAGGCCCAGCGCGAGGTGCTCAAGGCGGTGTTGCAGGAGCCCGCGATGACCGGCCCGGTGTATGACACGTTACCCACCGAGGCGTTCACTCACCCCAGCTACGCGCAGGTGCATGCCGCGGTGCTGGCCGCCGGTGGTACCGCCGCGGGGTTGTCTGGTGCGGAGTGGATCGATGCCGTTGTCGCGCACTGCCCCCGGCGATCACTGGTCACCGAGCTCGCCGTGGAGACGCTGCGCGGCAACGGCAAGGCCGAGGACGACGCGCGCTACATCGGCAGCCTGCTCGCCCGGCTGCAGGCCACCGTCGTCGGCCAGCAGGTCGCCGAGATCAAGTCTCGGCTGCAGCGGATCTCACCGCTGGATGACGCGGACACCTACCACCAGCTCTTCGGCGACCTGGTGGCCCTGGAGCAGTACTACCGGGCGCTTCGCGACCAAGCCGTGGGTACCCAGGATTGAGCGTCTGAGAACGGTTTCGCTTGCCGTGGTCTGCTCCGCCCGGTTAGTTTCGGCGTGCCAACGGGGAGGAGTCGTGGTTGTGGCGTGGGATCCGCAAACCTACCTCGAGTTCGCTGACCACCGGGCTCGGCCCTTCCACGACCTGCTCGCCAGGGTGGGTGCTCGCGACCCGGCGCTGATCGTGGACCTGGGCTGCGGGCCGGGCACCCTGACGCCTTTGCTGGCCAAGAGGTGGCCTGGGGCCAAGCTGATGGCGGTGGACAGCTCGCCGGAGATGGTGCAGGCGGCGTGGGAACGAGGCATCTTCGCCGAGTTGTGCGACGTGCGTAGCTGGTCGGCCGTGCCCGGAACTGGTCTGGTCGTCTGTAACGCGGTGTTGCAGTGGGTGCCCGGGCACGCCGACCTGCTGCGCCGGTGGATTCGGGAGCTGCGGCCCGGTGGATGGCTGGCGTTGCAGGTACCCGGGAACTTCAGTGCGCCGTCACATACCGAGACGGCCCGGCTGGCTGCCGAGCCTCGCTGGCGCGACCTGCTCGACCTCACCGCGGCCTGCCCGGTGCTCGAACCCGCCGGGTACGCCGCGGTGCTGGCCCCCGGTGCCGAGGAACTGGACGTCTGGGAGACCACCTACCTGCATCAGCTGACCGGGTCCGACCCGGTGCTCGAATGGATCACCGGAACCACCCTGCGGCCGGTTCGGGCGGCGCTGTCGGCAGCTGAATGGGTGGCGTTCCGGCAGGAACTCGCCCCGCGCTTGCGGGCTGCCTACCCGGCCGGAGCTGACGGTGTGACCTGGTTCCCGTTCCGCCGGATCTTCGCTGTCGCACAAGTCCGGTAGCTCGTGCGGTGTCCCCAGTTCGATCCTGCCCGCGGGTGGGGCAGCCGCACGGGCGGTGCAGGTGATGCGCTAGAGTAGTTCTCGGCCGGCTCGCCACTCGGTTCGGGCACCCGGTACCTTCCCCGATAGCTCAATTGGCAGAGCATGCGACTGTTAATCGCAGGGTTGTAGGTTCAAGTCCTACTCGGGGAGCAGAAACAGTGCGAGGGCTGGCCCTTGCCGGACCGGCCTGACTGCACTCATGGCGCGGTGCCATCGCGTTAAGAGAGCCCGGACCGCAGCAGATACCACCGCACCATCACGATCACCTCCGACGGGAAGCAAACGCCGAAGGCGGAGCGGACGAGACGAGGCCACGGGCGGGGAAGAGCCACCGCCATCAGCTGTTCCGTGATCTGGACACGCACGCTGTGGACGCCTCCGGTTCCGGTGTAACCGTGGAAGAGCCGACTGATCCTATATCATCTGTGGGAGGTTTGCGCGGAGAGCTAACTTGATTGTGACAACCCGGTAACTCAACGAGTTTTAAGGGAGCTAACGCTTATTGTGCGTCCAAGGTGTGGCCGCCGGGTTCACCGAGTGAAGCCGGAACCGAAGGGACTGAGAACTGTGACAGCGACAGGGTTCAAGCGGACCGAAGAGGATATGCTCGACTACCTCGACAATGCTGCGATCGGGCTGCACTGGGTCGACGGTAACGCCATGATCCTGTGGGCTAACCCGGCCGATTACGAGCCTCTCGGATACTCCGCTGATGAGTACATCGGGCACAGCATCACAGAATTTCATGCCGAGGAAGCTGTCATCAACGACATCCTGGTCCGTCTCCTCGGGGGCGAGACTTTGTATAACTACAAGGCTAAACTCCTGCGCAAGGATGGCTCCACGTTAAGCGTACTCATCGCCTCGAGTGGTCTTTTTGACGAGGAGAAAAACTTCATCCACACCCGCTGTTTCACCATCAAGGATCCCACGGTATAAGCATCCTAAACCAACGCTCTGGGCTCCCGGGATACCGTCCTGGGGAGCTCCGGATTTGTTGCGCGTACTGTGGTGGTCGGGATCGCGCGCACGGCGCTGCGCTAGTCCTCGCCGTCTGGTCCGAACAGGTGATTGAGGCGATCAGTCGCAGGGACTTGAGGGTTACATACCGGTATGACGTGGGGCCTCGTCCTCAACCGGCGCCAGCTGCTGCGCACCACTGTGATTGGCGGGCTTGCCGCCGGTCTCCCGATCGGCGCCATCACCGCCGCTGCGGCTGGGCCAGCCCTGCTCCGCGCAGATCGCCCGGTTCTGACCCATGGAGTGCAGTCCGGTGACGTGCTGGAGCGGTCCGGCCTGGTGTGGGCCCGCGCGGACCGGCCGTCGCGGCTGTTCATCGAGGTCTCGACCCGGCCCGACCTGAACGACGCATACCGGATCACCGGTCCGGTGCTGACCGCGGACACCGACTACACCGGAAAGGTGCGCGTGCGCTGTGACCGCGGCCGGACCGTGTACTACCGCGTGATGGTCGAGGACCTGGATCGGCGGTCGACAAGCGAACCGGTAACCGGCTCGTTCCGTGTCCCACCCGCTCGTGATGAAGGGGTGCGGTTCGTCTGGTCGGGTGACATCGTGGGGCAGGGATGGGGTATCAATCCCGACGACGGCGGCATGCGGATCTTTGCCGCGATGCGGGAGCGCGACCCGGACTTCTTCATCTGCAGTGGCGACACCGTGTATGCCGACGGACCACTGCGCGAGGCCGTCACTCTGGCCGACGGGCGAATCTGGCGCAACGTCGTCACCGCGGAGAAGTCGAAGGTGGCCGAGACACTCGGCGAGTTCCGCGGTCAATACGCCTACAACCTGCTTGACGAGCACCTGCGCGCGTTCGTTGCGGCCGTACCACAAGTCAACCAATGGGACGATCACGAGGTGATCAACAATTGGTACCCGGGCGAGGTTCTCACCGACGACCGTTACACCGAGCGGCGGGTGGACGTGCTCGCCTCGCGAGCGTTGCAGGCATTCCACGAGTGGGTGCCGTTGGACCCGCGACGGGCTGTCGACGGGCGGATCTACCGGCGGCTGCCGTACGGGCCGCACATTGAGGTTTTCATGATTGACATGCGATCCTACCGGGATGCTAACAGCGCGAATACCGCTCCGTATGAGCGGATCCTCGGTGAGCGTCAGGCACGGTGGTTGGTGCATTCGCTGGCCGCGTCGCGGGCGACATGGAAGATCGTCGCGTCGGACCTGCCGATCGGTCTGCTGGTCCCGGACGGCACTATGTGGGAGGCCGTCGCCAACGGGACAAACGGGCCGCCATCGGGGCGCGAGGCGGAGATGGCCTGGGTACTCCAGTCACTGCAGAAGCAGAAAGTGCGCAATGTCGTCTGGCTGACTGCCGACGTCCACTACACCGCGGCGCACCGCTACTCACCGGCCGGCGCGAGATTCACCGAGTTCGACGAATTCTGGGAGTTCGTATCCGGCCCGCTGCACGCCGGCGGGTTCGAGCCCAATCAGCTGGACGCGACATTCGGACCGGCGGTGGAGTTTGTCAAGGCGCCATCTGCGTCGAACACATCACCGCTGGACGGGTTCCAGCACTTCGGCGAGGTCGAGGTGGCGCCGGGTGGCGCGACGATGCGGGTTTCGCTGCGCAACCGCGCCGGTGCCGAGCTGTGGTCGACGATGTTAGATCGAGCTTGATCTCCTGTGTGGCAGGTAGCAGAACAGTTTCAGGCGACCACGGGTCGGCGGCATGGTCGTGCGCGGAGGTTCCTTGGGAAGGGTTCGACTACTGCGGGTGACACCGGCCGCCCCTTATGCCGAGGACCTGAGCTCGAACCCCGACTCGGTTGCCGGTGTCACTGTGATCGGCTCCGATAGATGCAGCAGTACCCGTACGGTAGTTTCGGTGTCGGAGTGGAAGTCGATACCGGTGACGTCGAGCGCAATATACCCCTCATCGACGGTGGCTTTCATGCGGAAGAAGTGACCGTCGATCAGATGCGTCGAGGAGAGCTGGCTGGCGATCAGCTCGGCCAGCGACTGGCTTTCTGAGCTGACGGGCTGAGGGGGGGTCTTCATGGTGGACATCAGTGGCTCCTCTTGGGTTGGGCGTGGCTCATCGGCACCTCCGATGGTGATCACGCCGTCTGAGGTGGCGATCAACTGGACCTTTCGACCAGCAGCCCCACGCTCAAGGGGTCGTCGCCTACGCCGGGTACGTTACGTTTGGGCGATTCGATTCGGGATTGGCACCGCAGGCGCTGCAGCCCGCTGTCCAGCGTGAGCTATTCGGGGGCGGCCACCTGACGCTGCTGCTGTGGGGTAGCGAGATGTCTTACGGTGCCGCCCGCAGGGGCCGTTCCGGCTCGTTTCACGCGTTGAGCGTAAGGCGGGGACGGTACCTAACCTGCAGCTCAGCGGGTCTTGTTCAGCAGATGTTTCCACGGCTATCACCATGGCTGTGCGGGATCTTGGATCATCATGAAGATCAGCACTGGAGCGGGTGTTGCACCTGGCTCGGTGGTGATCGACTGTACCCGTGGTGGAGCAGGGCCAGTGGTGGGCTAGCCTCGACATCCTTCCGGGGCGGTAGCTCAGCAGGTCAGAGCAGCGGACTCATAATCCGTCAGGTCGTGGGTTCGATCCCCACCCGCCCCACGTATGTACCAGGTATAATACTCTCTTTCAAGATTCATGATCTTGGTCCTGTCCATGAGGCTGTCCTTGAACTGCTGTCTATGCTGGCTTCATGACCCAGACAGATGAGGCTGGACGCCGGCGGGGGAGCATCCGGCAGCGGGGTAGCGCGTTACAGGTCCGGCTGTTTGCGGGCAAGGACCCGGTGACCGGCCGGGATGTCTAACTGACCGCGTCCATCCAGGGCACCGACAAGAAGGCGTACAAGCGCGCGGAGGACAAGCTCGCCGAGTTCCGCACCCAGGTCAACAAGCAGCGGTCGACGCCGTCCTCGGTGAAGCTCGGGTACGCCATCGATGAGTGGTTGCGGACGTCCGAGCACGAGGACAGCACGCGAGAGGGGTATCTTGGCTACATCGCGCGGACGATCCGGCCCGCGCTGGGCGATGTGCCAATCACCAAGATCACAGCCCGGATGCTGGAGAGTTTCTACACCGAGTTACGACGCTGCCGCGTGCGGTGTGACGGGCGGCCGTTCATCGAACACAGGCAGGCAGGGAAGCACGACTGCAGAGCGGCGAAGTGCACACCGCATGCGTGCAAGCCGATGGCCGCCTCGACCGTGCGTCAGATCCACTCGATTCTCAGCGGCACGTTGGATGCTGCCGTGCGTTGGGACTGGATCAGCGCCAACCCCACGAAGGCAGCCAAGCGACCCAAGCAGAAGCCACCTCAGCCTGATCCGCCGTCGCCAGCGGTCGCCGCCCTACTGGTGGAAGCGGCGTTCGACATGGACGACGATTGGGGAACACTGGTCTGGCTGGTGATGACCACGGGCATCCGTCGTGGCGAGGTGTGTGCGCTCCGGTGGTCGCGTGTCGATCTTGACGAGGGCGTCATCGAGATCCGAAGTAGCTATCTGCTCCGGCGCGGCGTGGGCAAGGAGAAGGACACCAAGACGCACCAGATGCGCCGGCTCGCGCTCGACACCGAGACCATTGTGCTGCTCCGCGAGCACAAGGACCGTTGCCGGCTGCGGCTGGCTGACCTCGGGATCGAGTTCACCGATGACCTGTACGTATTTTCCGGAGTGCATGACTTCGATCCCCGCAAGCCCTACTCACCGCACGCCGTCTCCAGCCGCTACAAGGACATGGCCGAACGCCTCGGCATCGACACCCATATCCATGCGCTGAGGCACTACTCGGCCACCAAGCTACTGTCGGCTGGCATCGACCTGCGCACCGTCGCTGGCCGCCTCGGCCATGGCGGGGGAGGAGCGACAACCCTCCGTGTGTATGCCGCGTGGGTTGCTGCATCCGACCGCAAAGCTGCCGAAATCCTCGGCTCCCAGATGCCGAAACGGATGCCGAAGGCTCACGAGAAAGGCTGGGCGGTTTCAATCGGTCATGGCGACACAATGTTCTGCGATCAGCTTATTGAAGACCTCGATCGGCTTCTTCCAGCCTAGTGTCTTGCGTGGTCTGCCATTCAGTTCTGCCGCTACTT
>DATEMN010000023.1:0-4840 GCA_035275565.1 Pseudonocardiaceae bacterium | reverse complement strand
TTGGTCTTCGCCGATGGTGGTTACGCCGGGCGGCTGGTGGCCTGGGCCCGCCGTGTTCTGCGGATTGTGATCGACATCGTGCGCAAGCCCGAAGGACAACGCGGGTTCGCGGTGCTGCCCCGAAGGTGGGTCGTCGAGCGCACCCTGGCCTGGCTCACCGCGCACCGCCGCCTGGCCCGCGACTACGAACGCCTGCCCGAGCACTCCGAGGCCTGGGTCAAGTGGGCCATGATCGGACTGATGACACGCCGACTGGCCCGCGCACCCGGCCGCCAACCCTGGCAATGACCACTTTCCCGACACGTTCTTAGAGTGGTGGGGGGTCTGCGGTGGTGGGATAGCTAACCCCCCGCTTTGGGCTCAAACGGTCAGCGCGACACCGGCTTGACCTGGGGTGAGGGCTCGTAAGCTGGCCCCACGCATGGGCACGCCCCTGGCCTGCCCGCAAAGCTCGATGTGAGCCCTCGCGAGGTTCCAGGTCAAGCCGGTGTCGCGCCCCCCACTTGAGACCGCCGTTTCGGCGGTCGCGGTACTGGTGTGCTGGACCTGGCCCAGTCGCTTCCCGGAAAGGACAAATCGCGCCGGCAGCTACCCGCCAGCAAGCCTGCGGCACCTGTCATTTGTCACCGGATCGTAGAAGACGTAGGGAACGAGACATACTGACCGGTTTTGGTTTAGCACGACACTACATGGGTCGCTGGGGCCGTTGGTAGCGTTGTCACAACCGACCCAAGTAAATCTCATGTATCCGCCAGCCTCGGTGGCGGTTAAGGTAACCTGGGTTCCGGCTGCGATTTGCCACTGGCAGCGTTGAGTGGTACAGCTGACACCAGTCGTCACATTATTTATCTGTGCATTCGGATCGGACATGTAAATGTTTAACGTTGACTGGGCTACGGTCCCGCCCTGACCAAGTCCGGTACTGGACTGCGTTTGTGAACGGTAGACGTCTACCACAATATATAATACAACGAATGCCATAAAGATCCAAAAAGCGGCGATGACAACAGATGTGATCCGGCGCAGGACGGCGTCCACCCGGAACACCGCTTGACGAATCTTTTGCGTAGACCCTGACTGTTGTTTATTCTGGAATTGTGATTTCTGCGGAGAAGGTGCTGGGTAGTAGGTAGCGTCCATCTCCGCTTTACCGGCCTGGCCGAGAATGTCGATCACCGTGAGACTAACAGTCGCGAGCTTCTGCGGTGCGGTCGCTGCTGTAGTCGGAGCGGTCGTTAAGGACGGGGTCTTTGTCACGGTGATGGTTGAGTTGTGGTGTGACAGGGGACGCAGCTCGTGATCGACACGCCACGCGTAATCGTACGGTGGTTCGGTCGAGTCGGATAGTGTGGCGTTAAGCTCGACGGTGACCGGTGCGCCCGGTGTTGTTTGGTGTGGGACGACTGGCTGGATAATCGTGGGTTTGGGTTTTGCCTTTTTGATAGTGAGTGAGACATGCTGCTCGTCTAACGGTAGGGTGTATAGCGCAACAAGGTACCCATGTCGTAGTGCCAGATCCGTGGCTGGCGCCTCGGTACGAATATTAGTGCCCGGGATTAGGAACCGTTGGAGCAGTTTCTCGGGGGGAAGGGGTGCAGTCGGCGTCGAGCTTGCGGGTCGGGGCGCGCTTGTAGCCGCATGGAAAACGCGGCGGATCAAGGCCGTCGTAGCCTTAATGATCAAATCGGCTTCCGGTGGTTGCGTCTTGGTAGCGCTCAACCGTACGGACGACTCCGCCGACGACGTGAGTGAACACTGTACAGAGACGTCGACCGTGACGGCCTTCACACCACGCCACAGCTGACCGGTGAGGTGAACGTTCTCGTCATTAGTAAAGGTCACCGCAACGTGCGTCCAGCGCCAGTAGGCCGGCCCATCAGCGAGCTGGGTGGTTCCGGAGGCGAGGCCCTGTGCGCAGAGCCAGCCGAGCGCTCTGTTCAGGCCCCTCTCGCTTAGCGCGACTGCGGTGTTTGCCGTAGATAAGTCCGGCAGCAGATTCGCCGGCCAGGCGGGTGCAGAGGTAGTCTTCGCCGTGCAACGCATGGCCAGCGTGAGTGACGCAGTTTGCGGATCGAGTGAGACGGCTGAATCCGTAAGCAGCAGTCCCTCGGTCGTCACATCGTTGTGCTTGGCTTTGAGGCGTAGCGGCAGCGAGTCCGGTAGGTAGCTCAGCGGCATGTTCGCTAACGGCGCCATCAACAGCATGGAGAAACTGGGACGAAGGACTGTCTGTTCGATTGTGGTCTCCACCCAGGACAGCGGTTTGTCGTCTCCTTCGTAGCTGAGCTTCAGGTCAGCCATATCGAGGTCCAACGGCGACGGTGTTGTCAGAGTTACCACAGGCTGGCCATCCTCGCTCGCAACCACCCTCGGTCGACACTCGGCGTGGATGCTGCCTTCCATCGTCAGGTTGATGCCGTTCACCACGTGCCGTGCACCACCCCGAACATCGGTAGAGAGCCTCAACAGGTCCTCGGCGGAGTTGAGGTTCGGCTTGTCCCAGTGCGCCTTCATCTGGAACGGCGGAATCAGCTGCGCGATGACTCGCGAAATCGGGGTGGTCAAGGCGAGGTTGGTCAAAAGGGACGCGTTGATGGCGCGAGTTTGCACGTCCTGCAGGACCTCGTGGCGAAGCTGAACCACAAAGTCATAGTCAGACCGCGAAGTCATGATCAAGCTCCCTGGGGCCACTAAAGTTAGATCCTTAATTTTTGCTGACTATAGGCGGCAGTCACGGCAGCAGTCCACACACCCGATGCCTGCGGCGCTGCGCCGAGTGGCATACGACAGGCTCCGTTGATCGAGTAGGTGTTATCCCACATGTGGGAGTCTGGGGCTTCAGGGTCGAGACGGCTCGGGCGCTGGTAAAGCGCGGGAAGATCCTGCCGATCCTCGACGGGCTCGACGAACTTCCCCTACCCTGCGCCAGGCATCATGACCGTGCTCAACCACGTCGCGCTCCCGGCACGAAATAGGCTCATCATGACCAGCCGCCGTGCCGAGTATGCCGCAGCGGTTGCCGGCGCCGGGTCGTGCTGACCGCAGCCGCAGTCATCGCCCCGCTGGCTCTGAGCTGCATCGAGGTCGCCAGCTAACTGCGCAAAACTTCTCCTTATCCCGATCCGGGGGTGGCCAGGGTGCTGTCCGGTGCATGACACCGTGGACAAGACGTGGCGGCATCTGGACTTTTCCAGCATCGGGCGTTGTTGCATGCCCGGCTGCCGCGGATGCGCTGCCCCGAGCATGAGGTGCGGCAGGTGAGCGTGCCCTGGGCGCGTCCGGGGTCGGGGTTCACACTGTTGTTCGAGGCGCTGGTGCTCAGCTTCGTCGCGGCGATGCCGATGGCGAAAGTCGCCGCGATGACCCGCGAGCACGACACCACGATCTGGCGAGTGGTGGAACACCACGTCCACGCCGCCCGCGACCAGCTGGACTGCTCGGGCGTGAGGCGGGTGGGGGTGGATGAGACCTCCGCGCGCAAGGGCCAGGACTACGTGAGCATCTTCGCCGACCTCGACGCCCGAGGGGTGGTCTTCGCCACCGAGGGACGCTGCGTCCAGACCGTTGTCCGCTTCGCCGCTGACCTGGCTGAGCATGGGGGTGACCCGGAGAAGGTCACCGACACCAGCTCGGACATGAGTACAGCGTTCATCAGCGGAATCACCCAGCATCTGCCGAACGTGACGATGACCTTCGACCGCTACCACCTGGCCGCCAAGCTCAGCGAGGCCATCGACGCCGTCCGCCGCCAGGAGGTCGCCACCCGCCCAGAGCTCAAGCACATCCGCTGGCTATGGCTGAAAAACTACGCCCACTTCTCCGTGGCACAACGCCACGAGCTGCACCACCTGATGCGCCCCTCAGCGCAGCTGGCCACCGCCCGGGCGCTGCGCTTGGCGCCAGGACTTCCAAGCCTTCTACGACCAGCACCCCAGCTACGCACCCGAGTACCTGCAATGCTGGTGCTACGGCGCGAAACTCTCCCGCCTGCAACCGATCAAAGACTTCGTCACCCTGGTGGAAAACCACTGGGACGGCATCATCGCCTGGCACACAAACCACCTGAACAACGGCCTGCTCGAAGGGATTAACTCCCTGGCCCAGGCAGCCGAATACACTGATCGCCTGCTACGAGTGGGACGAGTACGTGGATCTACTCACGATCCAGGACTTCGCTCGGGTCGCCACGGCCAGAGTGCCGACACGGGACACGGTGGACATCTTCGCCCCTGAGGTCGTGGTCTGGGCTTACTAGGGCTCGCCGCAGCATACACTGCGCGCCTTGCTGGAGTTGATGCACCCGGCACATCCCGACGCCCCCATCGCCGAATACCCGGCACTCGCGAGCTTGCACGTGCCCCGTGCACAGCAACGCCCAATGACGATCCAATTACCGACACCTGGCCGGGTCGGAGCGCGGGCCGCCCGGCTATCGTAATGAGGAGGCCGCGGTGGTGATCGTGCCATCCGTGCCGCTGTGCATGTCGGACATCAGTTCCCCGATTGACCGCCGGTCGAGCGAGCGGACCCTCGACACGCGCTCCCGGCGGTCAACCGGCACCATCAGTCGATGAGAGGTGAGGTGCGCCATCATGTCCGCTGATGCACCCCGAGCGGCTCAGGGCCGGTGGTGCGATGCCGAGGGCAAGCACATCTCGCACGTAGGCGATTCCGCTGAAGGTAGGTGGTGCGACCTGCGTGGTGAGCATCAATTGTGGCCGCCACCCGGCGACCAAGGCGCGGTATCAGCAGGGTGAGCGCTTCTGCTGAGTTCGTCAGCTTGCGGCTGGATCGCGTCGACCTGCTCGGCGGTTAGCGTGGCGCCGTCGAAGACGAGCCA
>DATEMN010000022.1:0-5633 GCA_035275565.1 Pseudonocardiaceae bacterium | reverse complement strand
CGGTGCTGGCCAAGGTGACCCGCGACCGCATCATGTGCGATCTGCACGAACGGATGCCGTGGTACGGCTTCGGCGAGCATAAGGGATACTGCACGGCCGAGCACAACGCGTCCCTGCTGGTGCATGGCCCGTCAGCGGAGCACCGGTTCGGTTACGTCAACGTCGCGCTGGCGGTGCGCGCTCATGGCCTGAGCACCCCACCGCACCGGACCGCACGGGCGGGGCCGTGGTCGATCGTGCGGCCGGCGGTGGTTCAGAATGGGGATTCGCCGACCATGTGACGGCACGAGCAGGAGGGCCACCACCCGATGACGCGACCGATGGGCTGTCGATGAGCGCCGAGGATCTCGAGAAGTACGAGACCGAGATGGAACTGTCGCTGTACAAGGAGTATCGCGACGTCGTCAGTCAGTTCGCCTATGTCGTGGAGACCGAGCGGCGCTTCTACCTAGCCAACGCGGTGGACGTGCAGGCCCGCAACGCCGACGGCGAGGTGTACTTCGAGGTGCGGATGTCCGACTCGTGGGTATGGGACATGTATCGGTCCGCCCGGTTCGTGAAGAATGTTCGAGTGATCACGTTCAAGGACGTGAATATCGAAGAAGTGGACAAGCCCGACCTGCGGCTGCCCGAAGGTGGGCCCTTCGGCGGCCCTTGACGCTGCAGCGCTCGCCGGGAACCCGATGGTTTTCTAGTTCAGTGCAGTGCCACGGGTAAAGTGACCAGGCCGTTCATCAGCACGCTCGGCCGCCACCTCAGCTGCTTCGCGGGCACCGCCAACCGCAGCCGGGGGAAGCGGGCCAGCAGGGCGCCCAGCGCGATCCGGCCCTCCAGCCGGGCCAGGGGTGCGCCGAGACAATGGTGGATACCGTGGCCGAAGCTCAGATGTGGGGTGTCGGTGCGGGTGATGTCCAGCGCGTCGGGTTGCGCGGTGCATGCCGGATCGCGGTTGGCGGCCAGCAGACCGGGCACGACGATCTCCCCGGCCGGGATGGTGACCTCGCCGACCTCTACCGGCTCGGCGGTCAAGCGGAAGGTCGCCACTTGCAGGGGCCCGTTGAATCGCAGCAGCTCCTCAATCGCGTCCGGAAGCCGGTGCGGCTGTGCGCGCAGCAGCGCCAACTGGTCGGGATGGGTCAGCAGTGCGAGAGTCCCGTTGCCGATCAGGTTGACCGTGGTCTCGTGGCCAGCGATGAGCAGCAGGAACACCATTGAGGTGAGTTCGTTTGGCGAGAGCCGGTCCGCGCCGTCACGGACTTCCACCAGTGCGGAGAGCAGGTCGTCAGCGGGGGCGGAGCGCTTGGCGTCGATCAGCTCTCGGAGGTAGTCGACCATCGCGATGGACGCGGCGGTGAACACGCCTGGGCTGGTCAGCACTCCGGCCACCACGATGGAGGACATGTCGTGGAACTCGTCGCGGCGGTCGGCCGGCACGCCGAGCAGCTCGCAGATCACGGTGAGCGGCAACGGGTAGGCGAACGAGTCGATCAAATCGACCTGTGCCGCGTCGGCCATCGCGTCGAGTAGCTCTTCGGTGATCTGCTGGATGCGTGGCGCGAGCTGATCGATGCGGCGTCGGGTGAAGCCGGCGTTGACCAACCGGCGCAGCCGGGCGTGATCCGGTGGGTTGCGGTTGAGCATGTGCTCACTTGACGCCGCGAACACCTCGGGCGCCAACAGGTCACGACCGAAGCTGCCCGACGTCTTGCTGCTCTTGATCATCCGTGGGTCGTGCAGCGCCTTGCGCGCCTCGTCATAGTCGGTGATCAGCCAGGCCGGCTCACCGGTGGGTAACACGATGCGGTGTACCGGTGCGGCGGCTGCGAGCTCGGCGTACCTGATGTGACGCTGCCCATCGGTGACGGCGAACGGCGCGGCAAACAGGTTCTCGGTCATGAAACCAGTTTTACAGGTGTCTGCGCGGTCAGGTGCCGTTCATCGCTGCCCATGTCGGGCTTGCCGGCCACCTATCTCTGGTGCGCGGGGCAGCCAGGGTCGGCCGCATCGATCGACAGCGGAGTCCCGGCCGCGATCACGTAGCGGATGTAGAGCTCCACCGGTTCGGTGCCGAGGTTGTGACCGACGTAGGCGTGCCTGTCTCCGGAGGGCTCGACGAGCGCCTGACCGGCTGAGCTGACTTTTGCCCCCTCCAAGTGTGAGTTCGGTCTGAGTGAGGAGTCCGCGCCGGCGCAGAAAGTGTCCTCTCGTGGCTGACTGCAGGCTGGTGATGGTGGATTGACGCTGAGCACGACAGTGGGATGATCTCTGAAGACAGCGAACCGAACGTCCCACACCTCGCCGCAGAAGGGCTCAGGCGAAACCCTCGGGAATGGTAGCCACCCTGTCCGCCGCCAACAGCCCACGGTGTCGTCGTCGCCCTCCGATGGGCAGCGCTGGAACGGTGTTACCGCAGAACTCATCCACGCTGCGGTCCGGCATTCCTCAGCATGGGATCGTGATCAACTCATGCTGTGGAGGCATCACAGGAATCGTATCGTCACTGCTGAAAGTGCTCGGTTTCCTGCGCTGAAACTTCAAGGTCGTACCGTGTTACGTGCTCCGGGTTGTTCGGGTCAATGGTGCGGATACCGTCACGCTTCAGCCGTTCGTTGATAGCAGCTAAGTTATTGCGCACGATCTCCTTCTCGGCTTCCGTGGTCTTGCCCCGATGCGGTTTCCCCGCGTGCTCCAAGGTCGAGTAGTCCAGCTTGTCAGCTGCCGGTGTTGGTGCCGGCCTAGCTTGCTTGCGTGGTGGGTATGCAGGTTCTGCTCGTCGGATGATCTCGGCCATGTCCATGCCGTCGGCGAGGTTGTTGAATTCCTCGATCTCCATCGTGACGGCTTCCGGTTCCGAGACATCGCCCAGGTAGAGCTTGAGACTGACGATACTCAACGCGCCTTTGCGGATGGGTGCGACCTCGTCCTCGGCGGCCTCTATCTCCACGGGGCCATTTCGGAGTGCCGGGTGTTGCTCGACGACGATGCGTACCACGGTGTCGTCATCGTCGATGACCTTATTAGTCAAATCCGAGAAATGGACCATACGTTGCGCCATGCTGTGGTGTTCCTTTCCGCTCGGGAACATGCTCGCGCTGGATGCTATCACCAGCGCGAGCGGGTCTTCACAATGCCTCTGCTGTCCACTGTGGCTATGAAGTCGTTTCAAGATCCTCGAGCTGATGCTGCCATAAATGCGCATCTGGTGTCTGACGTCGATTCGCGGCCGTCGAGGACTCTGCGGCCGATCCGATCGGGGCCGGCGCATCACCGAGCTCTCCCCGCTGACGCGTGAGGTTGCGCTAGCACACTGCCCTGACATTGTGCTCGAGCCACCCGTCTGGAGCACGCTACTTATCCACAACCGCCCGGTTATCCCCAGATCTGGCACGAGAGGTCGACCGCGCGTCGTCGCGGCCCGGCAGCCGGCCTTGCTGGAAGTCTAGAAGTGCAGCACTGCATGCCCGCCACAGGAGCAGCGAGGGGATGATCCCCGGCCGACAGTGCCCCGAGTTGATCCGCTTGCCCACGTATTAGGCGACGGCGTCCCTGTGAGGTCAGCCCCACGCGCTGCGGCCGGGGCCCAGCGGCGAGCTTCCGTGCCGCCGCCATGCCCAGTTCAACGTGGCCACGACGGCTTGGATCCATCCTGGTCGACTCATCAACTGGGCAGGCACTGGCCGGCTTCCGGCCAGTTGCTCTGCGGCCTGGCATTCCCCTTCGATCAAGCCGTGGTGGGCAACGTGGATACGTTTGGTTACCGGCGAGGGCGCGAGGTGCCATGGGCCCGTCTTGGGCTCCACGATTGCCAGCCAACGGCAGGTCTCCACCACGCCGGCGCCGTACCAGTCTGGTACACCCCGCCGGAGTTGCTCATCGTGAAGCCGCTCCGCTGTCTGCCACAGCGCCACAAATTCAGCCCGCGACACCCGCATGTTGCCTGCGGGGATCTTGGCAACGTCCGTCGGAGACACTTCCACGATGTCAAGAGTCACACGCGCGATTGATCACGGCCAAGCGCAGCGCCGCAGAGTTTTCTCAAAAGTAACAATGCGGTGATGTAATCCTGTTAGTAAACGAATGACCACGGCATGTAGCGACTAGCGGGCCAAACCGCACAGGTTTGTGTTCAGACAGTCACGATCCAGCGCAGAAGCGTGAGTCCTCCGTGAGAGCCTAAGGCTGCATCCCTGAACCGAGTAGCGCTGTGCGCGTATGCTCCAGCTCTCAGCATTTCGCGTCCAATGATCGTGGTGGTGAAGCGTTTCCTTAGTGTTGAGGTCGTAACAGTCGTGGAGGGTACTGATAAGGGCGATTGTTGTCAGCGCTGGAGAAGTCTCAAGATTGATGGTGGGCACCCCCGCGGTTCGGCGCGTCGAGCAGCGATCAGATCGCACCGGAGCCAACGAGCCCGCAGAGGCCCGCCCGCTGTATGTACTGTCAGCCATCGCGCTCTAAGTACATTAGAGCTCTTCGCTGTTTTCAGTGGGTTACTGAGCGTGAGAACATGTAGCAGGTGTGGGCTGGTGCCGTAAGGTGCTACTTGACCTGCTGGTTCGTGCCCGTCCCGCCTCGCGACGTGACGGGCACCGCCTGAGTCTTCTCGCTCCGGGTTTGCTCCGTCTCAACACCGAGTCCCCGCCTCGGCCCGGCCGCCGCTGATCAGATGGGCGGTGCGCTGCTCTCGCGGCTGCCGCTTAGCACGCCACCCTGACACTGCGCACGAATCGCCCGTTCTGGGTGCCCCAGTTATCCACACCTGTCCCGTTATCCACAGATCAGCCTCCGCGACGTCGACTGAACGGTCGCAGCCGGGCAACCTCAGCTCAGATCGCTGAGGAACGGGGAGGCTGGGATGGAGACGACGGCGCAGGCTGCGGATCGCCGCAGCAACGTGTTGGGCAGGCGGGGTGAGGAGTTGGCGGCGGACTACCTGGCAGATGCCGGTCTGGTGGTGCTCTCACGCAACTGGCGCTGCCGGGACGGGGAGCTCGATCTGGTCGCGACCGACGGTGAGCGCCTGATCGTGTGCGAGGTCAAGACCCGGTCGGGGACGGGGTACGGGGAACCGTCCGAGGGCGTGACGTCGGCGAAGGCCGCTCGGATCAGGCGGGTCACCTCGGCGTGGTTGCGGACCTACCGGGTCGGTTGGTGTGAGATCCGCTTCGACATCGTCGCGGTGTTGTGCCCGCAGGATGGGCCGGTCACCGTGGAGCACCTGCGGGGTGCGTTCTGATGTCGCTGGCCAGCGCCTGGGCGGTGGCACTGCATGGGGTCGACGGGATGCTGGTGGAGATTGAGGCCCACATCGGTCCGGGTCTGCCGGGACTGCAGATGGTCGGTCTGCCCGATACCGCGCTGTCCGAGGCCCGAGACCGGGTGCGAGCTGCGGTGCTCAACTCGGGTCAGCGGTGGCCACCGCGCCGGATGACCCTCGCACTGTCGCCGGCCACCCTGCCCAAAGTCGGGAGCAGCTACGACCTTGCGCTGGCCTGTGCCTTACTGGCAGCCGACCGCAAGGTCCCGGCCGATCGGCTGCGTGGGCTGGTGCTGATCGGGGAGCTGGCCCTGGACGGCCGGCTGCGTCCGGTGCGGGGGGTGCTGCCGGCCGTCCTCGCCGCCCGCCGGGTCGGCAT
>DATEMN010000021.1:0-2052 GCA_035275565.1 Pseudonocardiaceae bacterium | reverse complement strand
CGCGGCCGGCCGCGGTCAACACTCGCAGCTGCGCCAGGGACTAGGACGCCGACTCCGGCTGGGCGCTCCGGCTTCGGGGGTGGTGGGCCATCCGACCACCGGCGACCACCGACAGCCTCACCTGGTCGCCGCACGCAGCAGATACTTAGGCGATGACCAATAGCGAAGACATCGGGCCAACACCCGGAGATCTGACACCCTATCTGGGACTCGACGGCGTGCTGATCGATTACGCACACACATCGCGGGATGTGCTGGGCGACAACTTCGTGGGTCTGTACTTGCTTGGCTCATTGGCGATCGGTGACTTCGACCTGACCAGCGACGTTGACTTCATGGTCGTCACCAAGGACGAATTGAGCGACGAAGAATTGAACCTTGTGCGGTCAGCGCACCTGGAGTTCATCGCCCAGGACACTCGCTGGGTGAAGCACTTCGAGTACTCATTCTTCTCCATGCAGAGGCTCGATGCGAAGTCGTCACCTTACCTAGCCGACGGAAATCGCAATGAGTCTGACGCTCGGCAGCTCTGGTACTTCGACAATGGCGCGCGGACTCCCGTTCGATCTGATCATGACAACACGCTGGTGACGCGTTGGACGCTGCGGCACCGGAGTCGTGCGGTGCTCGGACCGGAACCGACGACTTTCGCGCCGGAGGTGACGGCTGACGAGCTGCGGCAGGAGATCCGAAGCTCGATGCTCGGATGGGAGAAGCTCGTCGTTGGCGATGCTTCGCCGTTTGACAACCGATTTCACCAGGTGTTCCTGGTGCTGAACAACTGCCGTGCGCTGCAGGGTCTTCACAAAGGCAGGATCACTTCCAAGAAGGAGGGCGTGAGCTGGGCCAAACAACATCTCGATCCCGAGTGGCACACGCTCATTGATTATTGTTGGCAAGAACGGCAAGACACGGGTATCCACGTCTCACAGCCGGCCGACCCGGAAGCCTTCAAGCAGACCATTGCCTTCATGAGGTACACAGCTCGGCTTGCCGAGGCGTATCGGTTGCCGTCAACTAGTTAGATCATCCTCCTTCGTCTCGGTTGATGACATGCCCGCGACGAACGCCATCGGCCACGGTTCGGTGATCTACGGATCAGAGGAAGCGGGCCGCGACTTCATCCTTGCGGGGTGAGGCGACCGCCGTTTGAGGGTTCCGACGATTGATGCAGCCCTCATCGGAAGGAGCATCATGAGCGAGCCGACGACCAATCCGTTGCCGATCGTGCTGATCCACGGGCTGTGGATGACCCCCCGAAGCTGGGACCGCTGGGTCGACTACTACCGGGCGAAGGGCCATCAGGTCATCGCGCCGGCGTACCCGGGATTCGAGGTCGAGGTCGAGGCGTTACGGGAAAAGCCCGAGATCATCGCCGAGGCCACCGTCCCGGCCACCCTCGACCACCTCACCGAAGTCGTCGAGGGCCTGGACCGGCCACCGATCATCATGGGCCACTCGTTCGGCGGGACCTTCACCCAACTACTGGTCAACCGCGGGTTGGGCGCCGCCGCGGTGACCATCGACTCGGCGCCACCCGAAGGCGTACGGGTGAACCCGCCCTCGCAGATCAGGTCGCTGTTCCCGGTGCTGAAGAACCCGGCCAACCGGCACCGCGCGGTGGGCTTCACCAAGGAGCAGTTCCACTACGCCTTCGCCAACACGGTAAGCCGGGAAGAATCCGACGCGGCGTACGACCGGCTGCACATCCCCGCGCCCGGCAACTGGGTCTGGGCCTACGGCCTGATCGCCAACTGGAAACCCGGCCACCAGGAGACCTGGGTCGACTACGACCTGGACGAGCGGGCACCGCTGCTGTTCATCGCGGGCGGCAAAGACCACCTGATGCCGCCCGCGGTGATCCGCTCGAACGCCAAGAAATACCGCAACTCCGAGGCGACGACCGATTTCTACGAGTTCCCGGAGCGCTCCCACTTCACCGGCGTCGAACCCGGCTGGGAACAGGTGGCCGACTACGCACTCGAATGGGCAACCAGCCACGCGCGCAGTTGACAAGGGCAGCCCTACTGATCCACCGGCCCGGTCTTTCCG
>DATEMN010000020.1:0-2402 GCA_035275565.1 Pseudonocardiaceae bacterium | reverse complement strand
GTTGCCCGCCACCACCCGGTAAGTCGAGCAGGAGGCCATGGCGGAGAGGATCTCCCCGATGCCCCTCGACAGCTTCCCCGCGGTGTCGCTGCGCAGCTCCTCGGACACCTCGGAGCCGCTACCGCCGGCATGGGCGAAGGACGCCTTCGCCTTGCGGGAGAAGTCGAGGCTGGCACCGGTCGCCGCGTCGGAGCGGAGCTCCTCCAGCGCCGGGCAGTCGATCACGGTCACACCGTCGCGCGCTGCAGGGCGCTGCTGCACGCGGGTGTAGCCCACGCCCAAGTCGCCTTCTTCCAGAAGCCGCTGGGCGAGCGCGGCCGAGGACAGCGGCGTCGGCGTCGCGGCGTTCTCGGCCGCTGCGCTCGCGGAGGCCACCGGGTCGGTTGAGGAGGGACTGCCGGTTGAGCAGCCCGGCAGAGCCAGGACGGCAAGGGCGCTCTGGCTGAGGGCGGTCGTGGTGTGAAGGCGCAAGTGAACCCCTAAGTGGCCTGCGGAGTGGACGGGTTTACCAGGCCGACCCTCCGTTCGCCGGCAGGAGAAGGGGTGTGGGGGTTCGGGGATCAGTGGCCGAGGTGGCGCAGGCCCTCTTCGAGGGTGGGGTGGAAGTGATCGACCGGACCGGAGTTGCGGTCGTACCAGGCCACGTCCAGACCCAACTCCCGTGTCTCGTGACCGGCCCGGCAGCGCAGCCACACCGAGTCGTCGCGCATGCAGAAGACGATCCAGTCCCGATACGCACCGCACCCCGGGCACGTACGGACCTCGCCACCGATGACAAGCGGCTGCAGCAAGCGCATCATCAGCCCGGCCACCTCCTGCTGGGACGGCACCCGCAACTCCGTCGGCAGGAAGTCGGCCGCCACCGCTTCCTCCAGAGTCGGAGCCGGGGCTGTCCGCTCAGGGAGGTCGAGCCACGGCTGAGTGGCCTGTAGCTGCAGGAACAACTCGTCGCCCTCACGCTGGGCTTCACGAAATGCACGGTCCTCGCGAGCACGTCGAAAGAACAAGATCTCTTCCTCTCTGTCTTCTGGCGGGCACGGGAATGTGCCTCCGCTCAGGGGGATCAGCGACCAGCCGCACCACAGCGGATCCTGTGGGAGCAGGGGTCGTTAGTTGCGTCGGACGACGGTGAGCCGACCCTCCGCGTTCTTGGGCAGGGTGCGGCGGGGCACCGGGGCCGGTGAGGCGAGGGACGAGGCGAACGCGGCGACCAGGTCGTGGGGAACGCTGGCGCTGAAGGTGGCGCACCACAGATACGCGCTGCCGAAAGCCGGTTCTGCCCACGCCTGCCAGCCCACCAAGTCAGGACGCGGGTCGGCGTCCTCGATGAGCGGCGGCAGCATCTCCAGCGAGACGGAGGCAGAGAACCCGGGGTCCATGGCGGTGGTGCGGGGGCGGTCCACGTCGCGGATCCAGCCCCGGGCCGTGAGGGCGCCAAGGACCATCTCCGGCCCCGCCGGGTCGGCATCCGGCTCCTCGCGTGCGTCGATCGCCACGAGGAGATCAGCGAGCGCCTCGTACGGAACACCGGTCGTGAAGTACGCGTTCCACTCCGCTATTACGGACGTGGCATGCGAGCGGGCACTCAACTGCCAGGCCACCGGCAGTCCGCCCAGTTCGAACGGGTAGGCCGCGAGGATCCACTCGGCACCACACAGCACGTCAGGGCTGACGTACAGCAGGGTGTTGCGGGCCGTGGGCCACATGCGCCAGCCGAGGCCGGCCAGGGTGTCGCCAATCCGCTCGGCGAGTGCACCATCGTCACCAGCCAGGTGGCGCGGCGTGACCCAGTACACCGGGTCCGGCGAGGCGGTATGGAAGGGATCGCTTGGGTGGTGCGGCTGCAGGGGCGCCTCCGTAGGCTCGGGTACAGGTCACTAGGTCTCGTTGGCCTGGGGTTTCGGAAGGTCGTCCACGTTGACATGCTTGTTCGCTGTGCACCAGTAGTTGCGGGATCTTCCCCGTCTGCCTCCGGCGAACGGTGTCCCTTGTCATCCAATCGAGTCGCTTGACAGCTAACCCAGCCGTTTCGGCTTCTTTGACAGCGAACCTAGTCGTGCGGGGTGAGCGGGCTGGGGGTGTGGTACGGCCGCGAGACGGCTGAGCTGCGCCACGGTCAGGGCTCGTGGCGTGGCCGGGTCGAGTAGCCATGCCATCGGGGTGGTCCCTCCCAACACAAGCTCCGAGTTGAGCCGCTCACGTGTTCAACTTGCCTGGCCCGTGGGAACATTGACCACATGAGTGACCTTGGCGCAAGGTCTTGGCGGGCGGTGGCGTGGCGGGTTGCGGTCCCGGTCCTGGTCTTCGCGGGCAGTACGACGATGGTGATGACGCTCAGGTTTTCCTGGACCCCGCGAGCAGACAGCGACCGGTGGGCCGTGGCGATGGTCGTTGCTGTGTTT
>DATEMN010000019.1:0-6846 GCA_035275565.1 Pseudonocardiaceae bacterium | reverse complement strand
CCGCGCTCCTCTTGCCTGAGGGCTCGTGGACCGATGCGTTCACCGGTTCCTCGGCGTCGGGTTCAGCTCCTCTGGCCGACCTGCTCGCCCGCTACCCCGTCGCCCTGCTGCTCGCCGCCTGACCAGCCAGGAATCTCTTGACCACGCTGTCGCACCGGGCGACGCGTAGTGCGCCTCAGCCTCAGCGCAGGCCGGCCACGAGATCCGCGGGGCGGACGGCGCCACTTCCTGGTGCCACCCTCCCGGTACCGGACTGACCAGGAGCATCCCGTCCAGCAGCTCCTAACGGCGCCCGTCGTCAGGTGTGCGCTCGAGATCCTCGACGGTGAGCTCCCCCGCCGGGTCGAACCCGTCCAGTCCAATGGGCCATGCCCCCATGGTGCTCCCGCGCTGTGGTCATGGCCAGACAATGCCACCCGACCCTGACAGGATCGGGGCTCATGGACATCACCGTGTGGGCCCCGCAGCGGCAGCGGGTACGGGTCGTCGTGGACGACGTCGAGCACGAACTGGCCCGGACGGCCGGGGGATGGTGGGGCGGCATCGACGCCAGGCCAGGCGCCGACTACGCATTCCGGCTGGACGATGAGGACACCCCGTTACCCGATCCCCGATCGCGGTGGCAGCCCCACGGGGTGCACGCGGCGTCGCGGGTCTATGACCACAGCACGTTCGAGTGGACCGATGACGGCTGGACCGGGCGGGCGCTGCCCGGCAGCGTGCTCTACGAGCTGCACATCGGGACGTTCACCGCAGGCGGCAGCTTCGACGCCGCGATCGAGCGCCTCGACCATCTGGTCGAGCTGGGCGTCGACCTGGTCGAGATGATGCCGGTCAACGCCGTCGACGGGCCCCGCAACTGGGGCTACGACGGAGTGGGCTGGTACGCGGTCACCGAGAACTACGGCGGGCCCGACGCATTCAAACGGTTCGTGGACGCCTGCCACGGTCGCGGGCTGGGCGTGGTCCTCGACGTGGTGCACAACCACCTCGGCCCGTCCGGGGCCTACCTGGACCGCTTCGGCCCCTACTTCGCTGGGAGCAACATCTGGGGTCCGTCACTGAACCTGGACGGGCCGCATTCTGACGAGGTGCGCCGCTACGTCATCGACAACGCGCTGGAGTGGCTGCGCGACTACCACCTTGACGGGCTGCGGCTCGACGCCGTGCACGCGCTGCGCGATACCCGGGCCACTCACCTGCTGGAGGAGCTGGCGGTCGAGGTGGACGCCCTGGCCGCGCGGCTGCGACGGCCGCTGTCGCTGATCGCCGAGTCCGACCTCAACGACCCAAAGCTGGTCACCCCACGCGCGGCCGGCGGCTACGGGCTGACCGCGCAGTGGGACGACGACATCCACCACTGCCTGCACGCCATGCTGACCGGTGAGCGGCAGGGCTACTACGCCGACTTCGGCACACTGCCCGACCTGGCCCGTACCCTGCGCGGCGCGTTCTTCCACGACGGGCGCTGGTCGATCTTCCGGCAGCGCAGCCACGGCCGCCCGGTGGACACCGCGCGGCTGCCCGGCTGGAAGTTCCTCGCCTACCTGCAAAACCACGACCAGGTGGGCAACCGCGCCACCGGGGACCGGATCTCGGCGACCCTGTCCCCCGGTCTGCTGGCCTGCGGCGCGGCCCTGGTGCTGTGCTCCCCGTATACGCCGATGATCTTCATGGGTGAGGAGTGGGGGGCGACCACCCCGTTCCAGTTCTTCTCGTTCATGCCCGACGCCGGACTGCGCGAGGCCATCCGCTGCGGTCGTCACGCCGAGTTCGCCGAGCATGGCTGGGACGACACGGAGGTGCCCGACCCGAACGACGAACAGACCTTCCTGCGCTCCCGGCTGGACTGGTCCGAGCCCGGCACCGAGCCCCATGCGACCCTGCTGCGTCTCTACCGGGAGCTGATCGCGCTGCGCAAGCGCTACCCGGAGCTGTCCGACCCCAGGCTGGACAGGCTGGGCGTCGACGTGGATGGCCGCACGCTGGTGCTGCACCGCGATGCGCTGCGGGTGGCGGTGAACCTGAGCGCGCAGCCGGTCAGCATTGCGCTGGACGGTCACCCCACCCAGGTACTTCTCGCCTCCGGGCAAGCCACCACCGCACCAGACAGCCTGCGGCTGGACGGTGAGTCCTTCGCCGTGGTGGCGCTGGCTTAGCGGAACAGCTTGCGCAACAGCACCAGGACGATGAGCGCGCCGAAGCCCATCAGCGAGTAGCGCACCTTCGGATTGGCCAGGGTGGCCTCCACCTGCTCCTTGCCGGCCTCGATCGCACGCTTGGGGTTGGCTCGAGTACCGAGCTCCTCCAGCGTTGCGCCTAGTGCGTCACGGGCCTGCTCAATGTCGCGTTCGATGGTGTCGGCGTCGCGGGCCATAGCGTCCTCCTCGCGCGGGTTCTACGTGCGGCACACCGTAGCCGGGTGGCAAGGCCACCTCGTTCGGGCGGTACCGTGCGGCCTCGTGACCGACAACGTCCGGCTGTCCCCTGGCGACCCAGCCCCCGATTTCACCCTGCCCAACGCCGACGGCAAACCCGTCTCGCTGTCGGACTACCGCGGCCGATCCGTGGTGCTCTACTTCTACCCGGCCGCCAGTACCCCCGGCTGCACCAAGCAGGCTTGCGACTTCCGCGACAACCTCGCCGAGCTGGACACCGCCGGTTTCGCGGTCCTCGGCATCTCCCCGGACACCCCGGCGAAGCTGGCGACGTTCCGCGATGCGCAGGGCTTGCACTTCCCGTTGCTGTCCGATGTGGACCGCACAGCGCTCAGCGCGTACGGCGCCTACGGCGAGAAACAGATGTACGGCAAGACGGTCACCGGCGTGATCCGGTCCACCTTCGTGATCGACCCGCAGGGCCGTATCGACAAGGCCCTGTACAACGTGCGCGCCACCGGCCACGTCGCCAAGCTGCGCAAAGACCTCGGAGTCTGACGCCGTATGATGTGCCCACCCTTGATGCGCACATCACCGCGCAAAGCCGGCGTAGCCCAACGGCAGAGGCACGGGTCCTAGGAACCCGCCAGTGTGGGTTCGAATCCCACCGCCGGCACAACCACTACGAGGGGAGAGCACATGCTGAGCGTGCAACCAGAACTCGTCTGGGAAGGCCGGATCCATCTGGGCGACGAACCGGGCGTGTACGGTGACGCCGCGTACTCTGGGATCGCCCTGGAGTTTCCGTTGACACTGCGCAAGACCGATCCCGCCGGCCCGGACACCACCACACTCGTGCTACTCGCTCAGGACGTACAGACCTTCGCCGGGTATCCAGGTCACCTCATCACGGTGACCGCCTATCAACCGTTTCCTCACGACCCCCCACAGGCTATCGAGGTGCCGCTCACCACAGTGACGCTGAGCGGCACGGACAACAACCGCAAGGACGTGCCCGTCGACCTCTCTGGCCTGGTCTCCCCGGTATTCATCAGCGTCCGGGTCCGCGTCGATACCAAGGTGCCGCCGGGTTTATATGACGACTTTGTGGTCACCAGACTGCTGAACAAGGCAGCGAACTTCACGTGGGTGGCGTCGTTCGGCTTCAGCTCCTGACTCGCGCCACTCTCTACGCTGCCGACTGGTTGTTACTTGTCGCCACGAGCACGCTTACCGCTCACCATCCTCTTTGCATCATTCCGAGCTAGCTCAAGCGTATGCATCAGCTCATCCACCTTCTCCGGATTCATGATCGCTTCTCACGTTAATAGTGGCACAATAGGCACCCACACCTGCCCCCATTGCGCTATCACAACCACGACCGCAGCTATACCACCACTACCTTTCACGGAGACCGTGCGGCGCACGGCCGAACCGGTGCACACAGCCTGGCCATCGGGCTGAGACTGCTTCGAAAAGGGATCAGTCATGTGACCAACCTGACCATTCGGAATGGGCGAGAAGGACGAGAACGGCGATCTCCGCCCCACAAATGTTTCGCACTTCAGGCTCCCATACTTTACTCGAGACTTCATGTCGACCATGAGCATCATAGGTAGCACTGCCGTCCGGATCGAATATTGCGCCCCATGCCCAACTGTCGCCAGTCTGGTCGTCACGTGGTGAAAACCACCCGCGCCGTGGACCGTTTTGTTCACCGCTAGTTCAACTCCGTTCGTGCGCTATTCCGCCAGGCTTGAAGCTAGAAGACACCCAGACGGATGCGGTGCCGTCGTGCGGAGCGAAGCGAGGCAGCGTCTTAGCCCGGACCCCACGACTCGCACCCCTCTCGGTGCCATGACTGAATGCTCCACCCGTGCAACCACCCGTCACATCACCCGTAACGCATGATCAATATGTATCGGCTACATACCGTGCAGTCGGTATGCACGACAGGATTTAGACTCCGGTCGTCCTTGATTGCCTCACTACTCTCGGAGCCACGCTATGAGGGCGGCGTTCGCGAGCCGCCATATGGGCAGGGTGATCCGGGCGTACCGCCGTCACCCGTTCCACGGCCGCCAACCGCTCCCGCAAGATGTGGTGGCGTGCTGGATAGGAGTCACGCAGGGTCAGCTCAGTCGCATCGAGAATGGACCAACCATCGTGCATCTCGACCGGCTGATGCACTGGGCGCGGATCCTGCGTATCCCGTCATCATGCCTGTGGTTCACGCTGCCAGAGGACGACCGGGCCGCCGTTCCCGCCACCGACCTGGTGCCAGCCGCCGCAGGGCAATCAGCGTTGATCACCCTGAGCGATATCGACGTATCGCTGTGGTGGGCGTGTACGGATACGATAGAGATTGTCAGCCAGTTCACGAGGAAGGACCTCTCGTTGGATCGACGCGCGGTAACGAGCGTGCTTGCGGGCGGGGTCTTCGGCAGTGCTCTGCTTGATCCGCTGGAACGCTGGCTAGCGGGCGGTACAGAGAAACCGCGCGCGGGCGGGTCAGGCTCGGTGGGGTATCAGGAAGTCGAGCAAATCGAAATAGCCGCGCGAATTTTTCGCGATTGGGATGATCAGTTCGGTGGAGGGTTGCGACGGAAAGCCGTTGTCGGCCAGTGAGCGAGGTTGCCGACCTGCTCTGGGATTCGCACCCGATCGAGATAAGGCGACGCCTGTTCGGGGCGATGGCACAGCTCTAGGAAACTGCGGCCATGATGTCGTGGGATTCCGGGCACCAAGCGCTTGCCCAGCACTACTATGTGCTAGCCCTGCGGACATCCAGAGCTGCTGGTGACCGGGCGTTCGGCGCGAACGTCATGGCGGCGATGGCACGGCAACTGTTGCACCTCGGCCGGGTGAATGACGCCCTGGAGTTAGTGCGGCTCGCGCAGGACTATTCGGCGGGTTACGCCACGGCGGCCGTGCGCTCCATGTTGTACACCCGCGAAGCGTGGGCGTATGCCAAACTCGGCCGTATCTCGGCTTTTCGCCGGGCAACAGGAAAAGCAGAAGACGCGTTCACCGAGGCGAAGCCAGCCGAAGACCCGTACTGGATCACTTATTTCGACGTGGCCGAGCTGCAAGGCACGACAGCTGGGCGGCTGCGCGAACTCGCCTACCAAGACAAACAGTTTGCAGAAGAAACAGTCGAGCGAATGTCGCAGGCTGTAGCGCTGCGTCGTCCTGGCCGGTTGCGCAGCTCTGCGCTTGATCAGATCGGGCTGGCTGAGGTACGGATTGTTCAAGGCGAGATGGACGAAGCATCACGCCTCGGACATCAAGCCGTTGCGCTGGTCGAGCAAACACCATCGGACCGGGTACGCGTCAAGCTTGCCAGCCTGTACCAGCGCAGCAACGCCCACGCCGATATCCCTGTGATCGCCAGCCTGCGTGAACATATCCGGTCGCTGTGCACCGCACAGCCCACCTGACCGCGGAGGAAACCGTGCCACGGATCGCCATTACCGGCCACATGAACCTGACGGCCGACAGCGTGCCCCTGGTCCACAAAGCAATCACTGACGCATTGGCATCATACACGGGCGACGGATTGACCGGCATAAGCTGCATTGCGCGCGGCGCTGATTCAGTGTTCGCCCAAGCGGTACTCGATATGGGCGGTGAACTCGAAGTGTTGTTGTCAGCGGTCAACTATAGAGAACGGAAGGTCAAACCTGACCACGCGCCACAATTTGACGAGCTGATGCAATGAGCAAAATCGGTACACGTCATGCCCTATAAGGAAGCTGACCGGGTAGCGTACGAAGCGGCAAACGAAGCTGGTTTCGACCTGTGACACACTCTTCGCCGTATGGGACGGGCAGAACAGTACAGATAAGGGCGGTACCGCGTCAGTAGTGGAGTATGCACGCTCATGCGGCGTACCGGTTGAAGTCATCTGGCCCCGGGGAGTCTCAAAGGGTTAGCACATATCCCGAGTGCCGACTGAGTTCGACGCCAAGCAGGTCGTTCGCAAGCGTGTCTGGTCACGATTGGCGCAGGCGAGTCCTGAGCCGTACGGCCAGATCCCGGACTTCGTGGGCGCTGCGGCGGCACGGCTCGCCGAGCTGCCTGCCTGGGGTAGAGCACAAGTCATCAAGGCCAACCCTGCTCAGCCGCAGCTGCCGGTGCGGGGGTGGGCGCTCCGAGAGGGCAAGCTGGTCTACATGGCGGTGCCGAAGCTGGCCGCTCACCGCGCCGGCAAGCGTGTCCCGCTACGACAGCGGTGGGACGTGCACTCCCGGGTCATCGCCGACCAGTCGAGTGAGGTCGTCCGGGTCACCGGTGAGCACAACCGAGGGGCGGGAGCTGAGCGCAGTTGCAGCGACGAAGGCATCTACCGCGTGGCACGAGTCGAGCCTGTTTCTGCCCAGCAGGTGCCCCGCCCGGGTCTAGACCGCACGATCGGTGTCAGTGACGGACAACCACCGAAGAACCCGGTCCACACTGGCTCGGCGGG
>DATEMN010000018.1:0-14067 GCA_035275565.1 Pseudonocardiaceae bacterium | reverse complement strand
TCGATGTCGGCCTCGATCCCCCGGCCAGACCACCCCAATGCGTGGCCCAACAGCAGCCGCGGCTTGAAGCCGCCGCCCGCGGCCACGGCCGCCCGGGCGACCTGCACGGCCAGCGTGAGGTCTCCCAACTCGGTGGCCCGGCCAGCGGCCTCGGTGAGCAACACAGGATCCGGTGGCAGGTCGGAGTCCAGCGTCAACACTGCGTGGCGCAGGGTGTCATCGGCCCGGCGCCCACCGGTCGCGGCCAGCACGCCCGCGATCTGACCGCGCAGCCGCCGAGCCTGCAGCGTGCCGATCTGCGCCCGCTGCACTTCACCGAACAGCGGATGGGCCAGCCGGGCCTGCAGCCGCCGCCCGTCGGGATACACCTCGATCAGTCCCCGCGTCTCGACCTGCTCCACCGCAAGGGCATCGGTCAGTTCCGCCAGCAGTGACGCTTCCAGCGGCTCGCCGAAGGCCAGCACCGCTACAACATGGCGTTGCGCATCAGGCAGCTGGCCGATCCGGGCTGACACCAACTCAACCAGCCCCGGCGACAGCGCCGGTTCTCCCGACCACCGCCATACCTCGGCGACCTGGTGCAATCGATTCGATTCCAGCTCGCCGTCGACCAACTGCTGCAAATACAGCGCATTACCCCGGGTGATAGACCACAACCGGCGCGCTGCGGCGCTGTCCACCGGCCCGCCTAGCCTAGCCTCCACCAGGGTCGCGGTCTCATCTTGGGACAGTGGCTGTAGCTCCAGGCGCGGCAGGTGGCCGTCCTTCCACAACGCGGTCACCGCGTCCGGCGCGGTCTCCCCGGTGCGCAGCGTAAGCACTATCGTCGCCGCCCGGCGCAGCACCAACTGGTGTACCAGCACCGCGGACAGCTCATCCAACAGATGCGCATCATCCACGCCGATGATCACATCTGCCTGCCCCGCACTGGCCAACAACGCCTCGCTTGCTCGGTATACCAACCGGGCCGGATCGGGACCGACAGCCCCCAACATCGCCGCGAACGCACCCAACGGCAGTGCCCGCGCCGAAGCCGTCGCCACCGCCCACCGGGTCAGCGCGCCATGCTGCTCAGCCGCGGCCAGCGTCTCCCGGGCCAGCCGGGTCTTACCTACCCCCGCCGCCCCAGCCAGCACGACTCCTGCCGGCCCATCCCGGCGACGGGTCAGCCTGCTGATCCGACTCAGCTCCTCGGACCGCCCAGTCAGCGGCCACCCCCGGGGCACACCCAAATAATAGGGCCGTCACGGGGTGCCGGGACACGGCGTCGGACAGTCCAGATGAAATTCCGTAATAGATGAAGTCACAGACCTTGACAAATCGCCCGCGCACCGGCGGCGAGGGTGATGTGCCGGTACCAGGCTTTGATCGCGGCGGACCTGATAGTGGTCCAGGCAGACCTTCGATCGTGTGGCTCTGGCTCGCGACGTCGACCTCAAGGCACTGCGCCACGTACCAGTCCTCTTCCTGGTGTACGGCGGCGGTCAGGCTCCGAGGTGTGCTCATGACCATAGTTGTGACACCCGGACGCCATTCTGTCGTCTACCCCCTTGCGGGCGCCGCAATTACCGCTGTGATGCGTCGGCGGGCCGCCGGAACCGCCCGGACCAATGACGACCCTGGGGCACCACATCGCCCGTAGAATCCCGTAGCACACTGACATCTTTCGCCGTGGTGCGAGTCAGGGTCGATCTCGTAGAACAGGCCGGTCACCGGCCCTCACAGGCGCCGTTTTTCGGCTGGTGAGGGTAGTGCCTCTTGCGGTTGGCGCGCACATCATCGAGGCTGTGACGGACTGACACCGTCCGTCTTTGAATCGGCGCGACGTGGCGCGACGCACCCGATGTCAGCAAGCCGAGCGCGAGCGCGCCGAGCACGATCAACAGCGCTCGCCGGATCCCGGCGTTCTCCGTCACCAGACCGATGAGCGGTGGACCCGCTAAGAACGCTGCGTAACCGATCGAGCTCACTACGGATACCCGGGCGGCGGCTCTTGCCGGATCGTCGGCGGCCGCGCTGATCCCGACCGGAAATCCCAGCGACGCCCCGAGACTCCACAGTGCGGCCCCAGCTAGCGCTAACGTGGTGTTGCCGCCCAGCACGACGAGAAGCACGCCAGCCGCAGTGGTGAGGGCGGTCACCCGCAGCACGGCGACGCGACCGAACCGGTCCAGCGCCGAGTTCCCGATGAGCCGCCCGGCGGTCATCGCCGAGACGAACAGGCCGAAGCCGATCGCGCCGACGGCTTCGCTCGTGCCGTAGCCGTCGACCATCGCCACGGCTATCCAGTCGTTCGCCGAGCCCTCGATGAAGGCGAACCCGAGCACCAATAACCCGATCAGCAGCGTCCGCGGCTCGCGCCAGGCCGCCAGCACCCCGCAGCCGTCAGCTACATCGGCATTGTTGCGAGCGGGCAGGAAGAACCGCACCGCGACGGCCATTGATACGGGCACGAGCGCCGCGACGGCGAATACCTGCCCGGCCAGCGGCACACCGGCGGCCGCCGAAGCTGCCCCGACACCGGCTCCCGCCACTGTGCCGAGACTGAACGCGGCGTGCAGTCTCGGCATCAGGGATCGGCCGAGCTGCCGTTCGACGTCGGCGCCCGCAACGTTCATCGCGACGTCCCAGATTCCGATTCCGAGCCCGATGAGCACGAAGCCGACGGCCGCCACACCGACAATTCCGACGTGCAGCCCGGTCCCCAACAAGATGAGTCCCGTCGTGACCGTCAATGACGCGGCCAGCACGGCGTGGGCCGGTCCGAGCCGGTGCACGATCCGCCCGGAAAGCGGGAGTCCCATGATCGAACCGCCGGATGAACACAACAGTAGTAGTCCGAGCTGCGCCGAGGAAAGCCCGAGTGCGTCGCGGATCCCGGGGGCACGGGAGATGAATGAGGCGAGCGCGATCCCGCTCACTGAGAAGGACGCGGCGACGGCCGTGCGGGCACGCTGGACGCCGAGCGTGGGCAGCACCAGGCGTTGCCCAGGAACTGGTGAGCGAGGCAGACGCATCCACCGTCCTCCCACCGGTTCAGCACCCCCATCATTCGGGATCGCGGTGCATGCTGTGGCGTGCAGGGGGTAACCCAGGCAGCATGACCAGGATGTCCGCAGTGCTGTTCGATGTTGACGGCACGCTCGTCGATACCAATTACCTGCACGCCGTCACCTGGTGGGAGGCATTTCGCCAGTACGGCCACCATGTCCCGATGGTCCGCATCCACCGCGCCATCGGCATGGGTTCGGACAAGCTGCTCGATCACCTTCTGCCGGGCGATCGCGACCGTGCGGTCGATGATGAGCTGCGGTCCGCACGCACGGCCCTTTACGCTCCCTACTGGCCGCGGTTGAGAGCCTTCGACGGTGCCGCGGACCTGTTGCGAGAGTGCGCCCATCGCGGCCTGCGGGTGGTGCTGGCCAGCTCCGCCAGTGAACGTGAGATGCGGGCACTGCGCGACGTCCTCGACGCTGAGGATGTCCTCACCGCGGCGACGTCCGCTGGCGACGCGGCGGAAAGCAAGCCGGCGCCGGACATCCTGCAGATCGCGGTGGAGCGCGCTGGGGTGGCTGCCGATGCGGCGGTGTTCGTCGGAGACACCGTCTGGGACGTGCAGGCGTGTGAGAAGGCCGGACTCGCCTGCATTGCGTTGCTCACCGGCGGGATCAGCAGCGAAGAGCTACGCGACGCCGGGGCGGTGGAGATCTACGACGGTCCCGCTGAGCTACTCGAATCCCTACCCGACAGCATCATCGCTCGGTGAGTTCATTCAGAGGAGCCCGGCAGTAGCCGCCCCGTCGACCGCCAGCGCCGTGCCGCTCACGAAGCGGGCGGCGTCCGAGCACAGGCGGGGACGCTACCGCTGTCGAGAAAGCGCCATTTGTGACCGCCGTGATCGCTACCCAGGAACCACGTGCCGGGCGGTAATCAGGTTCCCGGGCAGCGATACGGACGGATCTAGCAATGAGCTCGGCTACTTACTACCGCCGCCGAACTCTTCCTTCGTATCGTGAGTATCACCGGCAGCCTTGTCGTGCAGGTCGCGTCCGGCCTCTTTGGTCTCCCCGGGCAGTTGGTTATGATTCCCGGCGTTCTCGGTGCTCCCATTGGCTGTCATCTGACCGATTTTTTCTTTGGCCTCGCCAATAAGCTGCTCGGCCTTGTCCTTGATCTTGTCAAGGATGCTCATGCTGAGTTCCTCCGTTTTGATCTGGTGGTGTTCGAAATGCTCTGACATAAGCCAGCGGCGAAGGTACCTTATCGGATGTTCGCATAGGTGCAGTAATCAGGCCAGCTTTCGCGGTCATCGGACCATCTGCCCAGCTCAGGGCCGCGCGGGCCAGGGGCGCCGCTGGGCACCTCCGGTGGCGGGGGCGGTTGCTGTCCCCGAGCTTCGCGCCGGACGCCGCTCGCCGCCAAGCGTCGGGACACCATTTTGGCCGCGCCGGCGGGATCGTTGCGCTCGAACAGGCACCCGACGCGATGTCGACGATAGTGCCCGCCGCTGTCCCGCGGTCATGCCCCCGACAACGCCGTACTGATCGGCGGCCGGAAACTCTAATGCCTCAGCGAGGCACGCGGCTATCACGGGACAGCCCGCACACACTGCCAGCGCCCGCCGCTCCCAGACATGCTGTGGCCTACCCGCGGGACTATCTGCGGGCCCGTAGAACATCTCTGGGTCCACCCCCCAACATGCTGGCCGCTGTCCAGTGATCTGCAGGTCTGGAGCGAGACGGTCGATGGTGATCATAGTCCATCGCCTCCTTGCTGGATTAGTTACTGCCGTCCAAATGCGCCATTTCCCCGTGAAGAATTGGAAGGTCGTGAGCGGCGCTACTGTGGGATCATGCAAATTACCGGCGCCGTCCGGGTCATCGTCCGTCGGTGCGCTTCACGCCTGGCTGCTGACCCTGGGAAAGACTCTCACGTTCATCCGGGTAGAGTGGTCTCTTTGTCTCGTGGCTCGTAGCTCGTGTAACTGCCGGTAGAGGAAAAGTTGTGCTGCTTCTTGGCGTCTCGTGCGAGTCGCGCGCTTCCGCTCGCTAAGCCCATACCCCATGAGTACCCCGAAGGCAAGGATCGCCAGAGCGGAGGCCATCAGAACGGTCCACTCAACGTTCATTTCCTACTCCTCCTTAGTGCTTTCCCCAGAGAGTTGGTGAGGGAGCAGTCGGCGGATGAGCTCAAACTCTTCGCCAACGCACACGGTGTCATGGAAGGTCTGGGTCCGGATGCCTCCCCTCTGGGGCCTCGGCGTACGCCCCGGCGGGACGTTCCGTCAGCTCACGCTGTCGTTGCAGCGAGTTACCCCACCTCACCTCGCAGTAAACGTGGCTAGGTGAGACCGTTGGTACTCATCGCTTCGGTAAGGTGGAGCGCGGCATGACCACCTGGTGTGAGAGCCGCCGTTTGCACCGGGTGACCGGATCCATCTCCGCGGCGCGTCGCGCCTCACGTCACCTGGACCTGGGATGTGAGCGGGCCGGTGCCTGACGGCAACCTGACGCGTATGGAGAAGGAATACAACAGGGGCAGTGTGGCGGGCATGATCGTTCTCACGACCGCTATGAACAGGACAGTGCCACTACACAGTGCTGATCCCGTCGACCGGCGCCGGCCAGTGCCGGTGCCGTGGGAACAGGCCCGGGTGCGTGCGCACGCCGCGCCGCAGCCGCTCGGCGCCTGCTGCGTCCCGCTGACCTGTGCCGCCGGGCTGACCCTGGCGGGGGAGATCTGCACCCGCGTGCCGCTGCCAGCCTTCGACACCGCGGCGATGGACGGGTACGCGGTAGCCGGCCCCGGGCCGTGGCAGCTACGGGGGCAGGTCTGGGCGGGAGCGGTCTGGAAGGAGATCCTCGGGCCGGGAGAGGCTGTAGAGATCTGTACCGGGGCACAGGTGCCGCTGGGCGCGAGGGCGGTCCTCCCCGTGGAACTGGCGGTGTTCGACGGGGCATTCGTGTCCGGCGCTGTGCCCGCGGCGGGGACTCACATCCGTCGAGCGGGCGAGGACGCGCCGGCGGGGACGCCGCTGGCGCCGACCGGGACCCGGATCGGGCCTGCACTGATCGGGCTCGCCGCGACCTGCGGGTACGACACCCTGCCGGTCCGCCCCCGACCGCAGGTGCGGATCCTGGTCACCGGAGAGGAGCTCACGCACACCGGGACGAGCGGAGCAGGGCGGGTACGGGACGCTCTCGGGCCGCTGCTGCCCACTTTGGTGGCCCAGTTGGGAGGGGAAGTGCGCGAGGTCCGGCACCTACCGGACCGCCTGACGGACCTGCTGGGCGCAGCAGTGCACCCGCCGGACGAAGGAGGGGACGCCGAAGTGGTCGTGGTGACCGGTTCGACATCGGTTGGCGTCACTGATCAACTGAGGCAGCTGCTCCGTACCCACGGTGCGCGTTGGATCGTCGACACCGTGGCCTGCCGCCCCGGTCACCCGCAGCTACTGGCCGGGTTGGGGACCCGGCGCTGGCTCGTGGGCCTGCCGGGCAACCCCTTTGCCGCCTTCGTCGCGGCCTACACCCTGCTTGGCCCGCTGCTGGCCGGGCTGTCGGGCCGGCGCCTGCCGGAGCTGCCGCTGGCCCTGGTGACGGGGGACGTACGCCCTGCTCCCGGGCTCACCCGCCTAGTCCCCGTGGCGTGGGAAGGTGGTGCTGCCCGGGTGGTCGGCGGCCACCGGGCCGCCTTCCTCCGCGGAGCGGCACTTGGTGACGCACTCGCAGCCGTCCCGCCGGGGTGGACGGACGGCACACCGGTCCCGCTCGTCCTGACCGGCTGAACAGCCACCCCGGTTCCGGTAATCCGACGCGTCGGATCGCGTCCGGTACCTGGCGACCGCGATTCGGCTCCGAATGGCACTCGGCGGGACCGCCAGGGCACGCCGTCCCCGGAGCCCACGAACAGTGACATCGTGTACTTTGCGCCGGACGAACTGTGCGGGGTTCGCCGAAGGGATATCCCTGCGGCTGATCGAACACGCTTGTGAGGGGACACGACACATGAAGCGGCTCTTGGCCATCGTCATCCTGTCCGTGTCGTTGATGGCAGGCTGTGTGGCCTCTCCGGAGAAGCCACTAGGAGAAGGAGCGGAAAGATCGCGTCTGAGCGAACCTTTCACCTTTCGCGTCCTGGCCACCGGTTTGGCTGACCCGTGGGAGATCACCTGGGCTCCTGACGGTTTTCTCTGGGTCACGGAAAAGCGTGGCAAGACAGTGGTCCGGGTGAACCCGGCGGATGGGTCGAGAACCGTCGTGCTCACCATCGCCGACGCGTACACCAGCGAGAGTCAGGACGGCCTGCTCGGTATGGCTTTTCAGTCGAATTTCCTCAAGGGGGGCGAGGGCAATCACGTCTATCTCGCGTATACCTATGATGCGTCCCCCGACGCGACGGTCGACCGTCGAATCAAAATAGTGCGCTACACCTACGACCCGGCGGCGCAGGTGTTGAACAATCCGGACGATTTGATCGCTGGTTTGCCGGCCAGTTCGGATCACAACTCTGGGCGCCTGCTGTTCGGTCCTGACCAGAAGCTCTATTATTCGATCGGAGACCAGGGAAGCAATCAGTTTGAACTCTTCTGCAATCCTATCAGGGCGCAAGATTTGCCCACCGTGGACGACGTTGGTGCGCGAAATTGGACTACCTACGTAGGGAAGATCCTGAGGTTCGACACCGATGGCGGGATTCCGTCGGACAACCCGGTCATCAACGGGGTGCGCAGTCACATATATTCGTATGGGCATCGAAACCCGCAGGGTCTAGTCTTCGGATTAGAACGCCGCCTCTTCTCGGCGGAGCACGGTCCCAAGGCTGATGATGAGATCAACTTGATACAAGCGGGCGGAAACTATGGCTGGCCTCATGTGTCCGGTTTCAAAGACGACCAATCCTACGTGTACGCGAATTGGTCCGCCTCAGGAACGCCACCGTGTCCCGCGCTGAGATACGACAGTTATGTTCCCGCGCCATCGGTTCCCCAGCAGAGAGAGACCTCCTGGAGTGTCCCGAACTACGTGGAACCACTGAAGACGCTCTACACGGTCGGAAACGGGTACAACTTCCAGGATCCGGCGTGCGGTGCGCAGTCATACATCTGTTGGCCGTCGATAGCGCCGTCCAGTATGGATTTCGTGCCCCCCAACAAGGATGGATTCGAGCGATGGCGCAACTCTCTGCTGGTGACCAGCCTGAAGAACGGTGCACTCTACTGTTTGAGGCTCACGCAGGATGGCGGATCGGTCCAAGGTGATATCACTCAGTTCTTCAAGACTACAAATCGCTATCGAGATTTGGCGCTGAGTCCGGATAATCGGACCGTTTATATCGTCACTGACAGCACTGGTCGGGCGGGGCCCCAGTCCGGACCTCCAACTGAGAAGCTTGACAACCCCGGAGCGATCCTGGAATTCACTTTTGTAGGTTAGTGATGCTACTGGTGAGATCCATGTCTGTCCAGTTCCCCGGCGGGACCTCCATGTGGCCCAGTTGAACGAGGATCGTCACCTGGTCGTAGTACACGCTTCCGCGGATGATTCGACCCTCCTCGTTGAACTGCATGACCTCACAGATCGGTACCGATATTCGACGTCCGGTGCGCGGCATCGGCCCGAATTCTCCGTCGTTTATTCCGGTTTCGGTGAAATGCGCGATCACATGGCTACCAGCGTCGAGGTAGCCGACCTCGGTGACCGCGACATCGGAGAACGCAATCACCCAATTGGCCCGGAGGTAGTCCACGAAATCCTGCGACCCTTTGAGTACCACCCCGCGTGCGTGATCAGTATACTGGGCGTCAGATGCGAAGTGCTGCGCGAGGGCCGCCCAGTCACGACGGTTGAACGCCTCGTGCGCAGATCGATGGTTGTCGACGTTGTTCATGACCGATGGCTCCAGGATCTCCGTTGACCCCCGCATGTTGATCCCCCTTAGGACGAGGACGGTACGCCGTGATCGGGCCAGCCGGGAGACGCCGAGACATTACTGAGCGTAGTACGTGCCGGCAGGGTCGATGGTTCGGCCGTTCGATCTAGCTGCGTACCGCCGAGTGGACTAACCGCGCGCGATATAGAGGTCCCGGAGCAGACCGGTCTCGAGTTCCATATCCGATACCCGGGCTTTGACGACGTCACCGATGCTGACCAGGCCGACCAGCTCGCCTTGGTGGACTACCGGCAGGTGACGGTAACGGGAAGCGGTCATCTGCTGCATGAGCCGCGCGATGCTGTCCTCTGGTGCACAAACCGGGACATTACGGGACATGACGTCGGCGACCCGCATGGTCAGGAGCTTCGCCCCGTACTTGCCGAGGGCACGTATGATGTTACGCTCAGTGAGCGTGCCGGCAATAGGCCGCTGCCCTACGTCATCGCAGATGACCAGTGCCCCGATCTGAGGGGGGCCGTTTAGCAGACCGACTGCTTCAGCGATGCTCGCTGTCGGCTCGATGGTCTCGACCGATCGGCCCTTGGATTTGAGGATCTCCTCGACCTTCATCAGTCCCCTCCTCGTGGTGCAGGTCCCTTCATCGTGCCGCCTGGAGTGGCTGCGCACTACCCGCCATTCATGTGACACCGAACTCAGCGGTTTGTGCGCGAGTCGTTCCCGACGTTGAAGTCGTCGGCCGTGGGGGAGGAGTTGACGCGCTGCGTGATCCAATCTGTGACACCGGCAACCGCCTCGTCGACTGGAATACCATTGATCTGACTGCCATCTCGGAATCGGAAAGACACCGCGCCGGCCTCGACGTCCTTCGCCCCAGCTAGCAGCATGAAGGGGACCTTCTGGGTGGTGTGGTTGCGGATCTTCTTCTGCATCCGATCGTCGGACGCATCGACGTCGACGCGGATCCCCTTGGCGCGCAGCTTCTTCGCCACCCGATGGAGGTGTTCAGCATGCTCGTCGGCGATCGGAATACCGACTACTTGCAGCGGGGCGAGCCATGCTGGGAACGCCCCGGCGTAGTGCTCGGTGAGAATCCCGAAGAACCGCTCGATCGAGCCAAACAATGCCCGGTGAATCATGACCGGTCGCTGCCGCGAGCCGTCAGTCGCGGTGTATTCCAGTTCGAATCGCTCGGGTGTGTTGAAATCGAGTTGGATGGTCGACATCTGCCAGTTACGGCCCAGCGCGTCCCTGGTTTGTACCGAGATCTTGGGGCCGTAGAACGCTGCCCCACCCGGGTCGAGCACCAAGTCCAGCCCGCTGGCCTCGGCGGCCCGGCGCAAGGTGTCGGTGGCTTTGGTCCAGATCTCGTCAGTGCCGACGTACTTCTCGTCATCTCGCGTGGACAGCTCGATGTAGAAGTCGTCCAAGCCGTAGTCACGCAGCAGGCCAAGCACGAACGTCAGCAGTGATTTCAGCTCCGCTTGTACCTGCTCGGCAGTACAGTAGATATGCGCGTCGTCCTGGGTCATCCCCCGGACTCGGGTCAGGCCGTGCACGACGCCAGATTTCTCGTAGCGATAGACCGAGCCGAACTCGAACATTCGCAGCGGCAGCTCCCGATAGGATCTCCCACGCGACCGGTAGATCAGGGAGTGGAACGGGCAGTTCATCGGCTTCAGGTAGTAGTCCTGGCCGGGCTTGCGAACCGTTCCGTCGGAGTTGAGTTCGGCATCCAGGTGCATGCCGGGAAACATTCCATCGGCATACCAGTCCAGATGGCCGGATGTCTCGAACAGATGGGACTTGGTGATGTGCGGAGTATAGACGAACTCGTAGCCCCCCTCCTCGTGCCGACGCCGGGAGTAGTCCTCCAGTTCACGCCGGATGATCCCGCCTTTGGGATGGAACACCGGGAGGCCAGAGCCGATCTCGTCCGGGAAACTGAACAGATCCAGCTCGGTGCCGAGGCGGCGGTGGTCACGGCGTTCGGCTTCGGCGAGCATCTCCAGGTAGTGGTCAAGCGCTTCCTGCGATTCCCACGCCGTTCCGTAAATGCGTTGCAGTTGGGGGTTGTGCTCGTTGCCACGCCAGTAAGCCGCCGCCACGCGGGTCAGCGTGAAAGCTGGAATGTGTCTGGTTGTCGGCACATGCGGACCCCGACACAGGTCACTCCAGATCCGTTCCCCGTTGCGCGGGTCGAGGTTGTCGTAGATGGTCAACTCGCCACCGCCGACCTCCATCACCTCGGAGATGTTCACCTCGGACTTGAGGTCGATCAGTTCGAGTTTGTACGGCTCGGTCGCCAGCTCCTGCCGGGCATCCTCGACCCGTTCGGCGACCCTGCGGAAGAACCGCTGCGACTGTTTGATGATCTGTTTCATACGCTTTTCCAGCGTCTGCAGATCCTCGGGGGTGAACGGTCGGGCGACGTCGAAGTCGTAGTAGAAGCCGTCTTTCACCGGTGGCCCGATGCCGAGCTTGGCGTCCGGGAACTGGTCCTGCACGGCTTGGGCCAGCACGTGGGCACAGGAGTGCCGGATGACGCTGCGACCCGCTTCGGAGCACGCCTCGACCGGCTGCACTGCCGTGTCGACCTCCGGCGCCCAGGCGAGGTCACGCAACCCGCCCTCGGCGTCCCGGACAACCACCACGGCGGCTGCGCCCTTGCCGGGCAAGCCCGCCTCCCGTACCGCCTGGCCGGCGGTGGTCCCAGCCGTCACCAGCACGCTCGCGGCGGGCTCGGCGGGCACGGGACTGGGCTGGGACACAGCGGCTCCTCGGTGGTTGGACTCGATAATCAGACAGATGGACCCAGCTGTTGATGCTATCCCGTCGGATCCGGCACCCTCGCCTCAGTGACCGGCTCGCAAGCCGGCCTGCGCGCAGGCTCGGCCTCGTCGGCCAGCCTCATGGTCCTTGACTTGCCCGCCGCTGCGTTGTGGTGCACGGCATCGACACATGCTTTCGAGTGGCCGATACCGCCGGGTAGTGGTCTGCCTGAGTCTCGAAATAGATGGCCGCAAACGCTTAGTGGTCGGCGCCGGAAGTCGATTGGGGGTTACTCACTCGGTTTTGGGACGCCTGAGCACCGCATACCCATGACTCGCCGTCACGTCAACCCCACTGGACTTCCGGCGCCGAACAGCCCGATCGCGGCTGGCTGCGTGCCCGCGACGACCGCGATGCGGGTGACGTTATAGATCCCTGATCCAAAGTGGACCGCAGACTCGATGTTCTGCCTGCCAAGGCTCGTGAGTAGCAATTCGAGGCCAGGTCGTGAATCGGTCTTCCCAACGTCGGCCAGCACTCACGAACCCGTCGTAGGGCACGCAGCCGAAGTCATTGACGTGCAATCGGCTAGGCGGCCCTCCTACGATCAGGACTCCGCAGCGCTCACGGTACGACGAGCCGGGCAGCCCGTACTCTGGCCCGGCTTGGTGAGGGAGGTCGGATTGCCATCGGGCGTTGCTGGGCGCGGGGAACGTGCAAACTCGCTGGTGCCGGGTAGCCGGTGGTGGGTGCGTCAGGATGTGCCGGGTGTACTAGGTCCAGCAAGGCCCGCAGCGCCCGCTGTGGTGGGCCTTCGTAGGCCCAGACCACAATCTCGGGGGCAAAGATGTCCACCACGCCTCGTCTGGGCACCCTGGCGGTGATGATTCGATCGAAGTCCCGGATAGTGAGCAGATCAATGCAGTGGTCCCATTCGTAGGCTGCGACCAGCGTATTGGGCGCCGTCTTAGGTCCGCAGCAGAACACGATGAACCCGTCGGCGGCCACCTCGGCCAGCAGCTGTTCCACCGCGGCGGGCAGCCCGGCCACGTCGTCCCCCTATCGCGTGCCATGGAATGGCCGGACCGGCGACTCCAAGGCGGGGCATCGCCGGTCCGGCCATGACCCTTGACAAGCGGGGTGGTGAACACCTTCAAGGGCTGCGCAGAGTCAAGCACTGAGGCACACCGGAGTGCAAGACTTCAAAAGAATTTTTCAGGTTGATTGTGATACCGTAGTTAACTCGCTATGAAACGAGTTAAAAAATGCTTTCATATCGGGTGTAAGATTCCATCAGGGCGAGAGAGGTGGACGATGACCGAGGCCATCACGACGACGGGCTCGACTGTGCCCCGCCGGCAGCTCGGCCGGTACCTGCGCGACCTACGCAACCGATCGCGGCTCACCGTGCGGGCCGCGGCGGCCCGGTTGGAGTGGTCCGAGGCCAAGATCTGGCGCATCGAGACCGGGCAGACCTCACTGCGCAGTTTCGACGTGGAGACGATGTGCCGGATCTACGGCGCACCGGCTGACCTCACCGAAGGGCTCATGGGGCTGGCCAAGGAGACCAAGGCGCGCGGCTGGTGGCACTCCTATGGCGACGCCATCCCCGAGGGTTTCGACGTCTATGTCGGCTTGGAAGAGGCCGCGTCCCAGTTCAGCTGGTACGAGTCCGAGCTGGTGCCCGGGCTGCTACAGACCGAGGACTACGCCCGCACGGTGATCCAGGCTGGCAACCCCGATGCGGACGAAAGCCAGATCGAGCAGCGAGTCCAGGTCCGGATGGCCCGGCAGGCGCTGCTCACCAGGGTCACCGACCCGCCGATGCTTCAGGTGGTGCTCAACGAGGCGATCCTGCATCGCCCGATCGGGGGCCACAAAGTGATGGTGCGCCAGCTGGAACGGTTGGTAGAAGCCGGTGGGCTGACCACGGTGTCGGTGCGGGTGATGCCCTACAGCGCCGGGCTGCACCACGGAATCATGTCCGGGCCGTTCGTGATCGTGCGGTTCCCGCTCAACGGCAACGGTCAGGATACCGAGCCGCCCACGGTGTACGTCGAAAGCTTCACCGGAGCGCTGTACCTGGACAAATCCCGCGACGTTGACCGCTACGACACCGCGTTCACCAACATCTGGCTGTCCTCTCTGGACGAGAGGGCATCCCAGGAGCTGATCACCCAAGTCGCAAGGGAGCTGGGAAAGTGAGCACAACCGACCTGACGAGCGCCACCTGGCGCAAGAGCAGCCGCAGCAACGCCCAAATGAACTGCGTTGAGGTCGCCGAGCTCGGCGACGGGCACCGCGCTGTCCGCGACTCGAAGAACCCCAGTGGCCCGGCCCTGATCTGCACCCCCGCCGAGTGGGCCACGTTCACCGCCGGAATCCGCACCGGAGAGTTCGACT
>DATEMN010000017.1:0-10655 GCA_035275565.1 Pseudonocardiaceae bacterium | reverse complement strand
CATGGTGCTGACCTTGTTACGCCGAGCCAGGACCACCCGTTCGCCCTCTGCTTTCGACGCTGTCACAGGCACCGATCCTACGCCCGAGGCTCGGCGACGGCATACCCACTTTCACCCCGTCCTTGCAGCAGGCCAACACCGACACGGTCGTCCGTCAGAAGCGGTAATAGAGGAACGGGCTGAAGGTGCCGGTGGCGACGAGCAGCGCGGAGTAGAACAACCCGACGGTCATCACGCCGACTCGGAGCACTGTGGCCGGCCGGGACCGTGCCGACTCGAGGTACCGGCCGGTGATGGGCCGAGCCGGCAGCAGGAACACCAGGGCGGCCAGCAGCAGGATCACCAGTCGCTGGTTGGTCAACGCGGCGTCCACCACATCAGTTAGCCCGCCGAGATCGAGGATCACCATATGCTGCACGAAGATCAGGGCGGTGCCGAGATCCGGTGACCGGAACAGTACCCAGCCGAACACCACGATGAGCAGGGTCAGTACCCGGCGCGCCAGCCGATGATCGACGGTCACAACTTCCCACCCGTGACGGCGCTCGATCACCAACGCCGTGCCGTGGTAAAGCCCCCAAAGCAGGAAGGTCCAGTTTGCGCCATGCCAGAGCCCGACGAGCGCGAACACGATCCACAGATTCCGGTAGGTGGTCCGAACCCCTTTCCGATTTCCCCCGAGCGGGATGTACAGGTAGTCGCGGAACCATCGGGATAGCGACATGTGCCAGCGCCGCCAGAAGTCGGTGATACTGTCCGCCGAGTACGGGCGCGCAAAATTCTCCGACAGCCTGAACCCCAGCATTCTCCCCAGCCCGATGGCCATGTCTGAGTACCCGGAGAAGTCGAAGTACAGCTGCAAGGTGTAGCCGATCGCCCCCAGCCAAGCGATCGCTGTGGTCATCTGGTCGGCTGGAGTGGTGAAGCATGCCTCCACCACAGGTGCCAGCGAGTCCGCAATCACGACCTTCTTGGTCAGACCGAGGGCGAAGCGTGGGAACCCGGCGGCGATGTCATCCAGCCGGTGACTGCGCTGCTGCCCGAGCTGGTCGGCGATTTCGCGGTAGCGCACGATCGGCCCCGCGACGAGCTGGGGGAACATCGCGATATAGGTGACGAACGAGACCGGATCGCGCAACGCCGGCCGTTCCCCGCGGTAGACGTCCACCACGTAGGAGATGTGGTGGAACGTGTAGAAGGAGATCCCGATCGGCAACGCGAGCTCGACGATCGGTAGGTCGAGCCCGGTCAACGATGCCAGTCCGGCGGCCTGCGTGCTGGCGAAACCGGCGTATTTCCACACGACCAGCACCGCGACGTCGAACGCGACGACGCCATGCAGCCAGCGGCGGCGCTGCCGCGGTCGGAGGCCCCAGTCGTCGGGCTCCAACGCAGGACCCATCAGGTAGTTGACGACCATGCAGCCCACCAGCAACAACGCGGTCGGGCCCGCACCGACCGAGTAGCAGACCAGGCTGGCGGCCGCCACGATGCCGTTGCGCCAACCCCGGGGCGCGATCAGCACGGCCGCGACCACGGCCGGCATGAAGTACCACAGGAACAGTGGGCTGGCGAAGGACATGGCGGCGGCGCAGCCTAGCCGAGCACGACCGCACCCACGGACCGGCGGGACGCACTGGAGGGCTTGATCCGAGCGGCAGCGCATCGGCGATCAGGATTTGTCTTGGATACGTTGAAGGACAAAACGCGTCGTCGTATACGACGGAGCACAGGAGGCGCGATGGAAAACACGGCGATCCAACGGGTGACCCCACCGGGCGGAGGCTCCGCCTGGCTGGTCACGAACTACGACGACGTGAAGGCGCTGCTGTCGGATCCCCGCTTGGGCCGCTCGCACGCCGACCCGGATCGGGCGGCCCGTGTCTCCCACTCAGCGATCTTTGGCGGACCGATCGGCCACCCGTCGACCGAGGCGGCGGATCACGCCCGGATGCGCCGTCTGCTCGCGCCGGCGTTCTCCGCGCGGCGGATGGCGAGCCTGCGGCCACGGGTGACGGCGATCATCGCGGAGCTGCTCGACGCGATGGCGCAGCAGAACCGGCCGGTCGACTTCCACGAGGCGGTGTCCTTCCCGCTTCCGGCGCTGGTCATCTGCGAGCTGCTCGGCGTGCCCTACACTGACCGGGAGGACTTCCGCCGCTGGTCCGACGACGCCGCGCACATGACCGACGCCGCACGCTCACAGGCCGGGCTCATGCAACTGTGGCAGTACATGCGCGTGCTGGTGGATCGCAAACGGGCCGATCCGGGTGACGACGTGATCTCCGATCTGATCGCTGCCACCGCTGCTGACCCTGAATCGGCTGATGACGGTATCGCGCAACTCAGCGCTGGGCTGCTGTTCGCCGGGCACGAGACCACGGTGACCGCAATCGACCGCGGGGTGACCCTGCTGCTGGCCCATCCCGAGCAGGCGGATGCGCTGCGCCACGATCGCGCGCTCATCGAGCCAGCAGTCGAGGAGATCCTCCGCTCGTGGCAACCGATGCGCACGTCCGAGACCGAGCGGATCGCGGGACTGCCCCGTTATGCCAACACCGACTTCACCTTCGACGGTGTCACTATCCAGACCGGTGAGCTGGTCATGCTCGGGCTGCGCGAGGCAAATCTCGATAAGCAGCGATTTTCCGACCCAGACCGGTTCGACATGCACCGCACCCGCAACCCGCACCTGACCTTCGGTCACGGCCCGCGCTTCTGCGTGGGCGCGCCGTTGGCCCGGATCGAGCTGCAGACGCTGTTTTTGGCGCTGCTGGACCGGTTCCCGACGCTGCGTCTGGCGGTGCCGGTCGAGTCCCTGCGGGGACGTGACGAGCTACTCACCGGGGGCCTGGTCGAGCTGCCCGTGACGTGGTGATCATGGGTTTTCATGTCTCAGCCGGCAGCGCAGGACGAGCAGCGAGCGCGCCGGGATGCGCAGCCGGCCGCCGGGTTTGGCGTGGCTCTGTCTGCGACGGGCCTTCGCGAGCAGCGGGTCGGCGGTATCGACCACGATCTCCCAGATCCGTCCGTAGGCCTGATCGGGCAGGGTGAACATGATCGACCCATGATGGGCGTTGACCAGCAGTAGGAATGAGTCATCCATGATCCGCTCCCCCAGGGCGTCGCGCTCGGGGATGCCCCGACCGTTGAGGAAGATCGTGACGGCCCTGGCGAAGCCGACATTCCAGTCATCGTCGCACATCTGCCGGCCGTCGGGGCGTAGCCAGGCGATGTCCTCGATGTTGGAGCCCCGGATCGGACGCCCTTGGAAGAACCGGCGACGGCGGAACACCGGGTGCTCGGCGCGCAACCTGGCGAGAGCAGCCGTGAAATCGGTGAGCACGTCGTGCAGGCGGGCATCTTCCCAGTCGATCCAGCTGATCTCGTTGTCCTGGCAGTAGACGTTGTTGTTGCCGTTTTGACTGCGTCCCAACTCGTCGCCGTGCGAGATCATGGGCACGCCCTGGGAGAGCATGAGGGTGGCCAGCAGGTTGCGCTTCTGGCGCTCCCGCAGCGCGACGATGTTGCCGTCGTCGGTCGGTCCCTCCACTCCGTGGTTCCACGACCGGTTGTGGCTCTCGCCGTCCCGGTTGTCCTCCCCGTTGGCCTCGTTGTGCTTGTCGTTGTAGGAAATCAGGTCGGTGAGGGTAAAGCCGTCGTGCGCGGTCACGAAGTTGATCGACGCGATGGGTCGGCGGCCGTCAGCCTCGTAGAGATCCGACGAGCCGGTGAACCGGGACGCGAATTCTGCCAGGCTGGCCGGCTCGCCGCGCCAGAAGTCGCGCACGGTGTCGCGATACTTGCCGTTCCATTCCGTCCACAGCGGCGGAAAACCGCCTACCTGGTAACCGCCCTCACCGACGTCCCACGGCTCGGCGATCAGTTTCACCTGGCTGACCACCGGGTCCTGGTTGACCAGGTCGAAGAACGCCGAAAGCCGATCGACCTCGTGGAACTCACGGGCCAGGGTCGCGGCGAGATCGAACCGGAATCCGTCGACGTGCATGTCAGTGACCCAGTACCGAAGCGAGTCCATAATCAAACGCAACGACTCGTGGTTGCGCACATTGAGGCTGTTACCAGTGCCGGTGGTGTCGTAGTAGTGCTCGGGGTCACCGTCGACCAGCCGGTAGTAGGAGGCGTTGTCGATGCCTCGGAAGGACAGGGTAGGCCCGAGGTGGTTGCCCTCTGCGGTGTGGTTGTAGACCACGTCGAGAATGACCTCGATACCAGCCCGGTGCAGCGCCCTGACCATGGTCTTGAACTCCTGCACCTGTTCCCCGCGAGTGCCGAAGCAGGCGTAGTCGTTGTGCGGTGCGAAAAAGCCGATCGTGTTGTAGCCCCAGTAGTTGCGCAAGCCTCGCTGGGCGAGAGTGGAGTCGTGCACGAACTGTTGCACCGGCATGAGCTCCACAGCGGTCACCCCCAACCGCTGGAAATGGGAGATCATTGCGGGATGGGCCAGGCCGGCGTAGCTGCCCCGGACGTCGTCGGGAATCCGGGGATGGCGCATCGTCATACCCCTGACGTGCGCCTCGTAGATCACCGTCTGGTGATAGGGAATATGCAACGGCCGGTCATCGACCCAGTCGAAGAACGGGTTGATGACCACCGACTTCATGGCGTGCGGGGCCGAATCAGCATTGTTGACCGACTTCGGCTGGCCGAACCGGTAGGAGAACAGCGACTCGTTCCACTCGATACGCCCGTCGATCGCCTTGGCGTAGGGGTCCAGCAGCAGCTTGTGCGGATTGCACCGCAGCCCCGCCGCCGGTTCGTAGGGTCCGTGCACGCGGTAGCCGTAACGCTGGCCGGGGCCGACCCGAGGCAGGTAGCCGTGCCAGATCATGCCGTCATGTTCCGGTAGTCGCAGCCGGATCTCGGCACCGTCATCATCGAACAGACACAGCTCGATCGACTGTGCCACCTCGGAGAAGATCGCGAAGTTGGTGCCGCCACCGTCGTAGGTGGCGCCCAGCGGGTAAGACGAACCGGGCCAGATGTGCACGCGAACCTCCAGCAGATTCCCTACGTCGGAACCAGCCGGCTCATCGCCGCCCGGCGCAAGGTTGTCTACCGTCAACGGCCGGCATCCGCCACTCCGGGACGGTTGCTGACTGTGACATCGCAGTGTGACGCCGCGCGGACCGTGGTCACCCGCCGCCGAGGAGATCCTCTTGCTGGTGCGGCTGGGGTGGAACCCGATGGGCAGGGGCGAGGTCAGGGCCTACGACCCTGCCCACCAGGCTGCTCGCGAGTCGCCGACGATCATGCAATAGTTCGTTGGTTGCGACGGATCGGTTCGGATCCGACTAATACATGGAGCCTGCGACGACGCGGATTCTGGTCACCGGAGCTACCGGCACGCTGGGCCGGGAGGTGGTCCGGCAGCTGGCCGACGGCAAGACGGTGGTGCGGGCGCTGAGTCGTCGGCCCCGACCTACCGGCCAGCCCGCTGAGATCGAGTGGGCGGTCGGCGATCTGGGTACCGGCGAGGGGATCGACGTGGCCGTCGCCGACGTCGACACGATCATCCACTGTGCGAGCGACTATCGCCGCGCGAAGAAGGACCTGCCCGGCGTGCGTCGCTTCTTCGACGCAGCTCGCGGCGCCGGGGTGGCCCATCTCGTCTACATCTCGATCGTCGGGATCGATCGGGTGCCGCTGAGCTACTACCGGGTCAAACTCGAGGAGGAGCGGCTGATCGAGAGTTCTGGGCTGGCGTGGACGATCCTGCGGACCACCCAGTTCCATGATCTGGTCCGCCGCATTGCGGCGGGCCTGGCCCGGCTGCCGGTGATGGTGGTCCCCAGCATCAGCGTCCAGCCGATCGATACCCGCGAGGTGGCCGCGCGGCTGGTCGAGCTTGCCGCCGGGCAACCGCGGGGACGGGCGCCCGATCTGGGCGGACCCCAGATCCACACTTTCCGGGAACTGGCCCTGTCTTATCTGCGGGTAAGCGGCAAGCGCCGCCTTTTGTTGCCGCTGAGCCTGCCCGGTGCGGCATTCCGCGGCTACCGGCAAGGCGGGCACTTGGCCCCCGATCACGCAGCGGGCCGTCACACCTTCGAGGAGTACCTCGCACAGTAGCCGTGCTACCCGGTGATCTGTGAGTGGCGAAGTCACAGCTCCGCCACCGACGGCGGGCGGGGATCTGCACCGGGACGCGCTCGCGGACGCTCGGCGGACGGGTGGGTGGTTGTGCCGCAGACTTGGTGCGTCGGATCTCCTCGGTGCGTTGGGGCAGTGTAATGCGGCGCGTCAGCTTGCTGAGGACACCCAGCACCCGGCGGCGCCGGGTGCTGGGTGAGGATCACCCCCACCCCCTGAACTCGGCCGAAATCCTCGCCGCCGATCTGCGGGCACTGGGCCAGCACGAGGCGGCTCACCAGCTCGACGAGGACATCGAGAGTCGGCGGCCGGGCTTTGCGCTGTTTACAGCTGGTCGCAGTCGATGACCGCGTTGATGGCGGCGGCCACGCGGCGGTGCCAATCGTCTCGGGCGCCGTAGCACCAGCTGGGTGCGTCGGGAATCCACAGCAGAGGCTCCTGGGCACTGTCCAGGTGCTCGTAGGCTAGGCCGCCGTCACCCTGCTTCTCCAGTGGGTACCTCAGCTGTCGGCGCCCGACGCGGCCTGAATCGCCGAAGTGGTAGACAACCTGCCGCTGGCGGTGGCCCAAGCCGCCGCGTACCTGGACGAGACCGGTCTGCCCGCCGACGAGTACCTACGATTGCTGCACACCCGGGCCGCCGAACTGCCGGCCGAAAATGTACCCACAGACTATTCGGCATCCCTGGCCGCCAGCTGGCAGGTGGCGTTCGACCGACTCGCCAACGACGATCCCGCCGCGCTGGAACCGCTCGCCCTGTGCGCCCAATTCGCCCCGGAACCATTCCCTTCACCCTGTTGACCACCCACTCAACCCTGCTGTCCATTCCGACAATCAACCCTGCTGTCCATTCCGACGATCAACGTTGTGGTTCTCTCGACCGCTGGGCCAGCGCCGATGTCCCAGGATAATGTTAGAGTGCCACTGTAAAAGTAACCCGAACTCCCGCACCGCCGAGAGCCGCCGCTTTCAGATTTGCCGCCCACTAAGCTTTCTTGGCGGTGCTTTCCTCGTCAAAGATCGGGCTACCCATACCACCGCTCTCTTCGGCAATCGGTGACGTACTGACGTCCTCGGTTAGGTCCCCCAGCGACCCCGATTCTCGTGTTTCCTTTGTCGGCTCCGACTCGGAAGACATAGGTTCACCGGTAGGATCCCCTTCCGCGGTGGGATAAGGTCCCGGGATATGAACCTCTGGGCCGACCGCGTCGTTCGTCTCGTTGGTGGGCTGCTCAGGCATGCTGCTCATGTAAGTCCTCCTAGCTAGACCGGCCCCGAGCTCGAAAGCGCCGGGGTGCTGAATCGAGTTTTCTCGGGGTTCCCCGAGCAGCCCTGAAATATTCATCAGTGATACTGGACCACCCGATCGGCGGACCTGTCCGCGCTTGTGCGCCACGGTCAATCCGAACGGAAAGACCGGCAGCTGCGGGCTCAACCGGCGGCCGGTTCCGTACCTTCGGGTTCGTCCGGTGTGGCTCTCTCGTGCGCATCAGCCAGCGCGTCAGGCTTGATCCCTGCGGCATCAAGCTTTACAGCCAGCGACGGCGATGATGCCTTCGCGGCATCGAGAGCTTCGGTCATGTCAGCAGATGTGGGGCTCGGAGGGTCACTCGTGGGAGGGGTTTGCGCCCCGCTCTCTTCAATCATGCGTGAAGCGTAACGGCTACGGACCGGCAGCGCAGCAGAAGTGGCAGCGGTAGCGCATTGAAAGCGGACTAGCGTCGCAAAACTCGCCTTTCGGCGGGATCGAGATCGAAGGGCAGGTGCGGCTCCGCTTGGTACCAATAGGCCACTGAGGAGTAGTCGTCGCTGCGTTTGTTCGCGTGGCCGTGTTCGATGCTGACCCGGATGGACCGCTGGAAGGGGATCGGATCCTCGATGTGGAAGCGGTACAGGCTGATCTGCCCACTCCAGTTGTCACCGCCGGGCAGGGTGATGCCGTGATACGGCGCGTGGTAGGTCTGCGTCGGGCACCATGCGGTGTTGAAGTAATCCTCGGTGCCGGTGCCGTGGAGGGTGGGTGGCCACTGGTCGCCGTCGATGAAAATCATGTCGTCGCCCTCGCCGTACCAGTTCCACTCGTCGGTCTCGCGCAGGCTGTGGATGTTGAGCACGCAACCGACGTAGTGGCCGCGGCCGGTCGCGTCTAGAATGGTATAGTTGGCTTTCCCGTCAAGGTTCGTTCCGGTGAGCAGGAAATCAGCATTACTCTCCGACGACTGCACCACCCCGGGGCAGGGACTGCTGCGGCGCCACTGGGCGTGGAAACGTCCGATACCGTCCTCTAGCTCGTCTAATTCCTCGTAATCGATGTAGTAGTAGAAGAACATATTTTCGTGAGTCAGCTCGCTGGTGATCTCCAGCCGGGCGCCCGCGCTGAAGGGCATGTGGAAAAAGCAGTTGAAGCCCTTACCGTCCTCGGGGCTCATTTGCAGCGGCGCGGAGACGAAATTGGTGGTGCGACCGTGCCCGACCCCGAAGAAATCACCCAGGGGCACCGCGACACTGGGGTTTGCTGCACCGTCCCAGTAGGCGCGGAGCACGAGCCGACGCAGGTAGTCAGGGTCGCGCATCCACGGGTCGCGGACCATCCGCTCGTTGGCGACGGTCACCCAGATGTGGTTGATGCTGCCCGCTCCCTCGATATCTGCGAGGATGGCGGTCTGACCTGGCTCCAGTGTGAGGCGGTCGTCGTTGCCGCCCGTGCGGTCCCAGCTGGACACCCGGCGCCGGCGGGTGCTGCGCAGCCGCGGCAGGTCCCGCAGGCTGGAACCGTATGGGCCGTAGTTGACGGTCACATCGCACCTCCGTGGCGAAACGCCGCTTCCAGTGATTCGAGACTGCGTTCCTTGGTTTCGGGCACCGTCCGCCACACGATCGGGAAGACCACCACACCAACGACGGCGAAGACGATGAAGGCGGTACCGATGCCCGCGACCTCGACGAAGCTGGGGAACGCCAGTGAGATGACGAAGGCGGCCAGCCAGTTGAACAAGGTGGCGATGGCCATCGCCACGCCCCGAATGGCAAGCGGGAAGATCTCAGCCAGCAGCACCCACAGCACCGGACCCCAGGTCGCTGAGAAGGTATTCGTGAACACCACGAACGCCGCGGCAGCGACGATGAACAGCGCGGGCGAATCGCTCGGGAGGAGCAATACCGCCGCACCGACAGCGAACAAGCTGGCCGACATACCCACCAGACCGGCCAGCAGGACAGGTTTGCGACCTCGACGATCAACGACCTTGGATCGGACGACCAGCGCGATGGTCCCGATGTTCACCAGCCCGTTGAGGAAACTGAACAGCAACGCGGTGGTCTCGGACACTCCGAAACCGGTGAGAATGGTCGGTGCGTAGTACACGATCGCGTTGATTCCGGTGATCTGCTGGAAGATGGCCAGCAATGCACCCAACACCAGCAACCGGCGCACCCAAGGAGCGGACAGCCGGGCGCCAGTGCGGGTATCGCGTTGTTGGCGTTCGAGTTCCGTGATCTCGGTGAGTTCGCGCTCGGCGAGATCGGCATCGCCGCGCAAATCGGCCAGGACCGCGCGAGCCTGTTCGGGATGTCCACGTCGTACCAGCGATCGGGGGGTATCAGGCATGAAGAGCATCCCGACCATCAGCACGATGGCGGGGAACACGCCGATGAGCAACATCCACCGCCACGAGCCGGTGGAGGCCAGCGCGAAGCCGATGGCCGCGGACAGGGCCGTCCCCACGATGATCATGTACTGGTTCAGGGAGGTGATCGCGCCACGGTCGGCAGCGGGTGCCATCTCGGCCAGGTACAGCGGCACCAACACCGACGCGATACCGATGGCCAGCCCGAGGATGAAACGGAACAGCACCAACCCGTTGACGGTCGGCGCGAGGCCGGCACCCAGGGCTCCGACGGTGAACACCACCCCGGCGACCAGCAAGATCCGTTGCCGTCCCGAACGATCCGCCGCCGGACCGCTGATCAGTGCGCCCAGCATCGCCCCGAGCACCGTGGCGCTGACCACCGCACCGGTCTGGAAGGGCGTGAGCGGCAGCTCGGCCGGGAGGAACAACAACACGGCGCCGATGATGCCGTTGTCGTAACCGAACAGCACCGCTGCCAACGCACCCAGGGCATACACGCGTCGGGTGGTCACCCGTGCCCGGGACAAGGACGCGACCATCAACTACCTCCAGTGTGATTCAGGCGCTGTTCCCGGGCAAGCGCGTGAACGATCTCTCTGGTGTCCGGGTACAGCTCCCGGTAAAGGGCATAGCAGCGCTGGTAGACCGCAGCGTGCTCCACGTTCGGCTCGATCGAGGTCGCGATAGGGTTCCACTGGTTCATGTCCGGCACCTGGCCGACCCCGATAGCGGCGAGCAAGGCGTCACCCAGACACGCGCCCATCGTCTGACGGGGCAACTGCTGCGGGACGTTCAGAACGTCAGAGACGATCTGGGTCCACAACCCACCCTTGGTGCCGCCGCCCACCGCGATCAGGCGGCGGTGCTGCCCGCCGGCGTCGCGCATCGCTTCCAGATTGTGCCGTACCCCGT
>DATEMN010000016.1:0-31343 GCA_035275565.1 Pseudonocardiaceae bacterium | reverse complement strand
AGGGGCGGGTGTTCTAGGTCGGGGCTTGAGGGATCACCAACCGGCAGGCAGTGGTCGGCCCTCGGCGAACCCGGCTGCGGACTGCACCCCGATCACCGCCCGCTCGGATAGTTCCGGCAGCGTCCGGGCGCCGGCGTAGGTGCAGGCGCTGCGTACCCCGGCGCAGATGTGGTCGATGAGGTCTTCCACCCCGGGCCGGCTCGGATCGAGATACATCCGGGCAGTCGAGATGCCCTCCTCGAACAGCGCCTTGCGAGCCTGGTCGAAGGTGTCGTCCTGGGTAGTGCGGGCGGCGACGGCGCGCTTGGACGCCATCCCGTAAGACTCCTTGTAGGGACGACCGGTCTCGTCGCGTTGGAGGTCACCCGGCGACTCGTAGGTGCCAGCGAACCACGAGCCGATCATCACATTCGCGGCTCCCGCCGCCAACGCCAGTGCGACGTCTCGTGGGTGCCGCACTCCACCGTCGGCCCAGACGTGGCCACCGACGGCGTGAGCCGCCGCGGCGCATTCAGCCACCGCGGAGAATTGTGGCCTGCCGACTCCGGTGAGCATCCGGGTAGTGCACATCGCACCCGGCCCCAGCCCGACCTTGACGATGTCAGCGCCAGCCTCGAGCAGGTCACGGGTGCCCTGCTCGGAGACCACATTCCCGGCCACCACCGGCACATCCGGGCCGCGTGACCGGATCGCACGCAACGCGTCGAGCATCTTGGCCTGGTGGCCGTGTGCGGTGTCCACGACTAGTACGTCGACCCTCGCCGTGAGCAACGCCTCGGTCTTGGCTGTGACGTCGCCGTTCACCCCGAGCGCCGCGGCCACCCGCAACCGGCTGTCGACGTCGAGCGCAGGGGAGTACAGCTCGGCTCGCAACGCGCTGGTCGGGGTCAGCACCCCGACCAGCGCGCCGTCGGCGTTCACGGCGAGCGCCAGCTCCTGGCGGCGGTGCTGCAGCTGCTCGAAGACCTTGCGCGGTTCGATGTCGGCGGACACCACCACCAGGTCGGCCTGCGCCACGTCGGCCAGCCGGGTGAAGCGGTCCACTCCGGTGAGTTCGGCCTCGGTGACCAGCCCCACCGGGCGGTTCGCGCCGTCGAGCACCACCACCGCGCGGTGCGCCCGTTTTGGCATCAGGTTGGCCGCGTCGGCGACGGCATCCTGCGGGCCCAGCGTGAGCGCCGTATCCAGCACCAGATGCCGCGACTTGACCCACGCCACCGTCTCGGCGACTATCACCGGGTCCACGTCCTGTGGTAGCACCACCAGCCCGCCGCGACGGGCCACCGTCTCGGCCATCCGGCGGCCCGCTACCGCGGTCATGTTGGCCACCACCAGCGGGATCGTGGTACCCGACCCGTCCACCGTAGAGAGGTCCACATCGAACCGGGACGCTACGTCCGAGTCTGAGGGCATCAAAAAGACATCGTCATACGTAAGCTCATAGCCGGGTCGACAACCATCAACAAACCGCATCCCGACGACGTTACCCGTCTAAGCTCATGGCACCTCAAGGACGGCGATCGCGCGCTGGGTGAGGCTGCCTAGATACACCACACCGCAGTGCTCCCGTACCCCGGTGACCATGTCGTACTCGTCCCCGGAGCCGCGCAGATCGTGCACCACCGCACCGTCGGCGTCGAAGGCCAACACCTGCAGAGCCTTCCCCTCCGCAGGCTGCAGTGCCTCGGGCAGCGCCCACACGATGCGGCGCAGCACCGGAGCACGGGGAAGCAGCAGGTCCAGCAACCGGTTGCGCGGGCTGGGTAAGGCCACCCAGATCAGCCCATCGGAGCCAGTAGAGAGATTGTCCGGAAAGCCGGGAAGGCTGTCGGCGAGTACTCGCTGCTCCCCAGCCCGGGCTCCCCGAAGCCACAGCTGCGACAACCGGTAGCTGGCCGTCTCGGCAAGGGCAAGCCAGTTCCCGGAGGGATCGAGGGCCACACCGTTGGGAAACTGCAACCCGTCCAGCAGCACCTCCACCTCACCGCCTGGATCCCGTCGAAGCAAACGGCCGGTTCCAGAATGCTCCAGAAGGTCGCCGCGGTAGTGCTCGATACCGAAGCGACGCGAAGAATCAGTGAAGTACACGGTGCCATCAGGTGCGACCGCCGCATTGTTGCAGAATCGCATTGGCGCACCGTTCACTTCATAGACAAGTACCTCGATACGGCCATTGGTGATGTCGACGGCGAGCAACCCGCGGTGCCCGTCGCATACCAGCAGCCTGCCGTCGGGCAACCACTCCAGACCGAGTGGTCGGCCACCGGTGTCGACAACTGTGCCCAGCACACCACCGTTCACCCCGATCCGGAGAACCCGGCCGTCGGCAACCCCGGTGATGATCCCGCCATCGCCGTCGAGCAGCACGTCCTCAGGCCCGATGCCGTCCACCGGTAGCACTCGAACCGGATGCTGCCGAGGCTGTTCATGGCGAGGCGGCGGTGGAGGCGGCGGAGGCATCCACCGAACAGGGTGCAGCGTGGGCTTACGGGGCATCGGCTAACTGGTTGCGTCGCCGCGCAGTCGGCGAGCCAGTGGCTCCCGACCCATCGGCTGCGTCAGGTGATCGGGGGGCAGGGCCGGCGGAATCGGCTGAATCTCCGGCGAGTCCGCCGTAAGTGTGATGAGTTGCCCGTGGTGTCTCAGTTCCAGCTCCATGCCGTCCAGCAGCCGATACTCCGCTTGCCCGGGGGTGATCTGCACCCGCAGCCGCCGCCCGCACCAGCGGAGCCGGAAGGTGATCCTGGTCAGCGCCTCGGGCAGCCGGGGCGCGAAAGCGAGACCGCCGTCATCGAGGTGACGCAGCCCACCGAACCCGGCCACCACCGCCGACCAGGCACCGGCCAGCGCCGCGATGTGCAGACCGTGGTCGGTGTTGCGCGCTAGATCAGCCAGATCCACCAGCGCGGTCTCGCAGAGGTACTCATAGGCCAAGTCGAGGTGACCGGTCTCGGCCGCTAACACTGCCTGGGTCGCCGCAGACAGCGACGAGTCACGGACCGTGATCCGCTCGTAGTAGGCGAAGTTACGTGCCTTCTGCTCAGCGGTGAACGCCTCTGGGCACAGCTGCATGGCCAGAACCAAGTCGGCTTGCTTGACCACCTGTTTGCGATACAGGTCGAAGTAAGGGAAATGCAACAGCAGTGGGTACTTATCCGCTGGTGTGCTGGCAAAATCCCATACCGCGTGTTCGGTAAAGCCCTCGGCCTGCGGGTGCACGCCGAGCTTCTCGTCGTAGGGCACGACGATCCCGGCCGCCGCGTCCCGCCACGATGCGGCTTCCTCGGAATCGACGCCGAGGACAGCTGCCGCATCCAGGTGGCGCCCGGCGGCCGCAGCCGCAGCCCGCAGGTTCCGCTGCGCCATTAGGTTGGTGAAGACGTTGTTGTCGGCCACCGCGCTGTACTCGTCCGGGCCGGTCACGCCGTCGATGCGGAAGCGGCCCGCCACATCGTGGTGGCCCAGTGAGCGCCACAGCCGCGCTGTCTGCACCAGCAGTTCCAGCGCGACATCGCGTTCGAAGTCGACATCACCGGTCGCGGTCACGTGGCGGATCGCGGCGTCGGCGATGTCAGCGTTGATGTGGAAAGCCGCAGTACCCGCCGGCCAGTATCCCGAGCATTCCTGGCCGCGGATGGTGCGCCAGGGAAACGCCGCGCCAGCCAGGCCGAGCTGCTCAGCCCGCTCAAGGGCCAGCGGGAGAGTCTGCTGCCGCCAACGCAACACGTCGGCCGCCGCATCCGGCACGGTGTGGCTGAGCATCGGCAGCACGAAGGTCTCGGAATCCCAGAAGGTGTGGCCGTCATAACCCGGGCCGGTCAGGCCCTTGGCCGCGATTCCCCGCCGCTCGGCGCGCGCTCCGGCCTGCAGAATATGGAACAGCGCGAATCGGACCGCCTGCTGCAGTTGCGCGTTGCCGTCGACCTCCACGTCGGCCGCTGCCCAGAAGTCGTCGAGATAGCGGCGCTGCTCGGCGACCAATCCGTTCCAGCCGGTGAACCGGGCCGCCGCCACTGCCGCCCGGACCTGATCGTTGAGCGCCGGGAACGATCGTTGCGAGGACCAGCCGTAGGCCACGTACTTCACGACCCGCAGCCGCTGACCGGGTTCCAGCCGGCAGATCACCGTCGTCCGGGCGACGTGCTCGTGCGCCGAGGAGTGGTATTCCGTGCGCGAGGGACCCATCACGTCGTGATCCATCGTCGCGGCCATCCGCAGCCCGGAGTGGCGGGTGCTGTGCATCAGCGTGGCGCCGGTGTCGTTGAACCGGTGCTGCTCAGCGACCAGCGGTTCGGAGAGCACTGCGGCCACCCGCGGATCATCGGTGGTCGGGGGTAGCTGCTCATTGGCGAACAGCTCGGACTGCAAGACCAGCAACACCGGTCCGTCCACCGGTCCGACTTCGTAGTCGATCGCGACCACAGCTCGTTGGACCAGCGACACCAAGCGCTGGGAACGCACCCATACCGCCTTACCGGCGGGAGAGACCCACTCCAGACTGCGGGTGAGCGTGCCGGCCCGCAGGTCGAGTACCCGCTCGTGGGAGCGCAACTCACCGTAGCGCACGTCCAGCGGCTCGTCGTCGACCAGCAGCCGGATCAGCTTGCCGTTGGTCACATTGATGATCGTCTGGCCGGACTCCGGATAGCCGTAACCGCCCTCAGCGTAGGGCAGCGGTCGCAACTCGTAGAAGGAGTTGAGGTAGCTGCCCGGCAGCGCGTGCGGTTCGCCCTCATCGAGGTTGCCGCGCAGCCCGATGTGCCCGTTCGCCAGCGCGAAGACCGACTCCGTCTGACCCATTGCGGTCAGATCCAGCTCGGACTCCCGTACGGCCCAGGGCTCGACGGCGAACCGCTGCTGCTCGATCACGGTACGTCCAGCAGCTCGGTGAGGCCGCCGACGACGACGTCGACGCCGGGTAGCCGCAACGCATCAGCCTGCCCGATCCGATCCATCCTGACAACGTATCCGAAGTGCCCGGCCCGTGATCACGCGGGTTTGATGTTGGCGTTGAGGTGGAAGGTGTTGTCGGGGTCGTAGCTGGCCTTGATCCGGGTCAACCGCTCATATTTGGTCGGGCCGTAGGACGCCCGCACCCGGTCCTCGTCGTCGTCGGTCATGGAGTTCACGTAACCACCCGAGTCTTGGGCGAACGGCCGCAGCGCGTTCCACACCGACCCGACCCAGGCCCGGTCGGCGGCCAGTAGCTCGGGGTTGGGGCCGATTCCGGCGATGTTGATGACGTAGCGCGGTGTTCGCCCACCGCCGAAGGCGGTGTCGTCGTCGCCAACCGCCGAATACGCTCCGTCCAGACGGAACAGCAGGCAGAAGCTCATCGGTGAGCTCTTGGCAGGCATCCTCTCGACGATCACTGTGATGGCGTCGTCGGTAAGCTCGTCAAGGTAGATCACCTCTTGATAGCCCAGCAGTCCCCACGGAGCGGTCTCGTCGAGTGTGCGCTGTAACGCGATGTACGGGATAGGGGTGACGAGTTCGAACAGTGGCGGCAGCGTTTCCCGAATCGGCGCGACGACCCGAGCGTGCTCCGCCGCGGAGGAGAACCCGACCACGATCAGCAGGTAACCGGGGATCAGATGGTACTGCTGGGGTACGAACGGTGCCGGCGGGGCGTTGAGCCCGATCGCGATCTGGGCACCGGCGTCGGCGGGAAGGGTCGGCACGATGTCGCGGGCCAGCCGCAGCACCTGCTCGCCGTCGTCCATTCCCCAGAAGAACAGTCCCAGGTGTACCTCTGGTCCGACCGGTTGTAGCCGGAACTCGAACGTCGTGACGATGCCGAAGTTGCCGCCCCCACCACGGATCGCCCAGAACAGGTCGGGGTGCTCGTCGGCCGACGCGTGCACGCAGCGACCGTCGGCGAGCACGGCGTCGACCGAGACCAGGTTGTCGATGCTCAACCCGGCCTTGTGAGTCAGCCAACCCATGCCGCCACCGAGTGTCAATCCGCCCACCCCGCTGTGGCTGATCACCCCGGTGGGCACTGCCAGCCCATGCGTCTGGGTCGCCGCGTCTAGTTCCGCTACGGTGGCACCGCCTCCCACCTTGGCCAGCCCAGCAGCAGCACAGATCGAGACCCGTCGCATCGCACTGAGATCGATCATCAGCCCGCCGTCACAGACGCCTGCACCGGCGAACGCATGGCCACCCCCGCGCACCGAGATCTCCAATGCCTGCTCTCGGGCGAAGGTGAGCGCTGCCGCGATGTCAGCCGGCGATACGCAGCGGGCAATCGCCGCCGGGCGACGATCAATGTCGTTGTTCCACTGTATTCGCGCGGTGTCGTAGTCCGCATCGTCCGGCGTGATCACCTTGCCGGCCAGCACCGTGCGGAGCGACTCCAGGTTATGAGTCGAGATGTGCATCATGGAACAGCTCCCAGGCCTCGGGTGAGCACCCGGCGTGTGCCTGGTGCGACTTAAAGTAATGTTGGTGTGCTGGATTCCCCAAACAATCGAACAGTGACGATCATCCATGTCGTCACTCGTTGAAACCAATGATGAGGGGAGGGGCAGCCGGCTCCGGCCACCCCTCCCTATGCTGACGGCACCGCACGCGATCATCCAACGGCACCGCCGCGACTTGTCAGCTGTAGCAGGCGCCGCCAGCGCCACCATTGGCGCTGCCGCCAGCGCCGCCGAAGCCGTCACCGGCACTGTTGGTCTGGTCTCCGAACAGGTTGATGTTCAAGAGGTTGAGACCGAGGCCGCCCCGGCCGACACCGCCGGCGCCGCCCTCGCCACCGTTGCCGCCACGGCCGCCGCAGCCGCCGGTGCTGAACAGGGACAGGACGGTGCGGGCCGGCAGCAGCTCGACGTGCAGCTCGGTGATCTCGACAAAACTCAGTGCATCAGACATCGAATCCTCCTAGGGAATGTGGCTCCGGTAGCACCCGGGGCGAACAACGCTTCATCGGTGGCATGCCGATTCAGCAATACACACACTGCCCAGCGGCGGCGTGTCGGGCAATCAGTAGTCGCACGTAAATCCGCCAGATGGACCACGTAGCCTGGAGTTCTCTCGAATACGTAGCCAGCGGCGACATAGGCTTAGGTAACAGAGACCGGGTACCTACTTACGACGTACGTTCAACCCCGGAGTGTGTCGGGTTCAGTCTCTTATCCGTTCGAATACACTGAGTGAGATCGATTGCGGTGCCACCGAGCCGGGCGAGCATCGGTCCCGCTGAAGATCTCGGCGTCCCGATCGCCGGTCCAGGCGCGGTAGAGCTCGGACCGGCCGTCCGCCGCGCAGCCCATTCGTCACCTGCGGCAGATAATCTGACATAATGTCACTTATCGGATCGATCGGTGCCTGCCAGGAGGGGTGTAGTTGGGGGCCACCAGCCGCTGATCTGGCTTCCCGTGTTGAGCTGATCGAGTGCGGCGGAGAGGTCTGCCGTCATCGCGCGCCCAGCCGAACCTGGCTAGCGCTGGCGGTCGACGACCTGATCAATGTGAGTGACGATCCCGGCCAGCTCGGAAGGCTCGGGCATGTCAGCTCGCTGTCGAGTTCTTTGCTCAGTTCGTCGCGTCGTCGCGGTGCTGCCGAAGCTGTTTGATTTTCACGCCGAGCTTTCGAGTCTGGGGAAATGTCGGCCAGCAACCAAGATGAAACGGCCTGGTCGCCGATAGTGGTGACACAGAAGACCAATCGGGTGAGCGTCGCGCTGAAGGCAGATATCAGGGCAGGTGTCACCAACGGTCTGACCACAAAGGTGGAGGACCTGGAACGATACCTGGCAGAAAGTTAGCAGCTCTCATATGGCGGCAATGGCCTGGCCGGACTCGGTCATCGCCGCTCGATACAGGCTGACAGCGTGACGATTGGCGTATTTCCTAGGGACGGCGGCGAGGACCTTCTTGCCGTATCTGAGAAAAATGGAAGCGTGGTGTACGCGGCTACGACCACGACAGACCGCTGATGCCCTCGGCCTGGTCCTGGTCTCAAGGGGTTCAACTGGTGCGGAACCGGTTGAACACTCGATACATCAGTTCCGTTCCACGCGCCAGCGCGTCCACCCGGATCCGTTCGTCGTTGCCGTGCATTCGCGACATCGTGTCGTCGTCGGTGGCGTAGGGATAGATCCCGTATACTGGGATACCCCGTCTGCGCCAGGGACCAGAGCTGGTGGCCGCTTCGAACAGTCCCGGGGTGACCACAGCGCCGGGGTAGGTCTCGCGGGCTGCAGTGTCCAGCGCGTGGAAAACGTCGGTGTCAATCGTCCCCGGCGGTTGGGTCATCTGTTCGGTGAGTCCGGCCAGGATTTGTTCCTCGGTCTGCTCGGGTGAGAGTGGGTTTATCAGGCGCAGCGTCACGCTCTCACTGGCACCCAGCGCGGTGCGGATCTCCGTCACCGTCGCGGCCACGTCGATACCGCCCGGAACCAGTCGCAGGTTCACCATGGCGGTCGCCGACCCGGGCTGGACGTTGCTGCGGTACCCGGCGTTCTGCTTCACCGGTGTGACGATGTGCCGCATCAACGCGTTGTGCAGCGTCGGGTGGTCACTGAGCTGGACCACCAGCGCGCCGGCACGGTCCCGCTCGGCCTGCTCGGTGGCGTTGAGCATGAGCCGCAGCGCCGCGGCAAGCTTCGGATTGTCGGTGCCCGACGCCCATGCTTCGAAATATGCCCTGGTCACGTCGGTGAGACCGACCCCGGGCTGGTAGTCGGCCAGCCGGACCGCTGCCCGGTTCAACCGGGTGATGGCCGCGTCCGGAGACGGGCGGGAGGAGTGGGTGGCGGTTCCCCGGGCGACGAGCTCGAGCGCGGCGGATATCTTGTCTTGCCGGGTCAGTGTGACCACCACCGGTTCCACCGAGCCGGGTGTGGCCAGCACCCATCCTCCCTCGGTGATCACCGCTCCCGCGTCGATCTTGTCGTAGTGCCGCTCGGCGAGCCACCGGGTGCCGTTCGGGCCGGCCTCCTCGTCACAGTCGGAGAGGAAGATGATGTCCCGGTCGAATCGGGCGCCCTCCCTGAGGTGTCGCAGCAGGGCTGCCATGAACGCGGCATTGGCGCCCTTCATGTCCAGCGCACCGCGGCCGTAGACCCAGCCGTCACGGACCTCGCCACGGTAGGGATCGACGCTCCAGCGGTCGGCCTCCACCGACACCACGTCGGAGTGGCACAGCAGCAGCAAGGGCCGGGCGCTTCCCACCGCACTCGGGATGCGAGCGATGAGATGCGCGTTGTCCGGTTTCGGGGTTGGGATGATCTCAGTGTGGGCGCCGGCCGCGTCCCAGATCGACTTGAGCATCTCGGCATGCGGGACGGTGACCCCGCCCTCGCCGTTGTGCGACGTGTCGAACCGGATCATGTCGATGGTGAGCTTGAGCGGGTCCAGGTTCACCGGGTCGATGACGGGGGCAGGGGCCGGTGGAGTGACCGTGTTGGTGCAGCCGGCCACCAAGCCGATTGCAGCAAGTCCCACCGCTCGACCGCTGAGCTGTAGCACTTCGCGCCGGCGGTACCGGCCGTGCTCATCAGTCACGAGTCCCTCCAGGTCGTGAGTGCGTAATAGTGTTCTAGCCCTGAATGCCACTCACGGGCCGCGCAGCGGCATCCCGCGGATCGAGGCGTCCAGGACGGTGACGGTGTGCGCCAGCGCAAGCCGGCCGCCGAGGCGTTGTGCGCTGGCGGCGATCTGCATCAGGCATCCCGGGTTCGCGGTGACCAGCACGGAGGCGCCGGTGGCGAGCACGTTGCGGGCTTTGCGGTCGCCGAGTTCGGTGGCGGGCTCGGGGTGCAGCAGGTTGTAGATCCCGGCCGATCCGCAGCACAGGTCGGCCTCGGAGATCTCGAGTAGTGCTAAGCCGGGAATGGCCCGCAGCAGCTCTCTGGGCTGGGACCGGATCCCTTGAGCGTGCCCGAGGTGGCAGGCATCGTGGTAGGCGATCGTCACGTCCAGCCGGTGGCGCGGCGCGACCGGTCCGAGCTCGACCAACAGCTCCGAGACGTCCCGGGTGCGCGCGACGAAGGCCGCCGCCCGCACGGCGTAGCCGGGATCGTCGCGTAGCAGGTGCTCGTACTCCTTCATGGCCGAGCCACACCCTGCGGCGTTGACCACCACGTAGTCCACCCCAGCGGCCTCGAAACGCTCGATCAGCGACCGGGCGAAAGCGATCGCCTCCTCCTCGCGTCCCAGGTGCTGCGACAGCGCGCCGCAGCAGCCTTGGCCGCGGGGAATCACGACGTCGCAGCCCTCGGCGGCGAGCACCCGCGCGGTTGCGGCGTTGACCTCGGGGAACAATGCGTCCTGCACGCAGCCGGTGAGCATTCCCACCACCGCCCGGCGGGGACCGCTGGCTGGCACCCGCCGCGGCAGCTTCTCCCGCCGGGTCAGTGTCGGAGCCAGCGACTCCATCACCTGCAACGTCGGGGATAGCCGATCTAGCAGCCCGGTCCGGCGCAGCAGCTGGTCCAACCCACTGCGCTGGTAGAGCGCCAGCGGACCGCGCAGCGCCCGCAGTCGTCTCGGGTAGGGGAACAAAAAGAAGATCGCTTCGCGGAGCAGCCGCTCCCGGCGCGGTCGCTCGTAGCGGCGCTCCACCTGGGCCCGGGTGTCGGCGATCAGCGTGTCGTATTGCACGCCGGACGGGCAGGCTGTCACACACGCCATGCATCCCAGGCAGGCGTCGAAGTGCCCCACCATCGACGTCGACAGCGGCTCACCCTCCAGGCCGGCCTTCATCAGGTGGATGCGCCCACGTGGGGAGTCCATCTCCTCCCCCCACAACACGTAGGTGGGGCACGACGGCAGGCAGAACCCGCAGTGCACGCAGTCCTTGATGAGTTCCGGCTGTGGTGAATGGTGATCATCAAAGGCACCCTCGCGCATTCAGATCCCTCCCACGAATCGGCCCGGCGAAAGCCGGTGCTCCGGGTCGAACTGGTCCTTGAGCTGGCGCATCAATGCCAGCGCGGGCACCGGACCCCACACGTCCAGACCGGTCTTGTGCAGCGCAGCGCAGCGCAGCACCGCGCTGCCGCCGTGCCGGGCTGCGATCGCGCGCAGCTGCGCCAGCTTGGTGCCCAGCCGGTCACCATTGATCAACCCGACGACGAGTACCCCGGCCCCAGCTGAACCACGTAGCGCCCCGGGGGCGGTGGCGAGCAGGTCGGCCAGCCCGGTGGGCTCGCAGGTGACGGTGGCGGCGGCTCCCTGCGGTGGGTGCGGGGGCTGGCCCCACCAGTCCGGTGGCTGCTCGGCCACCGTCACCGATCCGCCAGCCGCGGCGGAGAGCAGGTCGGCGACGTCGGCGGCGCGGGCGTCGATACCGCCAGTGACGCCTTCCACGGCGATCCCAACGGTCACCGGACCGCCCGGTATACCCCGGTCCACTTCCAGGGCCACCGGGTCGTGCTGCGACGTCCGCACCGTGTCGATGGCAGCCGCGGCACGGGTGGCATCGGAGGCCGGCACGGTGATCCAGCGGCTCGCCGCGGGCAGCGGGTGCAGCCGGAACACCGCTTCAGTGATCACACCCAGGGTGCCCAACGAGCCGGTGTAGAGCTTGCCCAGGTCGTAACCGGCGACGTTTTTCACCACCGTCCCGCCGGAGCGGGTGACGGTGCCGTCGGCGAGTACCACGGTGATGCCGATGAGTAGGTCGCGCACCGAGCCGTACCGGTAGCGCAGCGGTCCCGACGCGGCGGTGGCGATCGTGCCCCCCACCGTGCCGGCACTATCCAGAGCCAGCCGCTGCCGGTATGGGGCTAACACGTTTTGCAGATCGGCCATCCGCAGGCCGGCCTGGACGGTGACGACGAGGTCCCCGGCGACGTGCGCGAGCACCGCGTCCATCCGGGTGGTGTCCACGATCAGGTCCAGGGCTTGCGGTGGGACACCCCAGAACAGCCGGGTACCGGTGCCCCGGGCAACCACCCGCAACCCCAGCCCGGCCGCCGCGCGCAGCACCGCCGAGACCTCCTCGGTGCTGCGCGGCCAGGCTACCCAGCGGGCTGGCACCCCGTCGACGGCGTCGTCGGCGGTGGCCTGAGCCACGTCAGCGCAGGCCGCGCGCAACCCGCCGAGGGTGGGGGCGACCATCAGAACTGCTCGGCCAGGCCCGCGGCCTGCAGCGGGTGCACACCCTTGCGTCTGCCAGGCACTTCACCGCACAGCCGGGGAGTCGGGAACATCTTGCCGGGGTTGCACACCCCGGCGGGATCGAAGGCGCAGCGCAGCCGTTGCATGGTGTCCAGGTCGTCGGAGGTGAACATCCGCGACATGTACCGCGCCTTGTCGATCCCGACGCCGTGCTCACCGGTGATCGAACCGCCGTGTTCGATGCACAGGTCGAGGATCGCCCCGGAGACCTCCTCCGCGGCCTGCGCCTCACCGGGTTTCGTCTCGTCGAACAGGACCAGCGGGTGTAGGTTGCCGTCGCCGGCGTGGAACACGTTGGCGACCCGCACTCCGGTACCGGACGACAGGTCGGCGATCTTGCGCAAGACCTCGGGCAGTGCGGTTCTGGGAATCACCCCGTCCTGCACGATGTAGTCTGGGCTGATCCGGCCCACCGCGGCGAACGCGGACTTGCGGCCCTTCCAGAACAGCGCGCGCTGCGCGGCGTCGCGGGCCACCCGGATCTCGGAGGCGCCCGCATCGGTGCAGTGTCGGTGCACTGCGGCGAAGGTGTGCTCGACCTCGGCGATCGGGCCGTCTAGCTCCACGATGAGCACCGCACCGGCGCCCTCGGGGTAACCGCAGGCCACGGCGGCCTCGGCGGCCTCGATCGCCAGCGCGTCCATCATCTCGATGGCTGCCGGGGTGACGCCGTCGGCGATGATCGAAGACACCGCGGTGCCCGCCTCGTCCACCCCGGGAAACGCGGCCAGCAGGCAACGCACCGACTCCGGGGTCCGCAGCAGCCGCACCACGATCTTGGTGGCGATCCCGAGAGTGCCCTCGCTGCCGACGAACGCACCGAGCAGGTCGTATCCGGGCGCATCGCGGGTGGTGCCGCCCAACCAGACCAGTTCCCCGTCCGGGGTGACGACCTCCACACCCAGCACGTGGTGGGTGGTGAATCCGTACTTGAGGCAGTGCGCCCCCCCGGAGTTCTCCGCGACGTTGCCGCCCACTGAGCAGATCTGCTGGCTGGACGGGTCGGGTGCGAAGTACCAGCCGTGCGGCGCGGCGGCCCTCGTCACGTCCAAGTTGATCACGCCGGGCTCGACGACCGCACGCTCGTTGGCGGGGTCGACCTCCAGGATGCGGCGCATCCGAGAGGTGACGATCAGCACACCGTGGGCGTGTGGCAGCGCCCCACCGGACAGTCCGGTACCGGAGCCACGGGCGACGAACGGCACCCCCGCGGCAGCGCAGGCCCGGACCACCGCCGCGATCTGCTCGGCGGACTCCGGCAGCACCACCAGTCCTGGCACCACCCGGTACTGCGCCAGCCCGTCACACTCGTAGGTGCGCAGCCGTTGCCGGTCGGTGATCACCGCCGCAGACCCGAGCAACGCGGTGAACTCCGCCGCCAATATCCCCAACTCGGCGCCCTCGTACGTCGTCATCCCCAACTCGGCGCCCTCGTACGTCGTCATCGCCTGCTCCTGGTCCGGCCGTCTCGTCGGTTATCGGCCAGTCTCGCAGTTCGACGCACACGCAGTCAGGACGCTGGTGACCCGCGCCTCATCGCCCCGCGTCAGGCATAGCTGGCCTTGACGCGGGGCGACCTTATCGGGTGCGTGGGGCTACTTCTTCTTCGTGCGGGTAGCGCCGCCACGGCCACGCAGTGTCACCCCGGACTCCGAGAGCACCCGGTGCACGAAACCGTACGACCGCCCAGTCGACTCAGCGAGCGCCCGGATGCTGGCACCCTTCTCGTATTTCTTCTTCAGGTCTGATGCGAGCTTGTCCCGGGCGATGCCGGTGATCCGGCTGCCCTTCTTCAGGTCGGCCACCTCGAAAACGCCTTCCTTCCGATGTTGTGAGGGCCGGCCACGGCCCTTGGGCAATGATCGACCAGGTTAGCGATCTCCGCCAGACGATCTCCGGGTGGATCTGTGAGCGGTACCCGCGACGGGGTCCGGTGTCCGCGGGCGCCGCACGCCGGTCAGGCGAGTTGCACCAGGTCGAGGTAGTCGGCGTTCCAGTGGTCCTCGGTGCCGTCCGGCAGCAGGATCACCCGTTGAGGATCCAGCGCCTGCACCGCTCCGGGATCGTGCGTCACCAGCACCACCGCACCGCCATAGTGGTGCAACGCGTCGAGCACCCGCTCTCGCGATACCGGGTCGAGGTTGTTGGTCGGCTCGTCGAGCAGCAATACGTTGGCCGCTGACGACACCAGCGCCGCCAACGCCAGCCGAGTCTTCTCTCCACCGGACAGGGTGTTTGCCAGCTGGTCCAGTTGCTCACCACGGAACAGGAAGGCGCCGAGCAGGGTGCGTAGCTGCTGCTCGGGGGCGTCCGGCGCGGCGTGCCGGAGGTTGTCCCACACCGTGGTGTCGAGGTCCAGGGTGTCGTGTTCCTGCGCGAAGTACCCCACCCGCAGGCCGTGCCCGGCCTCGACCTGCCCCGCGTCGGGAGTCTCCATTCCGCCGAGTAGCCGCAGCAGGGTGGTCTTGCCGGCACCGTTGAGGCCGAGGATCACCACCCGGCTGCCCCGGTCGACGGCGAGGTCTACCCCGCTGAAGACCTCCAGCGAGCCGTAGGACTTGCCCAGCCCGCTCGCGGTCAGTGGGGTCCGCCCGCAGGCGGCGGGCTGCGGGAAACGGATCTTTGCCACCCGCTCGGCGCGTTGCTCGGGCTCCGCGCCAGTCAGCAGCCTGGTGGCGCGCTTCTGCATGTTCTGCGCGGCGACGGCTTTGGTGGCCTTGGCCCGCATCCGGTCGGCCTGCGCCATCAGCGAGGTGGCTTTCTTCTCGGCGTTGGCGCGTTCCCGGCGCCGCCGCTTCTCGTCCGCGGCCCGCGCGTCCAGATAGCGCTGCCAGCCCAGGTTGTAGACGTCGGCCTCACCGCGTATCGCGTCGAGGAACCAGACCTTGTTGACCACGGCGGCGAGCAGGTCGGTGTCGTGGCTGATCACGACGAGTCCCCCGTCGTGGGCGGTGAGGAAATCGCGTAACCAGCTGACTGAATCGGCGTCGAGGTGGTTGGTCGGTTCGTCGAGCAGCAGCGTGGTGTGCGAGCGGCCGCCTGAGCTGTCCGAGGCGCCAAACAGGATTCGGGCCAGTTCGACCCGGCGCCGCTGTCCACCGGACAGCGTGCGCAGCGGCTGAACCAGCACCCGGTCGGGCAGCCCGAGGCTGGCGCAGATCCGCGCCGCCTCGCTCTCAGCGGCGTAGCCGCCCAACGCGGAGAACCGGTCCTCCAGCTTGCTGTAGCGGCGTACCGCCCGGCTCTGCTCGTGGCCGTCGACCAGCTCCGCCATCTCTGACTGCGACTTCTCCATCTCGTGCAATAACTGGTCGAGTCCGCGGGCCGAGAGCACCCGATCTCTGGCTGAGACCGACAGATCGCCCTCGCGAGGATCCTGTGGCAGGTAGCCCAGCTCCCCGACGCGGCGGACCTGACCCGCGTAGGGCTGGCTCTGGCCGGCCAGCACTCGCAGCGTGCTGGTCTTGCCCGCTCCATTACGGCCCACCAGGCCGATCCGGTCGCCCGGCTGCACCCGCAGGGTGGCTCCGGACAGCAGGATGCGGGACCCGGCACGCAGCTCAAGGTCAGTGGCTGTGATCACGGTGAGATAACTCCAAAGGTGGTCGCCGGCAGCGGTCATCTCCCCACTGCGCCGTAGCGCGCGGGGCCGGCAGCACATCAGCTTGTCGCGACCACGCACTCATACTACCGGCGACCGCATCCGGATTATGGTGCCGCCATGACCGTCGACGGTGTGAGCACGGATCCCACCCTTGATCTCGCTGGGCGCACCGCGCTGGTATCCGGCGCTAGCCGCGGCATCGGGCACGCCATCGCCGCTGCACTGCTGGCCCGCGGTGCCGCCGTGACGATCACCTCCCGCAAGCCCGGCGAGCTGCGCGCCGCTGCCGACAAGCTCGCCGGGCTTGCGGGCGGAGCCGACCGAGTGCTCGCGCTGCCCGGAAACGCGGGTGATCCCGCAGCCCGGGCCGCGGCGGTGGACCGGACAGTCGAGCGCTTCGGATCGCTGGACGTACTGGTGAACAACGTCGGGATCAACCCGGTGTACGGGCCGCTGATCGACGCCGACCTCGACACGGTGCGCAAGATCTTCGACGTCAACGTGCTGGCTGCGCTGGGCTTCGTGCAGCAGGCACACCGGGCGTGGATGGGCGAGCACGGCGGCGTGGTGGTCAACATGGCCTCGGTCGCGGGGCTGCGCTCAACCGGAGCGATCGGGGCGTACGGGATGTCGAAGGCGGCGATGATCCGGCTCACTGAGGAACTAGCCTGGGAGCTCGGCCCCTCGATCCGAGTGAACGCAGTAGCCCCAGCCGTGGTGAAAACGAAATTCGCGACTGCCCTGTACGCCCGCGGCGAAGAGCAGGTTGCCAAGGCTTACCCGATGGGTCGGCTGGGGACACCCACCGACGTCGCTGAGCTCGTCGCGTTCCTCGTCTCCGACGCCGCTTCCTGGATCACCGGCGAGACTGTCCGCGTGGATGGTGGTCTGCTCGCCACCGGTCCCCTGCGCTGACGCTCATCTCGGGTCGTGCGGTCATGAGACAGCCGAACTCCTAGACCGTGAACACAAGCGTTATGAGACCGCCGTCTTCATCCGGTCCATCGCGGCACCCGCCTCATAACAGTGCCGGCATGCCTCACGGCCATCACGCCAAGCAACACCGTCGAACCACTTGGTGGGCCGCGTCGGCAACGGGTGGCCTTCGGGGCAGCCCGATACCGGATCCCGGGGCCGCTGCTGGCCAGGCTCAAACACGACGCGCGTGGCCATGTCGGCCTCCTCTCTCCGCCTCTACGGCGGAATCACGCTGCGGCCGGTCGAACTGACCGTGCCTATCTAGTCGAGACAGCAACCACGTGCCCTGATACGGGCAGATTCGACGTATCACCCGCGCGGCGGTGTCTGCGGCGGCCTGCAGCGCCACCCGTGTCTGGCCCTCCCTACCCAACTTCCACCGGAATCCGTCCAGCCACGCACTGACCTGAGCGTGCCGTATTTCTCGGCGCACCGCGGTGCGCCAGACCGCGGAGGCGCTGCGGACATTGGGCGCGTGGCAGTGCGGTGTGAATCCCACCGGCAACCGTCGTCCGATCACTACGACCATGGGCTGTTGCTACACTCCGTTGCCACCCTCCGTGAAGCGCTAGGTCAGCGTTCGATCGATAGGAGACACGCATGCCGGTCGAGAAGGTAGTCATCGAACTCTGCGGTGCCACGGAGCCTGACACCGCGGTGACGTACGCAGACCTCGCGTGCCGAACTCAGGGTGAAGGCGTCGAGGGTGCCCCTCGCTGCCGGCCATAGCGCAGGCACCGTGGCGTGATGGTGTGTTTAGCAAGCCTGAGCACTCGAGATCTTTCATCGATTTTTATCGGTCGGACCTGTGTCGAAATAATTGAGAGACACCCCGCACGAGGAGGCCGGCAAGGTGAAGTCGAGCAGCGAAAGTGTGGCGATAATTGGCGGCGGCATCTCAGGACTGACTACCGCCACACTACTTCAGTTGAGCGGGTATAAAACGAGAATCTACACCCAAGAGTTATCAACGACCGAAAATCTGCAAAACAATCGGTCTCCGCAATTCGCATCACTGCATGCCGCCGCTTCTATTCTGCCGCACTCAGTGCGGACGGCCAAGGCGAACTACTGGACGGCAATTTCGCAAGAATATTTCCGAGTCCTGGCCTTCGTCGCACGTTGCGGAGTTCGCGAACAAACGCATTATGAAATTTTTGAGCAGCCCCACCTAGAGGCGCCGGATTACTCGTGCCTGCTCCGCAACTTCGAGCAGTTGACAGACGTGGATCTCCTTCAGGATGGTGTGCCGCGGCGCCCGACCGCCGATTGGGCATCCGGATGGCGGTTCGACGTGCTGTTTTGCGAAGCGCCAGAATATACTGCGTACCTATACGAACTCTACCGCGCGCTGGGCGGCACGGTCTCACTGATCGGTTCTGAACTTGCCAGGCGCTCGATTGCCGAATATCTCAAGCTTGATTACCAGTACTACGTCAACTGCACGGGGCACGGTGCCGCCGAATTCTTAAGCACCGGCGACGCTTTCGATATTGACGATCAGCCGAGCTTGCCCCAGTATGAACCATTAAACGACGGACATGAGCAGCGATTTTTGAGAGGTCATTATCTGAGGGTCGACATCAAGCAGCCGTTCACGGACGCTCGGGGTAGATTTTTTTCCTACAATTACACGCCGACGGCTGAGATCTACTCTACCGCAAGTGGTGATCCGGCAGACGTCTACTGCTACCCAAGATCTGATTGCTGGATCCTCGGCGGAAGCCGACAGATCCAGAACGGACCGCTCGATTCTTCCGGAGCCTGGACAGGAGAGGAGACCGTAAGTGAACAAGAGACCTTTGTGGGCCACGACGGAAAGCAAGTCAAACTTCCGGCAGCAATATTCTCACTCAATGATCAATTGCTCGAACGCCTGACCCAAGGAAGGTTGAGCCTTCGACGACTGCGCTCGGATCGACCCGATGCCATATTACCAGAGATAGGGCTTCGTTTTCAGCGATCGGGTAATCTTGAAAGCGTCCGAGTGGCATGCTCGCGAGTCCATGTCGGGACCGAGAAATACGTTTTTCATAACTACGGTCATGGTGGATCCGGCTTCGCGTTGTCTTGGGGCTGCGCATTTGATCTCCTGAAGCTCCTAGATCAGATGACGGATCGTCAGCGCTCCCCGGTCATCCCACGACGGGGGACCTTCCGCACGGGACATTCAGCAACCCAGATACTCCTCGCCGAACTCACTCAACGACTTCTCAATGGAGACCCGTCGATCGTGCAATTTTCGGCTTTCCCTGCCGAGCGGCAGGGAAACAGTCAGCCGGCCGCAAGCCGCAAGCCGGCGACGTAGGAGTGCTGGTGCGCTGTCAACCCGCCGGAGGTCCGCCTTCGATATCAGTGCCGCCCAGCCGGCACCTGGTTACACGGCACGGGGCCGCAGATCGTGCAGACTGGCATCTTGCGCACCCCAGAGTAGGCGCGCATACTGCGCCTGCTATAACAGCCCACAAAGCGCCCCTGTCCATCACCCCTAGGGAGGGCTTCTTGCGCCCTAGGACGCTAACTGCGCACAAGGGACGATCTATGTCACACAGCAGGAAAGTACTCATCATCACAACCGGTGGCACAATAGCTGGCGAGGTTGCGCCTACCGCATCGCAGGCGCCTGCAGCGGAGAACCTTCCCGGTCTGCTGCAAAGCCTAGCGCCGACCGTGTTAGACATCTCGAAGAACTCCGAGCAGTTTGATGACATACAAATCGATACCGACAATGTGGCGAGTTTGGATAGCTCTGACATCATACCGTCGAACTGGGTGAGCATAATTGACAGTGTGGCAAAACGATACTGCGAGTATGATGGCTTCATTGTGACACACGGTACTAACACCATGGGGTACACGTCCGCAGCACTTTCGTTTGCCTTGGAGAATCTGGGTAAACCTGTAGTCGTGACGGGTTCGCAAGTCCCGTTCGGTTGGCCTGGCTCTGACGCGCTTATGAATCTAGAGAACGCCATGCGTGTTGTCACGTGGGATGAGAAACCGGGTCCGGTTCGCGGAGTAATCTGCGTTTTCGGCAGTCACATCATAAGTGGCACTAGGGCCAAGAAAAGCACCGAGTTCGATTACGATGCATTTCAATCGTTTACCACCGCAAGTCTCGGAAGGATCGGTCGCGTTATCAGATGGAATACGTCAAATCTTGATCGGCATCACGAGTACTTGAGCAAGAACGCGCCGGAGGCTTGTTCGGTTCGTCCTTCGCGGCGCCCAGCGCACCCATTACGGGTGATAAGCACATTCGATCCGAGAGTGCTGTCGTTCACCGAATTCCCCGGAATGGATCCGGAAACTTTTAAGCGCCTCTCTGAGTATTTAATCGACCAAGATCGTATGCGTGGGATCGTGTTTCGCGCGTTCGGCGCAGGGGACGTCAGCACATATCTGCATCCCACGTTCCAGTACCTGAAAGACCGGAAGATACCGATCGTTGTCACGACGCAAGCCCCCAATGGTAATAGCAATTTTGCGGTGAACAGGCCGGGCATGCTCCTCCGTGACCAGGGTCTTGCTATCCCCGCTTTCGACATGAGCATCGAGTCGATGACAACTAAGCTCATGTGGCTTCTCGGGCAAGGGCTCGGGTACGAGGAGATAAAGAAACGAATGCTGCACGACCTCCACGGCGAAGTCTCGCCGGAGGAAGATAGACGCGGATAGGTCGGCGAACCGCATTGCGCGACATCACGAACACCTGGCCCGCGAAAGGATGGACACGCAAGACATGCGCGAAGTTTTTATTAGTTACTCACATCTTGACAATCAGCATAATCCGGAGATAACCCATGAAGTCACGCGCGCGATAGATCATTTTCTTGCAGTATACAGCCATGTCTGCGACGTTCCGACGAGCGGAACCGACAATGATTTATTCTTCATGGATCAAACCGCGATCGAGCCGGGACGGCTTATATCGGAGACGGTTCGCGCCGCAATCGAGGACTGCTCGGTGATGCTGGCGTTCATCTCGCCGAGATATTTTTCGAGCTATTATTGTTTCCAGGAATGGAAGGAATTCAAACGATCGCAGGCCGCGGAACCCGGTGGGCGCGCGCCGAAATTGCTGATTCCAGTCGAAGTCAAGCCTGTCGTTCCCGATAGAATTGCGCCAATCGATGAAGTCTCGCCACGATGGATTGCCGAGCTCGTAGGATCAGAGGGCCTTAAGTACAGCACGACGAGCGAGGTTCTCCTAGACAAGGATACCACTAGGCTGGCGGAGCGGCTGCAAATCCTAGATGGCGTGATCCAAGGGCAGATTCTGAAGCGTCGCGGTAGTTCCGGTGGGCGCCGCGCGGCGTTCAACATTCTTGCGCTACGAAACAAGATAGAGCGTGATAGCCTCAAAACGCGCGCCTTGCAAGACGAGCTTCGCGAACGAGCCGATAAACTGAAATACGACAAGCTGGATGCGGTCTGCGTCATCTATGCAGGTGGAACCGTCGGGATGGTGCATCAAAAAAGCTCGGACGTGATTCATGCGGATTTCGAGATGGCGTGTACCGTCGAAACGATTGTGCAGCCCATGTGGCAGAGGCTCTCGGTTCTGCCATTTAATATCCATTTCTTCAGCCTGCAAAGGCCGATTGATTCCTCTAATGTCACCGCGGAAGATTGGGTGAACCTCGCCAATCTTGTTCAAGAGCAAATGTCAACATACCAGGGATTCGTTATTCTGCACGGCACGAACACTTTGGCGTACAGCGCGAGCGCGCTATCTTTCCTCCTGAGTGATACGATCACGAAACCAGTAGTGCTGACCGGGGCGGAGGTACCCATCTCGGTACAGAACACCGACGCCATTCATAATGTAGAGAATGCAATACGCGCCAGCGCTTGGCAGTCTTACAATGGTCCAATGCGAGTGCCTGAAGTCTGCGTGTACTGGAATAATCAGTTGTACCGCGGTAATCGGGTCACCAAAAAGTACGCATCGGATCGAGCCGAAGGTTTTCATACGCCTAATATGGCCGTTCCTTTGGCTACGTTGACAAACGAGAGGCTCAACGTAAACCATGGTCACATCATGGTGCGACCTGATTCAAATGTCGTTCCATCCATGCCTCGGCAGGTCGTCAACTTGGCCGACGCGAAAGTCGGCCTGATGTTCATTCATCCAGAGCTGGAGATGTCGGATCTCGAGACGAAATACCCGAACAGCTTAGACGGGTTGATTCTTCTCTCTTACGGGCCCGGAAATGTTCCGGAAGATTCCAGATTTATATCCATGATCGAAAGACTTGTCGGCAACGGCACGATTGTGGCAAACGTAACACAGTGCCCGTTTGGTCGAGTGGAGCTGAAGCTGTTTGAGACCAGCGCAATCCTCTTTGACCTCGGGGTCATCGACGCCTACGACATGACGCTGGAGTCGGCTTACACCAAACTGCTATGGGTTATCGCTCGCCGGGACAACCGTAAACAGCCGGGCGTGCAACGAAGCATCAAACGTGCATTTCAGAGAAATATTGCCGGAGAGATGAGCGCAAGCATTGATGAGGCGTCATTCGGCGGTTCTGGCACATTTGACAAATCAGCTTCAGGGGATTTTCTCGTATCCGATGTTCGTCGTCTCGAAAAATTTGTGGACCGGTACGATATTGCTGAAGTCTTCATCAGGCTAGAGGGTGTCCGCTTCGCGGGAGGCGTCGATGTCGGCCGGATAAAGATTCTTTTTGGGAAACCGGTAGAACGGTGCGACGATCAGACGGAAGAAGCCAATCTGCTGGCTGATTTCTCTAAAAAAATGACGATTTCCGAGGAGGCATCGGGTTGTTTCGACAAGAATCTGGAGGTAACACATGCGTTCAGGAAGTGGTTTAATAATGATGAGTTTCAGCTGTCAATCGGAGTGGACGGAATGCCCAGTCTAGAATTTTCATCGCTCCGGTTGGTCATCTATACCAAGACTGGTCGGTTCGAGTGATGCTTACATCGAATTTCCCGCAAGAGGTCGAACGAAATCTTGATTTTTTCGACCAAAACAACCTGTGGCGAATCGTATCGAGCAATCCTCCGGTAAAGAGCTGCGCCGACGCGGCGCAGCGACGGAGCCGGCTTGGACACGTCGGGATACCGCTGTGCGATGAACTTAAATCGAACGTCGGAGTATACGGCTCGGCTAGTGGCAGTAGTCTTGTCGTAGCTCATTGTCGGGGTCATCAGAACTTAGATACCGGCAAGCTTCACAATATTCTTGGATCAAGGTTTGAGCGGATAGACGGCGTTAGGCTCGAGTCTGAGTTCGACTTGTCGTATGGGCTGGTTTCCCCATTTCACTTCGCAGGTCACCCTAATATTCGGCAGATTGTAGATGGGGCAGTGCTGAAACCATATCTCCCTCCGCATACCATGATGACGAATCTAGGTCATCTTGAGTACGCCGTCGAGTTCAGGGCATCGGATGTTTTCGGGGCGCTGCCGAATGTCGAGGTTGCGGACATCACAGCGGCTCGAGACCGCTGTGCCCCCCTGGGTGAACCCATAGGAATTCTCACCGGAAATTCTCCGGAGTCAGGGATGATGCTGTGGCAAAGTATAAACAATTACATCAGAACAAGTCCCGTCGTTGACTTTCGTGGAGATATCAGTTTTCCGAGAGTGATCATAGAGTCAGTCCCCGAGATGGGTCTTTCGATGGAGCTTGCCCAACGCGACGTTAACGTTAAGCCCGTGGTGTCGGATGCCGTCCGAAGGCTCTGCGATAGCGGGGCTAACGTTGTCGCAATCGCGTGTAACACGACGCAATACTATTCGGATGAGATAGGTGATATCTGTAGAAGCTACGGAGCCCGCTTCGTCTCGATCGTCGATGAGGCCGCTCGATACCTCAAGAACGCCGATATCCGGACATTCGACTTTCTTGCGATCGGCGCCGTCTCTGATTTTGATACATGGAGCGATTTCCGGAGGATCGTGGCAGAATTCGATGTTTGCATCCCGAGCGAGAGGAGCATCGTTGCGATAACCGATTTGGCATTCTCGGTTAAGAAGGAAGTCGTGTCGAGTGCGACGATAAATCAGCTGAGAGATCTCGTGAATAACGCTACGAAGACCGATACGGTCGTGCTCGCGCTGACCGAGCTGTCTATTCTGTTTGCCTCTCAGCGAAGCAAACAGAAATCACGAAAGAGATTCATCGACACCCTTGACATCCTGGCTCAAGCGATCGCGGAAATCTATCTTGAGGGGCGTGTCGCAGTCGGGGCCGTCTAACATGCGCTGACTCTCAGCAGTGGCGCCAGGACAGGTCCGGCCCGACCATCACCCCGCGACATTGTCGCCGGCTCCTGCTATACTCGCGTCGCGAGGACCTGGTGGGCTATTCGGGCGATTTCTTTGGCGTCGTTGCCCGGCCGGGCCTCTAACGCGATGATCAGTGGCACAAGCCGTTCCTGTCGCACGCGGACGGACTGTAAGGTGCTCACCTCCTCAATGGCCTGCCGGGCCAGCACCAGCCCGCGGGGCTCGCCGGTCCGCACATGTAGCTCAGCGACCATGACCTCGGCCATCGTCCGGCCCCGGCGGTGTCCCTCGCCGTAGGTCCGTACCGCGCACGCGGCGAGTGACTCCGCGATGTCGAACCGGCGCAGGTCCAGCTCAATCCCTGCAGTTGCACGATCCATGCCCGCACGCTCGAACGCATCACGGGGCGCCCAGCCGTCCCGTGCCTCGGCGAGACTGCGCTTGGCCTGATCGGGGATGTTCATGAGGGCGTAAGCGGTCGCGGAGTTCAGGCTAAGCCGCGCGGTGAGGATCGGTATCCGTGGGTCGTCGGCCCGCAGGCTCGACGGCTTCGCCTTGCCGGGCTGAAATCTCGTGAGCACGAGCTGACCGAGTTGGAAGCACTTCAGCGCGTCGTTGGGATGCCCGCTACGCACCAGGCTTGCCCCCGCGTGCCAGGCCGCGTTGGCGATCCCGAAACCATCCCCGGCCGTATCGGCCAGTCGTAAGGCACGGGTGAAACAACCCATGCCGTCCACCCCGGAATCGTGATAAGCCCAGCCTGCCTCGGTGTACAACTCCGCCAAAGCGGCACCCAAACGTACCTTAACCACCTCGGAGGCCGGCACCACCATCCACCGCGCGTAGTACTGCGCGGCGACACCGAACAAACCGCCCTGCCCACCGAACTGACGCGCCACACCACGCAACCGCTCAGTGACCGCTTCCACGGCGTGCACATGTGACATGCTCAACCGTAACGGCAGCGGATCACCGGTCGGCAGAGCCAGCTCGGTCAGCTCCCCCAGCCCCTGAACCACCTCACCTAACGCCGCCAACATGGTGGTGGCGATGAGGGTACGACGACGCATGGCCTCGCCCTCCCCCGTCGGTGGTTCGGCGACCGGAACCTCACCACAGTAGGTGCCACCGGGACCCCACCACGACAGACCCATCAACTCCCGAGGGATGTCGTAACTTTCCGCAATGCGCACCAGCACCTGATGGCTTTCCACCCGGCGCCGGCCCGCGACGATCTCGCTCACCTCCGACTGAGACTGCCCGACACGCGCCGCGATCTGCCGCTGACTCAACCCAGCATCGACCCCCAGAATCCGGTACAGACCACCGACATCCAGCGCAGTCAATAGTCGGCGCACGTCATCACGCCAGAACAGCGCAGGGTCGACAGGCGGGTGATCACCCGCTCCCCCGCTGATCTTTCCGGAGCACTCGTCGCTCATCGCGAATCACCGCTTCCCCTCGGAGCCTGTGGCTGGACGCACACTAGCGGTTCCTCGCTAGCGTGAAGATCGGCCCGGTCGGGTACTGCTGTCCCGGGGACGCAGGTTAGAGGGCGATGCCGAGCAAGGCGTCGACCGCGGTGCTTACCTCAGCGGAGGCGTTAGCCTCCTGGTCGCGGTGGGTCAGAGTTTCGGTGGCCCACGCGTCGACTACGGCCAAGGCACGAGGGGTGTCCAGATCGTCGGCCAGATGGGCGCGGAGCCGGTTGACGGTATCGGCTGCGGGTGTTCCGGGCAGCACGACGGCGGCGCGCCATCGAGCTAGCCGGGTTGCCGCCTCGTCGAGTATCCCGCCGGTCCAGGATCGGTCGGTGCGGTAGTGCCCAGACAGCAGCGCCAGGCGCAGCGCCATCGGGTCCACGCCGTCGGCGCGCAGCCGGGAGACGAAAACCAGGTTGCCCTTCGACTTGGACATCTTCTCACCATTCAAACCGATCATCCCGGTGTGGATGTAGTGCTGGGCTATCGGGTACTCGCCGGTGAGGGCCTCGGCGTGGGCGGCGGAGAACTCGTGGTGCGGGAAGATCAAGTCGGAGCCACCGCCCTGCACGTCGAAGCCGGTGCCCAGCCGGTTGATCGCGATCGCGCAACATTCCACGTGCCAGCCCGGACGCCCGGGACCCAGCTCGGAGTCCCAGGACGGTTCGCCCTCGCGGGCGGTGCGCCACAGCAGGGCGTCCAGTGGGTGCCGCTTGCCGGGCCGCTGGGGGTCCCCACCGCGCTCGGCGGACAGCCGGGCCATGGTGTCGGCGTCGTAACCTGACTCGGATCCGAAGTGTTCCGCGGCATGGTGGTCGAAGTAGATGTCCGGGTGTCGGGGGTCGGCGACCCGGTAGGCGGCGCCGGAGGCGAGCAGCTTGCCGACCACTTCGACGATCTCGCCGATCGCTTCCACAGCACCGACGAGGTCCTGCGGGGGCAGCACCCGCAACGACTCCATGTCCTCCCGGTAGAGCGCGGTCTCGCGCATCCCGAGCACCACCCAGTCGTCCAGATCGCGCTGGGCCCGGGCCAGCAGCGGGTCGTCGACATCGGTAACGTTCTGCACGTAGTGCACCTTGTGCCCGGCGTCGTGCCAGTACCGGTGGATCAGGTCGAAGGTCAGGTAGGTGGCTGCGTGCCCGAGGTGGGTGGCGTCGTAGGGGGTGATCCCGCAGACGTACATCCGGGCGGTGTGATCGGGCGTGGTTGGCCGCACAGTGCCGGTCGCGGTGTCGTGCAACCGCAGCGGTGGGCCCTGGCCGGGAAACTGTGGGATCTGTGTCGACGTCCAAGGCTGCATACTGTCGACCCTACGTGACCGCAGCGCGCTACCCGGCTGTTGTGGCACCGGCCACCGTGCGGTTTTCGCCGGTCAGCATCCCCGTCCACGGCACCACACCGACGCCATGGCTAGTTAAACGTAGCAGACTCCTCACCGACTGTTACTGGTGCGATGAGACGGCACGCGGGGGTTCAGCGCCTACGGCGGTGCCGTAGGTAGTCGCCTACTACTGCGGCGCCCAACCCGTCCACCCCGGGATCGAGTACCCGGCCGCCGCAGCGGCGGGCCAGTGCATGGACGAACCGGGCGAGCCGCGGGTCTGTGCCCAGCATCACGATGCTCACCGCGACGCCGTTGCGGGCTAGGCCGTCCATCTCGCGCACGGTCAGAGCCAGTGTCTCGGCCAGCGGCGGGTAGCTGAAGACCGCTTCCCCGTCGGCTTCCAGATGCGCGGTGGGCTCCCCGTCGGTGACCACCAGCAGGACCTGCGCGGCGTCAGGGTAACGGCGCAGGTGCCGCCCGGCCAGCAGCAGCGCGTGGTGCAGGTTGGTGCCCTGCTCCCATACCCCCGCCAGCCCGGTGAGCGCTGCGATGTCCACCCGCTGTGCGTGACGCCCGAAGGTGATCAGCTCCAGCGCATCGGACCGGAATCGGGTCCGGACTAGGTGGTGCAGCGCCAGCGCAGTGCGCTTCATCGGCACCCAGCGCCCGTCTTGAACCATCGACCACGAGGTGTCCACGCACAATGCCACGGCGGCCCGGGCACGCTGCTCGGTGTCGGTCACCTCGACGTCCTCGACGGCCAGCAGCGGGCCCGCGCTCCCCCCGGCAGCTCGGCGCAGCCCGGCGTTGCGCACGGTGCGAGGCACGTCCCACGGCTCGGAGTCGCCGAACTCCCATGGTCGGCTACCTCCAGTGGGTTCCCCGGCAGCCCCGGCCCGGCGTAGCTCCCGCTCGCCACGCCGGCTGCGCAGCACATCAGCCACCTCGGCCAGCGCCTGCGAACCGAGCCGTCGCAGCGCCTTGGGCGATAACCGCAGCGATCCGTCTGGGGCGCGCTCGAAGAAGCCGTGGCGCTCCAGTTCACGTTCCAGTTCGGCGAGCCGGCGGGCGTCGATGCGGGCCTCGCCGCCCAGTTGCCGGGTCAACGCATCGAGGTCGACGTCCTCTGCCCGGGCCCCGGCATAGGACTGCGCGAGCTGCTCGGCCAGCGCGTCGAGCTCGGCGAGATCGGCCATCGCCTGCGCGCCCTCGCCCAGGTCCAACGGGTCCTGGCCGCGGAACCGCTCCGCGCCCTGCCAGTCCTCACCGGGCCGCAGTGCCTGCAGCTGCGCGTCCAGCATGGCGAGTTGCTGGGCCAGTCTCGGGTCACCGAAAGCCTGCTGGGTGAGCTGGGCCAGTTCGGCGCGCTGGTGCGCGCTCATCGAGTTGAGCATCCGCTGCGCGGCGGCGGCCCGCGCGGCCAGCGCGTCGATCAGCTCGTCGACGTTGCGTGGGCGCTCCGGGAAGAAGTCCCCGTGCTTACGCATGAAGTCCTTGAAGCGCTGTTGGGTGTCGCGGTCACCACGGGCGTGCGCGGCGAGCAGATCGTTGAGATCCGACAGCATCTGCCGTATTCGTTCGACATCAGTGGGCGAGGTGGACTGCAGCGCCTGCTTGACCCCTTCGAAGCGCTGCTCGAGCAGCTGCTGGCCCAGCAGGTCGCGGATGTCCTGGTAGGTCTGAGCTGCCTCGGCCGAGCGCCAGTCGTAGTCGGCAAGCTCGGTGACGGCCCGGGCGGTGTCCGGGGGCAGCGCATCGAGCCGAGCCTCGCGAAACCGGGCGTCGTCATCAGGGTCGGGAAACAGCGCCTGTCGCTCCGTGGCTAGGGCCCGCTGCAGGAGTTCGCGGACCTGCTGCAGGGCGCCGTCGAGGCGGTGGCGGCGGGTGATGTCGGCGCGGCGTTGCCAAACCCGGCTGGCCAGCTCGTCCATCCCGCGGGTGCCGGGCATTCCGCGACGCAGCAGTTCTCGCATCGCCGCTCGGGGCGAGGCACCGTCCATCACCTCGCGGCCGATCTTGTCTAGCGCCGCGGACAGGTCGGTGGGAGCCGCCAGCGGATCCGGGCCACCGTGCCAGGGCCCGTAGCTGTACCGACTTGCTGAGGTCATTCCCTGGCCCCATACACGGTGCGGCCGTCCTCGATGTCCTTGCCGAGATTGCGGGTGAGGTACAGCGATTCCAGCGCGAGCTCGACGGCAGCGGCGATCGGGCCGGGCGGGCCATCCGGGGCAGCACCCAGACGGGTGGCGACCTCGTGCAACACCGGGAGTTCGGGTAGCGCGGCCAGCACCTCGGCGGCGGGAACCCGCTCGCCGGTGGTCACCCGGTGGCCTTCTGAGACCTCCACGACCAGCGGCGCGAGGTCCAGGCCGCGCAGCCGGGCCCGGGCGGTGTCGGCCACCGCCCGGCGCAGCAGATGGGTCAGCACCTCACCCCGCTCATCACGCTCTGACGATGGCTGTTCGTAGCCGGACTCGAACTCCAGCTTGCCCCGCAGCACTGACGGCACCGCCTCCAAGTCGACCGGACGGGCCACCGCGTGGTCCTCGCCGGTCAGCGCGGCCCGCCGCAACGCGGCAGCGGCGACGGTCTCCGCGCCGGCCACCGCGAACCGCGCGGACACCCCGGAACGCTGGTCGATCGCCGCGCTGGCGCGAAGGTGCCGGGCGAACCGGGCCAGCACCTCCAGCAGCGGCTCGCCGACCTCGGCGCCAATGGCGGCCAAGTCTGCCTCCTGAGCGACCAGCGCCATCTCTGCAGCCACCTCCCGTGGGTAATGCGTGCGGATCTCGGCACCGAAACGGTCCTTGAGCGGGGTGATGATCCGCCCCCGATTGGTGTAGTCCTCGGGATTGGCACTGGCCGCCAGCAACACGTCCAGCGGCAACCGCAGGGTGTAACCGCGGATCTGGATGTCCCGCTCCTCCATCACGTTGAGCAGCGAGACCTGGATCCGCTCGGCCAGGTCGGGTAACTCGTTGATCACGACGATGCCACGGTGCGCGCGGGGCACCAACCCGAAGTGGATCGTCTCCGGGTCACCCAGGCTTCGGCCTTCGGCGACCTTGACCGGGTCGACATCGCCGACCAGGTCACCGGCGCTGGTGTCCGGAGTGGCCAGCTTCTCGGTATAACGCAGCGACCGGTGCCGCCACGCCACCGGCAGGTCATCACCGAGTTCGGCGGCGCGACGGATCGAGTCCGGCGTGATCGGCTGGTAAGGGTGCTCGGCCAACTCGGCCCCCTCGATGACCGGCGTCCACTCGTCGAGCAACCCGACCAACGTGCGCAGCAAACGGGTCTTGCCCTGGCCACGCTCACCGAGCAGCACCACGTCGTGCCCGGCCAGCAATGCCCGCTCCAACTGCGGCAATACCGTGTCGGAGAACCCGACGATGCCCGGCCACGGATCACGACCACTGCGCAGCGCATCGAGCAGATTCGCCCGCAGCTCACCCTTGACGCCGCGCTGGACGTGCCCGCGGGCGCGCAACGCGCCCAACGTGCGCGGCAGGTCGGCCGGAGGCTCGGTGGATCCACGCTGAAAGGGAAAGGTCACGGACCCACGCTACGCAGGCCCGCTCCGGCCAGCATCCCGGTTCGCCGACCACAACATCCGTGAGGCCCGCGAAGGGCGGGCTCAAACACCGCCCGTCAACGCCGCTTGCCTGGCACCACCCAAACCGACACCATCCAGGATCCGACGAAATTGGATCATAGGATGTGCTTCCTCCGCGAAGTTAGACGCAAACCAAGGGCTGGTCGACTACGCACCGATCTGGGTGAGGTGTATTCCGACTGCGGTGTTCACCGTAGGGATGGACCTAGGCTACCTTATACGGGTCACCGTGGTTGTTGGGCACAGTTGCGTCGAGGCGGGCCTCACGGAACCGGGCGTTTTCGAGGTCGGCGGGGCGGGTCACCGCGTGGTCCTCACCGGGCAACGCGCCCAACGTGAGCGGCAGCTAAGTGGCGGCAGGGTGGATCATGGTGGGACCGGCCTGCACCAGGCCATGGAGCGTGTCCATCGTCTTCTCAGGACAACCCGGGACAAGGGACGGTTGGGCCGTTGATCAAGCTGCCCCTGCCACCCGTACCGCCGCACAGGCCCGAGCCCCCGATGGGGCCACCGGTACCGCCGGTACCGGCGGATCCGCCGGGTAAACCTCCGAGCCCACCATCCCCACCATTACCGTCGCGTCCGCTATCTTTACCGGGGCCACCCATGCCACCAGCGCCTCCGCTGAATCCGCCGTCGCCACCGGGGCCGCCCGGGCCACCGTTACCGTTAGGGAATCCGCTCGGGTACCCAGGACCGCCGGGGCTGCCTTTACCACCGATTAGCTTGGAAACGCTGTGGTTGTCGATGCTCACGCCTCCGCCGCCAAATCCGGGGTCTCCGGGGTTGCGGTCGCCGCCAGGGCCGGCTTCGGCGGGCAGCGCCGAGAGGACGAGTACTCCACTAACGCCCCTTGGGCGCTAGTCCGACTGGCCAGAACAGCAGACGCAACTACGCGTTTCATGATGAAACCCTTCGAGTAGAGCTGGCTGTTTATCGA
>DATEMN010000015.1:0-2430 GCA_035275565.1 Pseudonocardiaceae bacterium | reverse complement strand
ACCTTCTTACTCTCGTCAACCCCCAGTACCCCATTCTCGCGACCCCCGTGGGAGCGACAATACGCATCCATGTCGCTGCCCAGCGTGCTCTCCCGAGGCGATGAGCATCCACGTCGCTGCCAGCGTGGCCTCCCAACCGCGATAAGCATCCCTGTCGCGCTTCCGAGGGTGGCCCACACAGCGCGAGCATGCATGTCACGGTCCAGGCGGTGGGGCGGGTTAGGGTGGGAGGATGCCGCCGGTTGCACCTTCACTGCCTGGCCGCCTCGCCGATCCGCGACCGGTGGTCGGGGTAGGCACCCTGGCGTGGTTCACCGCTGCGCTAGTGCTGCTGATCACCGATGGTCCGTCAGGATGGACGGGAGCCTGCGTGGTCGGCGGCCTGCTCGGCCTACTCGGCTTCGTAATGATCCACATGCAACGCAGCGCTGCCCGGCGCGGGGCCCGCTACGCCCAGCGGGGCCTGTCCTGACCGTCGCCGGACCACCGGCCCGCCCGCCCGGCGACTACTGTCTGTGTAACCATACTGATGCATTTTGTTATTAAATTGTGTTCCGTGCTTGCCGCAATGTATGGTACCGACGTCCGCAGTTGAGGCCCTGAGATCAGTCGCAGAGTGCGAGTGGGAGGGCCGACAGATCTGGGGTCGGCGGGTGGAGCGGTCCGGATCGGAGGCATTGTGCAATTGATACCCCCGTCATTGTCCGTGCTGCTCACGCAGGCTCGTACCGAGTCTCCGGAGCTGCCCTATTCGCAGCGATTCACGCCATGACTAACGGAATATCCAACCGTCGGCGGCGCACCTCCGTATCGATGTCATCATCGGTCACCAACAGCGATCCCGTCGACCAGCTCGACCGGGTCGTCGACGCCTTCCATCAAGTCAACCGAACGTTACCGAAGAAGGTGCTGGGTCACGAGGAGCTGATCGCGCTCGGTGGGCTTCTCACCCAGGTCAGCGGTGCGCTCCTGACTCTCACCGACCTGCTCAGCGCTCCCGCGCACCATTACGATCGCACCCGGCTGCTCCGGGCGGGCACCAATGGCCCCCCGGCACAACAGCCACCCGTCCCCGGCGCCACCGGTTTGCTCCGGGACTGCCGGGACGGTTACCTCGCCGCCTACACCTCCGCACGGGCCCTGCACGCCGACCTCAGGCGGTGTTCCCGGGCCCCATCGGGTGCTGCGCGCAACTGAACAGGGCAGCCCGGACCGGGTCGGTGGCGTGCACCGTCCCTTCCGGGGTGACCCAGAACGGCACCGCGTGGTCGGTGCCGCCGTGACGCACTCGCAGCTTCTCGTGCAGCCGCAGCGTCCCGTCCGGGACGGCGAGACCGGCGGCGGCGCACACCGCGACCACCTCCACCAGCTCCGCCCACCGCACCGTCCGCCCGGCACCGGTGTCGAGTAGCTCAGGCGCCACCCGCTCCGAGGCCAACGGCAGATCCAACAGGTCAGCCAGGGTGCCCGGCTCGCCACCGGACACCAGCTGCGCCGCTGGGAGCACCGCAGCCAGCCACGGCGCATCGAGCACCATCGCCAGCTCGGCGTCGACCACGTCGCCGGTCATCGCCCGCACCCGGGCCGGGGGCTCCAGCTCCGCCGGGTCAAGATCGGCGCCCGCCAGCGCGGCATGTGCGGCGTGCACCACAGCGGGGGTGATCGTGCGGGCCGGGTCGGCCAGCCGGGCCACCAGGTCAGCGGCATCAGCCGGACCGGTGACGCTCAGCTCGGTACGCACCCCGGCGGCCACCAGCAACGCCTCGTCGGTGTCGGACACCGGCACCACGTCGTAGAGCCCCGCCAGCGCCCCCGCCCCGGCGAGCCGCCACTGCGGCGGTGGCGAACCGCCGAGCCGGGCATGCCGAGCCAGCCACCAACCGGTGTAACCACCGGGTTGGCGCAACGCGGCGAGACCGGCGGGATCGGTGGCGATCCGGCGCAACGCGGCCGGCCAGCACCCGTCATCGACCAAGTCCAGGTCCCGGACCGCGAGCAGCGGCACCGGCGGGTCACCATCAGCCTCCCACCACCACTGCTCCTCGCCGTCCAGCTCGTGGTCGGGGCGCTGCGGGTGGGGATCCTCGAGCACCGCGAACGAGTCCAGCACCCCGACCGCGCGCAGCGCCACCGCCGGGTACTCGGCAGCCACGGCAGCGTCCAGCACCCCCAGCGGCGCGTCCGGGGCGAGCAGTTCCCGCAAGGCCCCGCCGGGTAACACCAGCTCATCGGCGCGCCGCGGCTGCCCGGTGTCGTCGGGCAGCGCCAAGGCACCCAGCCAGGACCGGTCGGCAGCCGGTTCACCCAGCCGGCCGGCCAGTGCCAGCGCCGCCCGGGCTAGGCCGGTGACATCGACACCGTCCTCGGCGTCGTCGACACTACGTTCGACAGCGGGGCGCAGCGCATTCAGCAGCTCCTCGGGACCCACCG
>DATEMN010000014.1:0-4060 GCA_035275565.1 Pseudonocardiaceae bacterium | reverse complement strand
GGGACTTGTCTTCAAGAGGAGAGGCTGACGTGACTGTTCGGGTAGGGATTAATGGATTCGGCCGCATCGGGCGAAACTTCTGGCGCGCTGTGCAGTCCGGCGGCCATGACATCGAGGTGGTGGCGTTCAACGACCTCGGTGACGTCGCCACCATGGCGCACCTGCTGAAGTACGACAGTGTGCTGGGCAGGCTCACCGAGGACGTGCACGTCACCGACGACGGCATCGCGGTGGGCGGCAAGACCATCAAGGCACTGGCCGAGCGGGACCCGGGTGCGCTGCCCTGGGGCACCCTGGGTGTGGATGTGGTGCTGGAGTCCACCGGCTTCTTCACCACGGCCAAAGAAGCTCGCAAGCACGTCGATGAGGGCGGCGCCAAGAAGGTGGTCATCTCCGCGCCGGCCAAGGGCGAGGACCTCACCGTGGTGCTCGGGGTCAACGACTCCAGGCTGGACGGTTCCCAGACGGTGATCTCCAACGCCTCCTGCACCACCAACTGCCTGGGCCCGATGGCCAAGGTGCTGAATGACGCACTGGGCATCCAGCAGGGCCTGATGACCACCATCCACGCCTACACCCAGGACCAGAACCTGCAGGACGCCCCGCATAAGGACCTGCGCCGGGCCCGGGCCGCCGCGATCAACGTCGTGCCGACCTCCACCGGAGCCGCCAAGGCCATCGGTCTCGTGCTGCCCGAGCTCAACGGAAGGCTGGACGGCTACGCGCTGCGGGTGCCGGTCCCCACCGGATCGATCACCGACCTGTCCGCCTCGGTCTCCCGCGAGACCAGCGTCGAAGAGGTCAACGAGGCATTCCGGACGGCCGCCGACGGCCCGCTGAAGGGCATCCTGCGTTACAGCGACGAGCCGATCGTGTCCTCGGACATCATCACCGACCCCGCATCGTGCGTCTTCGACTCACCGCTGACCAAGGTGATCGGCAATCAGGTCAAGATCGTCGGTTGGTACGACAACGAATGGGGTTACTCCAACCGGCTGGCCGACCTGATCGTCATCGTCGGTTCGCAGCTGTGAGAACACTCGACGACCTGCTCAGCGCGGGGGTGTCGGGCCGGACGGTGGTGGTTCGCACCGACCTCAACGTGCCTGTGGACGGTGCACGGATCACCGATGACGGGCGGATCCGGGCCTCACTGCCCACCCTGCGGGCGTTGACCGGCGCGGGGGCCCGGGTGGTGGTGACAGCACACCTCGGTCGGCCGAAAGGCGGACCGGATCCGGCGTACTCGCTCGCTCCCGTCGCCGCCCGGCTCGGTGAGCTGCTGGGTACCCCGGTGGTGGCGGCGTCCGACGTCGTCGGCGACTCGGCTCGTGCGGCGGTGTCCGGTCTGGCCGATGGTGCGGTCGCGTTGCTGGAGAACGTCCGTTTCGACCCGCGGGAGACGTCCAAGGATGCTGCCGAGCGGGGTGCGCTGGCCGACGAGTTCGTCGCGCTGGTGGGTCGCGACGGCGCGTTCGTCTCCGACGGGTTCGGCGTGGTGCATCGCGTGCAAGCCTCCGTCGTCGACGTCGCCCAGCGGTTGCCCGCCTACGCCGGCACGCTGGTGCTCGCCGAGCTGACCACTCTGCGGCGGCTCACCGAGGCGCCGGACCGGCCCTACGCCGTGGTGCTGGGCGGGTCGAAGGTGTCCGACAAGCTCGCTGTGATCGAGGCGTTGCTGCCCACGGTGGACACCCTGCTCGTCGGTGGCGGGATGTGCTTCACTTTCCTGGCCGCCCAGGGCTACTCGGTGGGTGGCTCGCTGCTGGAGAAGGACATGGTGGACGTCTGCGCCCGGCTGCTGGAAACCTCCGGTGACACGATCCGGCTGCCCCACGACGTGGTCGTCGCCTCGGCGTTCGCGGCCGACGCGGACACCGATACGGTGTCCGCGGGGGAGATCCCGGATGGGTGGATGGGTTTGGATATCGGCCCGGAGACGGTCCGTGACTTCGGCGCGGCGCTGGCCGGGGCAGCCACAGTGTTCTGGAATGGCCCGATGGGCGTGTTCGAGTTCGCTCCGTTCGCGGCCGGTACCCGCGGCGTCGCGGCGACGATCGCGGAGTTGGAAGCGTTCAGCGTCGTCGGCGGTGGTGACTCGGCGGCCGCGGTACGGCTGCTGGGCCTGCCCGAGGATGGGTTCTCGCACATCTCCACCGGCGGGGGCGCGTCTCTGGAGTTCCTCGAGGGCAAGGCCCTGCCCGGCGTCGCGGTACTGGAGGAGTAAGGGTGCCCAGGCAACCATTGATCGCCGGCAACTGGAAGATGAACCTCAACCACCTCGAGGCCATCGCCTTGGTGCAGAAGCTTGCCTTCGCGCTGCCGGAGAAGTACTTCGCCAAAGTCGAAGTGGCGGTGCTGGTGCCGTTCACCGCGCTGCGCAGCGTGCAGGCCCTCATCGAGGGGGACAAGCTGCTGGTGGGCTACGGCGCGCAGGATCTGTCCCCGAAGGACTCCGGGGCCTTCACCGGCGACGTGTCCGGACCGATGCTGGCCAAGCTGGATTGCACCTACGTCATCGTCGGGCACTCCGAGCGGCGGCAACACCACGGTGAGGATGACGGGATCGTGGCCGCCAAGGTGCGGGCCGCGCTGCGCAACGGGTTGACGCCGATCCTGTGTGTGGGCGAGGGTCTGGAGGTCCGGGAGGCCGGTGGGCACCTGGCGCACAGCACCGAGCAACTGCGGGCCGCACTCAAGGGCCTGTCCGCGGAGCAGGTCCGCACCATCGTGGTGGCCTACGAGCCCATCTGGGCAATTGGCACCGGGCGGGTCGCCACCCCGGCTGACGCGCAGGAGGTCTGCGGCGCGCTGCGGGTGGCGCTGGCGGGCAAGTACGGCGCCGCGGTCTCCGATGATGTCCGGGTGCTCTACGGCGGATCGGTCAAGTCGGGCAACGTCGCCGATCTGGTGGTCGAACCCGACATCGACGGAGCCCTGGTGGGAGGAGCCAGCCTGGACGCTGACGAGTTCGCGAAGCTCTGTGCGTTGGCCGCAGGTGGCCCCCTGCCGTGACTCTGAGAGCGCGGAGGAGGCCGGGCTCGCGCCTGTTGCGGGAGGGAGTAATCTTGCCAATCAGCCACTGTCTCACGAGGGTGTGATGAAGTTCTTCCTGCAGATCGTGCTCCTGGTCACCAGCATCGCCCTGATCCTGCTGATCTTGCTGCACCGGAGTCGTGGCGGAGGACTGTCCAGTCTTTTCGGCGGCGGCGTCCAATCGAGCCTGTCCGGATCCAGTGTCGTGGAGAAGAACCTGGACCGCCTGACGCTGTTCGTCAGTGCGGTGTGGGTGATTGCCATCGTGGGGGTCGGACTTCTGATCAAGATCGGCTGAGCAGGCCCGGGGTTCCGGGCGTTCCGCAAGGTGAGGGCGGTCGATGGCAAGCGGTAACGCGATCCGCGGCACGCGGGTCGGAGCAGGTCCGATGGGTGAATCTGAGCGGGGAGAGACTGCTCCTCGTCGTCGGGTCAACTACTGGTGCGCGAACGGGCATGAGTCTCGCCCTTCGTTCGCGGCTGAGGCCGAGATACCCGAGGTGTGGGACTGCCCGAGGTGTGGCTTTCCCGCTGGTCGCAACGAGCAGCGGCCACCGGATGCGCCACGCAACGAGCCCTACAAAACCCACTTGGCCTACGTCAAGGAGCGCCGCTCCGACGCCGACGGCGAGGCCATCCTCAACGAGGCCCTCGCCCGCCTGAAAGAAGCCCGCGGCACCTAACGTTGGTCGCCCTCCAAGGACTACCAACCCGGGTGCTGGGCGCCTTTAACGACGGCCAACTCGGAGTACTTGTGGTCGCGTGGTCCTGCCACGTGACGATGAGGAGTGCGTGACGATGACCCGCTGGACGCTGCCACCCGACAAGATCCCGTCCGCATGGTTCAACGTCGCCCCGCACTTGCCGACCCCGCTGCAGCCGCCGCTGCACCCGGCCACCCGGGAGCCGATAGATCCGGATGACCTGTCACCACTGTTCCCGCCCGCGCTCATCGAGCAGGAGATGGCGACCGTGCCGTGGATCGACGTACCCGGTGAGGTACTCGATATCTTGCGGCTCTGGC
>DATEMN010000013.1:0-5007 GCA_035275565.1 Pseudonocardiaceae bacterium | reverse complement strand
CAGCAACACCCGCAGGAACCCGATATTGGTGCCGATCCCCAGGATGCTGGTCCGCGCCAACGCAGCGTCCAGGCGACCCAGGGCAGTGTCCCGGTCCGGACCGTGCGCGATGATCTTCACCAGCAGCGGGTCGTAGTCGCTGCCCACGGTGCCGCCCGGCACCAGCCCGGAGTCGACCCGCACCCCAGGACCGGAAGGTTCACGCAGATCCAACACGCGCCCCCCGGTGGGCAGAAAACCCCGCGCAGGGTCCTCAGCGTAGATCCGTGCTTGGACCGCATGGCCCTCGAGACGGACATCGTTTTGACCCAGCGGCAGCGGCTGTCCAGCGGCCACCCGAAGCTGCAGCTCGACCAAGTCCAGCCCGGTGACCAGTTCGGTGACCGGGTGCTCGACCTGCAGCCGGGTGTTCATTTCCAAGAAGAAGAACTGATCGGGCGCGTCAGCCGGCACCAGGAACTCCACGGTACCCACGCCGGTGTATCCGACAGCTCGCGCGATGTCGACCGCGGCGCGGCCCATCCGGGTCCGGGTTGCGGCGTCCAGCAGCACCGACGGCGCCTCCTCGACGATCTTCTGGTGCCGCCGCTGCAGGCTGCACTCGCGCTCACCGAGGTAAACTGCCTCACCGTGCGCGTCGGCCAACACCTGGATCTCGATATGCCGGGGAGTGGTGATCAGTCGCTCGACGAGCAGGGTGTCGTCGCCGAAAGCGGCCCGGGCCTCCCGGCGGGCGCCAGCGATGGCCTCGGCCAGGTCGGCGGCGCGGTGCACCACTCGCATGCCCTTGCCACCACCACCGGCGGACGGCTTGAGCAACACCGGATAGCCGATCTCCGCGGCAGCCATGGCCAACCCGGCATCCGTACTGTCGCTGCCGGGCAGCACGGGGATGCCAGCAGCGGCCACGGTCTGCTTGGCGCGGATCTTGTCGCCCATCACCTCAATGGCTGTCGCGGGTGGGCCGACGAACACCACCCCGGCCTCACCACAGGCCCGGGCGAAGGCTGGGTTCTCGGAGAGGAAGCCGTACCCCGGGTGCACGGCCTGCGCCCCAGTGCGCGCGACGGCGTCCAGGATCCGCTCGATGGACAGGTAAGACAATGCGGCCGGTGCGGGGCCGAGCCGGACGGCGACGTCAGCGTCACGGACGTGCCGAGCGTCGGCGTCGGCGTCGCTGTACACGGCCACCGAGCGGATACCCCCTGCGCGCAACGTGCGAATCACCCGGACCGCGATCTCGCCGCGATTGGCTACCAGCACGGTGTGAAACACGCCTCACATCCGGAAGACGCCGAAACGAGGTGGCGGAAGCGGCGCGTTGGCGGCGGCGGACAGCGCGAGCCCGAGCACCATCCGGGTGTCCGCCGGGTCGATCACCCCGTCATCCCACAGCCGGGCCGTGGAGTAGTAGGGGTGGCCCTGATGCTCGTACTGGGCACGTATGCGGTCCTTGAAGGCCACCTCGGGTTCCGGATCGTCCGCGCCCCGGACCGCAGCGAGCACCGTGGCGGCCTGCTCCCCGCCCATCACCGAGATCCGCGCATTGGGCCACATGAACAGAAACCGCGGCGAATAGGCCCGGCCGCACATCGAGTAGTTTCCGGCCCCGAACGAGCCGCCGATGATGACGGTCAGCTTGGGCACTCGGGTGGTGGCCACCGCGGTGACCATTTTCGCGCCGTGCTTGGCGATCCCGCCGGCCTCGTACTCCCGGCCCACCATGAAACCCGAGATGTTCTGCAGGAACACCAAAGGAACACCGCGCTGGTCGCACAATTCGATGAAATGCGCGCCCTTGAGCGCTGACTCGCTGAACAGGATCCCGTTGTTGGCCACGATGCCCACCGGGTGGCCGTGCAGCCGGGCGAATCCGGTGACCAGGGTGACGCCGTACTCGGCCTTGAACTCGTGGAAACGGCTGCCGTCCACGATCCGGGCGATCACCTCCCGGACGTCATAGGACGTGCGCGAATCCACCGGCACCACGCCGTAGATCCCGTCCAAGGCGGGCGCTACGGTGGCGACCACCTCCCACGGCCGAGGCGGCCGGGGCCGGAAAGTCGAGACGATGGAGCGGACGATCCGCAGCGCGTGCGCGTCGTCGTCGGCGAGGTGGTCGGTGACCCCGGAGATGCGGGAGTGCAAGTCCCCACCGCCGAGCTCCTCGGCGCTGACCTCCTCCCCGGTTGCCGCCTTCACCAGCGGCGGACCACCGAGAAAGATCGTGCCCTGGTTTCGGACGATCACCGCCTCGTCGCTCATCGCCGGCACGTAGGCGCCGCCGGCGGTGCAGGAGCCCAACACCGCCGCAATCTGCGGGATGCCCCGCGCGGACATCGTCGCCTGGTTGTAGAAGATCCGGCCGAAGTGTTCCCGGTCAGGGAACACCTCATCCTGGGCGGGCAGGTAAGCCCCGCCGGAGTCGACCAGATAAAGGCACGGTAGGTGATTGTGTAGCGCCACTTCCTGGGCGCGCAGGTGTTTCTTGACCGTCATCGGGTAATAGGTGCCACCTTTGACGGTCGCGTCGTTGGCGACGATCACGCATTCCCGGCCGGCCACCCGCCCTATCCCGGTGATGATCCCCGCAGCCGGGGCCTCGTCGCCGTACATGCCGTGAGCCGCCAGCGGGGACAGCTCCAGAAACGGCGAGGACGGATCCAGTAGCGAGTCAACGCGATCACGGGGCAACAGCTTGCCGCGCTCGATGTGGCGTCGCCGAGCCTTTGGCGGTCCACCCAGCTGGGCTTTCGCCAGCCGTTCACGCAGATCAGCCACCATTGCGGCATGCGCCTGGGCGTGCTGCGCGGCGGGGCCTGCACCGTCTACGGTGCCGGCCAGGGCGTCCATCGTCGCTCCCTTCCCAGCCCGACGTCACCACCCTAACCGGCCGGACCCTGACATGGTTCGAGAGACGGTCGGCTCCATGATCTCAATGAGGGGGCCGGGCGGTGTTGAAGGCGTAGGTGCCGGCTGCGTGGCTGAGGCAGCGGTTGACGTCGGCGGCGAGGGCTTCGGCGTGCTGGAGGTGCGGGGTGACTGTGCCCCAGGCCGCCCAACGGTCCCGGGCGACCGCGGTGAGCTCGCTCAGGTGGTGGGCGATCCGCGCCAGGTCCCAGACCAGCGTCAGAGTCTCTTCGTCAGTCGCGGTCATCGGCGAGGCAGCCGCGGTGGCCAGCGCCGCAGCAGCCTCTTCAATCGGGGTGTTGATCGTGGGAACCATGACATGCCGCCATCCGAGTTTCGGCCCGCTCGTGCACTACAACAGAGCCGGTCTGTCGACTGCCTGATACACCCCGTTACGGTCGAGTCGGGCGGTGAGGCGTAACACTGCCCCGCCCGATGACGAGACACAGGCAGGGAGCCCCGTGCAGTCCTCGCCCGACCTGCGACGGGGCTCTCTGCTGCGGGGCCGCGCCCGCGTACTCTCGGGTGTGAGCCACCCCACCGATCGCGGCGCGGCTTGCTGGGTTACTCGCCGGTAATATTTTATTTACCAGTGGGTAGATACCCCACACTGCTTCGGAGCGAGGATATGGGCCACTACAAGAGCAACCTGCGCGACCTGGAGTTCACCCTCTTCGAGGTCTTCCGAGTGCAGGACCTGATGGGCGTCGGCCCCTTCGCAGAGATGGATCTCGACACCGCACATGACGTGCTCGCCGAGGTCGACCGGTTAGCCCGCGGGCCACTGGCGGAGTCCTTCGCCGAAGCCGACCGCAACCCGCCGGTGTTCGACCCCGACACGCACACCGTCACGCTCCCGGCAGCGTTCAAGGAGTCCTTTCGAGTGCTCTGGGACGGCGAGTGGTACCGGCTGGACCTGCCCACCGAGCTGGGCGGTTTCGGTGCGCCGGCCATGCTGCGCTGGGCCGCTTCGGAACTGATGCTGGGCGCGAACCCGGCGGTGTTCATGTACTCGGGCGGCCCCAACATGGCCCGCGTAATGCACGACGAAGGCAGCGTGGAGCAGCGGCGCTGGGCCCGAATCATGATCGACCGGGGGTGGGGCTCCACCATGGTGCTCACCGAACCCGACGCCGGGTCGGACGTGGGCGCCGGCCGCACCAGGGCCATCCCGCAGCCCGACGGCTCATGGCATATCGAGGGCGTGAAGCGCTTCATCACCTCGGCCGAGCACGATCTGACCGAGAACATCATGCACATGGTGCTGGCCCGGCCGGACCGGCCGGGGATCAACCCGGTACCCGGCACCAAGGGCCTGTCGCTGTTCCTGGTGCCGAAGTACCACTTCGACACCGAGACCGGTGAGCTGGGCGAACGTAACGGCGTGTTCGTTACCGGCCTCGAGCACAAGATGGGCATCAAGGTCTCCACCACCTGCGAGCTCACCTTCGGCGCGCACGGGACACCCGCGGTCGGCTGGCTGCTCGGTGACGTGCACAACGGCATCGCGCAGATGTTTCAGGTGATCGAGTACGCCCGGATGATGGTCGGCGCCAAGGCCATCGCGACGCTGTCCACCGGCTACCTCAACGCGCTGGAGTACGCCAAGGAGCGGGTGCAGGGCCCCGACATCACGCAGATGCACGACAAGAGCGCACCGCGGGTCACGATCACCCACCATCCCGACGTCCGCCGGATGCTGATGATGCAGAAGTCCTACGCCGAGGGTCTGCGCGCACTGTACCTGTACACCGCGACCTACCAGGACACCGTCGAACTGGGTAGGGACGACGACGGGATGGCCGCGCGAGTCAATGATCTGCTGCTGCCCGTCGTCAAGGGGGTGGGCTCCGAGCGGGCCTACGAGATGCTCACGCTGTCGCTGCAAACCCTGGGTGGGTCCGGCTTCCTGCAGGACTACCCCCTCGAGCAGTACATCCGCGACGCCAAGATCGACAGCTTGTACGAGGGCACCACGGCCATCCAGTCCCAGGACTTCTTCTTCCGCAAGATCGTCCGGGATGGCGGTCAGGCGGTCGGACACCTGCACCGGGAGATCCAGGCGTTCCTGGGCACCACCTGCGGCAACGGCCGGCT
>DATEMN010000012.1:0-7156 GCA_035275565.1 Pseudonocardiaceae bacterium | reverse complement strand
GTAGCCTCGGTGGCGTCTCCCTCTTGTGGATGCAGGCAGATGACGTGCCCCCACGAGAGTTCTCAGGTTCCCCTTCCTCCGGCTGGGTGTGCTTCGTGGTGAAGCCGTTCCGGGCGCGAACGGGATCTCCTTCTGCGGCGTGCGCCGGCGTGTCCCGGCCCAGTCACCGCACCCCCCACTGATCAACAAGTCCAGGAAGATCAACAAGCCCGGGAAGAAACCCCTATGGATGACAACAATGTCCCCACCCAGCCTGCCAACAACGGCAGGGCCCATAAGTCGCATGAGGACGGTTTCCCCCGGCCCGTCACCGGGATCCTTGACATCGTGGACCACCGCGCCTTCGTTCGCACCGAGGGCTACCTGCCCGGACCCCACGACGCCCCAGTCCCGCTGGGACTGGTCCACAAACACCGGCTGCGCCGCGGCGACACGATCACCGGCACAGCCTGCCCGGCCGGCAGGAACGACAGACCCGCGCCCCTCGTCCAGGTCGACACCATCAACGGACAACACCCGCGTCACGCCCTGTCCCGAGCTGTGTTCTCCGAGCTGATCCCGCTCTACCCGAACGAGCGGATGCGACTGGAGACCGAACCCCACGCCCTGACCACGCGGGTGACCGATCTGTTCATGCCGGTCGGCAAGGGACAGCGGGCCTTGATCGTCGCACCACCGAAGGCCGGCAAGACTTCCGTGCTGTCGGCCCTCGCGCACGGCATAGCCAAAAACCACCCGGAATGCCACCTCATGCTCGTCCTGGTCGGCGAACGTCCGGAGGAAGTCACCGACCTGGCCCGCGCCGTGCCCGGCGAGGTCATCGCCGCCACCTTCGACCACCCACCCCACGAGCACACCGCACTCGCCGAGCTGGCCATCGAACGCGCCAAACGCCTCGTCGAGCTGGGGCGCGACGTGGTGGTCATGCTGGACTCGCTGACCCGGCTAGGCCGCGCCTACAACCTGGCCGCGCCAGCGTCGGGACGGATCCTGTCCGGCGGGGTGGACTCCACCGCCCTCGTGCCACCGAAACGGTTCCTCGGCGCGGCCCGCAATATCGAGAATGGCGGCTCACTGACCATCTTCGCCACCGCACTAGTGGACACCGGCTCGATCGGCGACACACTGATCTTCGAGGAATACAAAGGAACCAGCAACGCCGAACTCAGACTCGACCGCAAAATCGCAAACAAACGCGTCTACCCTGCCATCGACATAGCCCAGTCCAGCACACGCAAAGAAGAGCTACTCCTGACCACCAAAGAAATGGCAGCCACCCGCGCCCTGCGCCAGGCCCTCAACGGCCGGGACAGCCAACAGGCCATCGACATGCTCCTCGACGGCCTCCGCAAGACCCACACCAACACCGAGTTCCTCACCCAACTCACCAAAACCACCCCACACAACGGCAGCAGCTCGGGGACTACCGGCCGGTGACCCCGCCACAAAACCCAGCCGTCGACCGTTGTCGTGCCGGATGTATTCCGCGAGCACTCTACGCAGGTGCCGCTGACTCCAGGCGTGTGTGCACGAGCCAGGTAACGGCGGCGTCCAGGCTTGCCATGGCCCGCGGATACTGCTCGGGCGCGGCGGTGGTGAAGGCGACCGCGGGAGCGCCGAACCACAGGCCAGCACCTCGTCCGGCGCTGAGATCCATACGGATGGCGCGGGCAAACCACGCATGCACCGAGTCCCCGCGCCCAAGCGGTCCTAAGCGCGGACGGCGTTGTCAAGTTGTTGGGAATGCTTCGACCGGCGATGCTCCACACCGGGCATCAGCCGCCGGTGGGCCACGCCGTAGCTGGCTAGCTTGTCGGTGACCAGCACCCGCGGCACGGACCGCAACCCCGTGAGCAGCTTGCGGAAGAACCTGGTGGCGGTCTTGGCGTCACGCCGGAGGTGACCAGAATGTCCAGAACGTTCCCGTGCTGGTCGACAGCCCGCCACAGGTAGTGGTGCTTCGTAGGAAACGATCACACCGCGTTCCAGCATCATTTCCTCGATCTCGCGGAAGCTGAGCGGGAAGCGGTGATACAGCCACACGCAGTGGCTGATGATCTCCACCGAGTAGCGATAGCCCTTGTACAAGGACGATGAGGCGGCATCCACACGCCCATAATGATCCATCTGAAACTGGGACCCTCAGCCCACAGCGACCAACTTGACAGCACCTGCGCGGGTCAGGATGGTGCCCGCAGGCCAGTCGAGCTTGAACAGATTAAGCAGGCCGGGCGGGGCGGCGTCGCCGACGCTGGCGCCTTCGGCGTACGTCTATCGGCCAGACCTGGCCGCAGAAAGTTACATTCTGACCCAATTTTGATACTCTTTGCACACTATCTGAACGTCTACCTTCTATCAGGTCACCCAACAAGACCACGAACAGGAGAGCGCATGCCCTTAGTGCCCAAATCTCACAGCGCACTGGAAATGCCAATATTTTTCTGCCCGATTGAATCGGCGATTCATCCCGATGTTGAACTGATCGAGACACGCGCACACGATTGGCTTCTCACCCGGAACTATTTCGGCAATCTCGATAACCGCGAACGTGTCATCGGCAGTCGAAGCGCTGAATTCTACGCCCGGATGACCCCTCACGCGCAGGTCGACCGGCTACAGATCGCCGCCGAGTGGACTTACTGGGGATTCGCCTTTGACGACGCCTACTGTGACACCTTTCCGTGGAACGTCCGGCCTGCCGAGTTCGCTGCGCTCGCCGGGCGCATGGTGCGGATGTTGGAGGCGCCGGGGATGCCGCCGCTGGCTCCGGACCCTTACGCCCTGGCGTTGGCCGAGTTGCGTGACCGCTTTGCGGCGATCGGTACACCAGTGCAGCACCGACGGTGGGTCTTGGCCCAACGCGCGTGGTTGTCGGGGGTGACCTGGCAGATCGGTAACCAGTCCCGGGCCGTCATGCCGATACTGGACGACTATCTGGCCATGCGGATCAACTCCGCCGCAGGAGAACCTGTCACCTCGATGATCGAGCTGGCCAATGGCCCGCAGATCCCGGCCGATGAGTTGGAAGATCCGCCGGTGCGGGCGTGCACCGAGATGTCACGGATGCTCGCCTCACTCGACAACGACCTGCACTCCTATGCCAAAGATATTCATCGCAACGAAGCGAACCAGAACGTCGTCAGCGTGATCGCCGCCGAACGACATTGTTCCCCGCAAGATGCCATGGTCGCCGCCATGGCCATCCGCGACCGGATCATGTGCCGATTCCTGCGTCTGCGTGACCTGATAACCCACCGCCAGTCTTCCATCACCCGTCATTATCTGGAGGACCTGGGTCACGTTGTGCGAGGCAACCTCGACTGGGGGCTGAACACTCCCCGGTACCAGGTCGACGGCCGTGCCATCGCGCCACCGCAATGGACCGACCAGCCGTTCGATGACAGCGACGAGCCTCCGGTTCCGTCGATTTCCTGGTGGTGGGATCCATAACTCATCTGACGATCACCGCTGCACTGCTCCTCAGGTCCATTGCTGACGAAGCACCGCCCTGGGAACAGGAGCCGCCGCAACCTACCGGCAGTACCCATGGATAAATCCACTTTGTCAGGGACTACCGCATCCCCGTACAGGCGGTTGTTTCTCTCAGTCCTGGCCGCTATCGGAGCCCTCTGCGTGGCGCTGCAGCTCTGGATCTACGGGGCATGGGCACTCGATGGGATACACCGTTTGCCCGCCACCGGTCCCGACACTGTTCCCACCAGAATCAAGGTCGCGCTGTGGACTATTCAGGCTCTGGGCCTGGTGCTCATCGTCTGGCTTGCAGCCAGTTTGCGGCGACAGTGGCGGCGTACCAGAACTCTGCAACCCGATGGCCTGCTGTTTGTTGGCGCGCTGTCCACAGTGTGGCTGGAACCGATAGGCAGCTATTTCAAGACGACGTTTCTGTGCAACTCCTACACGATCAACGTTGCCTCATGGGGGCCATATATCCCAGGCTGGCAGAACCCCGCAGGCAGCCACAAACCCGAACCTCTGCTGTATGGAGGACTCGCGTACGCTGTGGGTGTCGTCATGAACACCCGGTTGATCTGCGCGATCATCCAGTGGCTGATGCGCCATCACAGGATACACCCACAAAGCATCACCCTCTTCGCTATTTTTGTCGGCTTCGTGCTGGTAATCTGCGAGGAAGGAGTGGCAATCCATAACCAGATAGAGGCATATCCTCTGACGATCCGACAGCTGTCATTGTGGGGTGGCTCCCCTTTCCAGATTCCACTCTATGCGAGTATATGGGTCGGGCTTCTTCTGGGAGTAATATCTGTACTGCGACTCGCGATGATCGAGGGCCGACTATCATGGGAAACCGACATAGTCCAGCTTGGTATACCCGAACGCTGCAGAGCTGGCCTGAAAATCCTGATCATCGCAGGCATCACCAACATGATCATAATCGCCTACTATCTCGCCTACGCGATTGGGGCGCTGTGGGCGGACTTATCACCCCAATTTCCGAGTTACCTTCACAATAACATGCTGGACAGTTGAGCCTGTCACCGGTAGAGATCCTGCACCAGATGTGAGGACAGTACACTTGGGATGAAGCCACCGGTTCGACCACCAGGGGGTCCGGTAGTAATCGCGATAAAAACAACGTCAATGCAGGTCAGCAGCCCCCTGCGGATCGGTGCCCAAAGGTATCTTCTAAGGCCCTGGCCAGCGTTTTTGTTGTTTTTCGGCGAAAGCTACCGGACACCGTATTCCGGTCCCACCCCAAGGGTGCCCCCGTCCCCGTCATCGCCGAGAAGCTGCTCATCGCCACAGGCAAGAACACCGGCCGCAACCCCTCCGTCGCTTCGGTCTACCGCGCACTCGCCGTCCACGGCCACGCCGCCATGACGGCTGGACTCCCCATCGACAAGAGACCCCCACCCGACGTCACCTAGTACGACGAACTGCTACCCAGCCACCGCCAACTGATGGTCCAGAGCGCGCTTGAGGGTAACCAGCTCAGGAGGATCCTGGTTCACCGTCGCTCCCCCTCATTTCCGTCCCTCCAGGCTGCAACCCCACGGCCGGGGAGACCGAAGGAGCTTGACACCAAGCCCTCATCACCTCACCTACCCATCCCCAACCCCCACAACCGCTCATCCAGCTCCTTCACCGCTGGCGTATCCCGCCACGGCCCCATACGGCCCCGGGTAACCCTGACCTCACTCGTTAGGCGTGCTGAGCGGTATTTGGTGGCCAGCAGTGCTCCGTCGCCAATAACCCGCGCTGCTTCCTCAACTTCGCCGGACAGTAGCCGGGCAGTACCCAGACGGAGCGTGCAGTGCGCCAGGTCGCTGACGAACGAGGCGTCGAAGAGCTGGAGCCCCCGCTCGGCGGCGGCAGCTGCTTCTGGTGGCTTACCCTGGCGCAGGAAACAGTCGCTCTGATGGCTGACAATCAAGCCCTCGTGGAACCAATAGACCGGCGACTCAGGAGACGTCTGGCCAGGCGGCAACGTAAGAACAGCCAGCGCCCGGTCAAACTCGCTCATGGATTCCTTGTGCTGACCGGCAACCGCGTACGCTATTGCAAATTCCACAGCGGTACACGCTTGCAATAGGTGGTCATCAGTTTTAGCGCCGAGATTCTGTGCAGCTGCGGCGAAATCAATAGCGGCATGGGCCTTACCCTGCTGGGAAGCGAAGTGGCTCATCATGCACAGGGAGTAGATGCCCAGCTCAGTGTTACGGGCCTCCTGAGCCGCTGCCCGGGCCTGGTCGCAGTAATGCATGGCACTGACCGGATCGTCGAGATTCATGAAATAGATACCGATAGAGCTGGACATACTGCTGTAGACCGACAACAGTCGAGGACGAAGCTCATCCGAGCATTCGTCCAGCAAGGAGTCCACCAATTCACGCTGGGCAATGACAGTATGCAGCACCGCATGTGGACCAAGAGCATCCTCTTGCCGCTTGCAATCCTGAAGGATGGTTTCGAGATGGTCTATGACCTGCTCATCCACCCGGTCTGGTGTAGCAATAGCCTGGGACAAACGTTCCCGTTCGTCAGCATTCAGGCCACTCAACGGAGAGGCGGCAACCGTGGCGACCACCCATCCTAGTAACTGGAGGTGTTCCCGACGCTCCATCGTAGTAGCCCATTCACCGAGAAACGTTCGAAGCTGTTCCCGAAACTGATCTTTCCACTCGATATGCACCGTCTGTGCTGATGTGCTCAGGAACGCCAGGTACAACAATGGCCCGGCCAAGCCATCGGCCAGTTCCGCACCGACAGCGGCGACCAGGCCCGACAACACCTCCCGTCCGGCCGACACCACCAGCCCGTTGCCGTTCTGCACGTCAGCCGCGGTGGCGGCGCGCAACGCCTGCGCATGAGCCTGGGCCTCAGCGTACGCCTGGGCCAGCGCCGCCTCCCGGCTTCGAGCCTCATGCTCCTCCTTGGCGGCACGAACCCGTTCGTAGCTGGCCAGCAGGCCACCGTCAGCGCTGAGAAGCTGATCAGCCGTCGTCCAGAACTCCCGAGTCAACAGCTGGCGGCCACCCTCGGCTTTGGCAACAGAAGACCGGCTGTAACCGGTCTTGCGGCCGATCTGCTGCTGGCCGAGCTCAGCAGCCCCACGCAGGGCAGCCAACTGATGGCCCAAAGCCCGCTTCAGGGCCACCAGCTCAGGAGGGTCCTGGTTCATCGTCGCTCTCCCCTCGTTTCCGTCTCTACCGGCTGCAACGACAAGTTCGTGGAGACTGAGCGTAGCGGGGAGTTCACCGGCGTTCTTCGACGTGGCACAGCGTTGTTCCCGCCTGTGCCGCGGCTTTAGCTGTCTCCAGGCACCAGAGCCGGGATGACGGCTCACCCGGGGGTGCGGTGATGTTCTACTGATTTTCTGAGTTCTCTCGTATTCTCCCCCCGAGCGTCAGAGACCAGCCGGTCGGGCACCAACTCCCCGCACGTCGCCAGGTGAGATTCGCCCCGGCTCTGGACGCCGCCCAGTTGAGACAAACCAACCTTTGTGGGGATGTGACCGATGTATACGGCGGATGCGCAGACTTCCCGTCCGTTTGTCTGGTTCCCGTTGGCTGGGCAACGCCATTCCATTGACCGGCGTGATCGCCAGGTGGTAGCGGGCGAACCGATGCGGTGTTTGTGTGGTGTGAGTCATCCCCGGGGCGCTGAGGGGGATATC
>DATEMN010000011.1:0-2439 GCA_035275565.1 Pseudonocardiaceae bacterium | reverse complement strand
TCAACGAGTACGAGACGGCAGCCTAAAACGGCTGGTCATCCCTGTAGGAGCGGGGCCGGTCAACCCCCTTCGTTCTTGTAGTTGATCTTTATTTTGGGTGTCTCCGCCGGTTCTTGGGCGCGTCGAGGTAGGAGGCGGGGTCAAGGAGCGCCCGCAGGGCGCCCGCGTCAGCGGCCGCAGGTCCTTGACGCCGTCGCCGATCGGCGCACGCTGTTCGGGGCGGAGAAGCAGGGTGGGGCAGCTCCGGCTGGCTTGGGATCGTGGGGTCTGGTGCTGCGCCATGGCCGGTGTCCCGGCTGGTGGACAGGCCCGGGGTAGGGCTGTCGGTCATCCCTTCGCCGCGCCGTCAGAGACGGAGGCGGCATGGTGCGCTGCGACAGGGTTCGCGGTGGGCGGGATCAATCAGACGGGACGACCACGCCGACCCGGTTTATCGCCGGTGCGGGGGTCATGACCAGCACGATCCGCACCCACCGCGAGGACGGGCCCGTTCACGCCGCCCCGCTGGCGGCGGGGCCGGGTAGGCAGCGCAGGTGGTGATCCCGCAGCCCATAGAACACCAGCGTGATCAGCTCTCGGGCGGCGGCCACGACACCGATGTTGCGGCCGCGGCGTTCACCGACTCGGTCGCGGGTCTGCCCGAGGCGGGTATGGCCGGGCACGCGTTGCACGGCCTCGACCGCGGCCCAGCGCACCAGCCGGGAGCCTTGTTTCGTGATCCGCCCGCGGTGCACGGTGATGTCGGACTCGTGGTGTTTCGGGGTCAACCCGGCCCACGAGGCCAGCTGCTGCGGCCGACCGAAGCGGGTGATGTCGCCGATCTCGGCGACGAACACCGCACCCAACAGCGGGCCCACCCCGGGGATCTGCTGGATCGCGGCGTAGCCGGGATCGGCGCGCAACCGCCCGCCCACGAGCTTGGCGTAGAGGTCGATCTCGAAGTCCAACGCGGTGATCACCCGCAGCAGCGAGTCCACCCGCGACCGGGACTCGGTCGCCAGCGCCGTCGCGGCCAGCAGCTGCCGCCCACCCGGGCCGAACAGATCACTCATCACCACCTGCACGCCGGCGCCCGCGAGCACGGCGTGGACCTGGTTCTTCAGACAACTGCGCAGCCCGACCAGCTTCGCGCGATGCCGCACCCAGCCGCGCAACTCCCGCGTCGCGGGCGGCGCGATCCAGGCCTCGGGCAGCCTCCCCATCCGCAACAGATCCGCCAGATCCGCGGCGTCACGCTGATCGTTCTTGACCCGCCGCAGGGAGAACATCTTCACCCCCAACGGGTGCGCCAAATGCACGCTCGCGCCGAGCTCAGCCAGCGTGTCCGCGGCCCAGTACCAGCCATACGCCGCTTCCAGCACCACCTCCGGGGATTCCCCGGCTCGGGCCATCACCTGCCGGAGATAGTCCGGGTCGTTGCAGATCCGCACCGTCTCCAGATGCTGCCCGGTCTCGGTCATCCGCACCAACACCGACCGGCGCCGATGCAGATCCATCCCGACGATCTGTCGTCCCTCGTATGCTCCGCTCACAGGGGCCTCCTCAAGTCGTCGACGTGAGCACCTCGAGCATGAGCCGAGGGTCACGAGGAGCGGAGGCCCCGCTCCTACATGGCATCAGGCACATGGCTGCGTTCTGGAACCCGACAGGTCGCGGGGCTCGTCGACGACCCAGCGAACTGCAACTAGTCGTGGCTGTTGAGGATGGCGGTGGCTTCCTCTTCGATGGCGGTGGCCAGGATGTCGAGGTCGGCGATGACGTCGGGGTCGGCGAGCAAGCCGTAGCAGAGGGTGTCGGCGACAGAGACGACGGCGACACGCAAGGCGTGGCGTGGGGCGAGTTCGGCCAGGGGGTGCATGCTGCGCACGGGCGCGCCGAGGACGCTCACGGGGCGCGGTGGTCCGGGCACGTTGGAGACGTTGAGGGCGAAGGTCCGCGGGCTGGTTTGGAGCCGTTGGGCCCAGTGTTGAAGCCCGGGTGCGGCTTGACTCAGGCGTTCGAGCAGCTCATCGAGTTCCTGGGCGTCGTGTTGGGTCTTGCGCAGGGCGGTCGCGGCCCGGATGGTCTGCAGCCGCTTTCGCGGGTCGGGTTCGCCGACGGGTAGGGGTAGGCAGAAATAGGAGTCGCTGTTGCCCTGCGGCTGTCCTTCGTCGTGGAGGCTGACCGGCACCTTGACGCGGACATCGTGGAGGGCGCCGTGGCGGTGTTGCAGCCATCGGCGCAGTGCGCCCGCGATCACCGCGAGCACGGCGTCGTTGACCGTCGCGCCAGCCAGGGAGTGCGCGGCATCGTGCAAGCTCGCCAGCGGGGTGGTGGCGAACGCGACGGCGCGCTGATGGCCGATGTGGGCGTCGAACGGGGAGCTGTGCAGCCCGGGGAGCAGCTCGCGACGGATCATCCCGGCGTGGTCGTGGCGGCGTCGTGGGAGGGTGTCGGGGT
>DATEMN010000010.1:0-5390 GCA_035275565.1 Pseudonocardiaceae bacterium | reverse complement strand
CGCCCACCACGAGGACGGAGGAGGCTCGGGCCATCTGATCGCGCAGGTCGAGGCAGTCATCGAGGGTGCGCAGAACTAGCTCCCTCGACGTATTCTCCCCATCCAGGGTGCGAGCGCGAGCGCCAGTGGCAATCATGAGCGAGTCGAACGGCAGATCGTCCCCGTCGGCGAGTCGCACGCGGCGCGCGGTCAGGTCGAGGCTGTCGGCGCGCACCCCGAGTCGCACGTCGATGTCGTCACCGAAGGTCGGGAGGGTGACCGAGTCGACGGAGTCTCTCCCGGTGAGCACGCCCTTGGACAAGGGCGGACGGGCGTAGGGTGGCACGCTCTCGTCGCTGACGAGCACGATCCGCTCGGCGTAGCCGAGACGTCGGAGCTCGCCGACGGCTGTGACCGCGGCGACCGACCCTCCGATGACAACAGTCCCTGCGGACGCAGCCATGCCGGGGCCTCCTTTCTATGGCCGCGTCGATAGGGCGGCGACAGGGCAGACCCGGGCGCCGGTCTCGGCCGCGGTGACGAGATGGGCCGGGACCTCTTCGTGGAGCACCTCCAGCTCGCCGTCGTCGTCGAGTCGGTACAACTCGGGCGCGGCCTGCTCGCACAGCCCGTGCCCCTCGCAGCGGCTTCGATCGAGAACGATCTTCATAGGGTTCTCCCTTTCGTCGCTTGTTCGTTGACTCACGGTCTGTTTGTAGGCCTGCGCTGAGCCGACAGCGGCAGGTCCAAGAGAGCTGGTCATGAAATGGTTCTTCGAGAAATCGAGGTACACGCCCCGCCCGCAGAGCGTCGTCCAGTCGCTCAACTTGACCAGCTCCGGGCGTGAGTCAGTCCAATCGAGATCCTGGGCCCTGCCGACCGTGGACCGGTCGTCTGTTCGCCCGTGCGCACAGCACGAGGACCGTCGAGACAAACGCCGCGGACCGTCACCGCCGTGAGCGGTATGCGATCACCAACCGGCCCTCACCGATTCGCGCCGCGGAGTGACGTGTGACCCAGCACTTCCTTGGCCATGTAGAGGCAGCCGTGTTCCTCCGCGCCGAATTCCTTCTTCATGAAGTCGATAAGGGCCTCAGTGCTATTGGTGGTGATCCACGGCGTGAGGGTGGTGAAAGCTTCGGGGTCGGTCCCAGCGGCTGAGCCATTGTGCGCATCCTTGAAGTTTTGTGATGTCGTGTTTGAAATTCAGTGGGATCAGCCTTTCGTTGGCGTGGACCCTATTGATGCGGGGGTTTAGCTTGACGTCGGGTTCCAGGCATATGGTCCGCTGGTGACGCGCGTGAACAGCGACGACGGTGTGACGAAGGCCATCGCGTTGCGTACCGGGCTGAGAGCTGCATTCTGCATGAATCGACCGGCCTTGCCGGAGACACGGGACAGTTGTTCGGCGCGCGGGCGGCGGACGGTGTTGTAAGCCCGAAGGCCGGCATCGATGCCGTGTTCCTCCATGGCGTCCGCAAGAACGACCGCATCCTCGATAGCCAGGCAGGCACCCTGTCCAATGTCGGGGGTGACCGCGTGTGCGGAGTCACCAATCAGCGCCACACGGTCACGAACGAACGACGGCATGGGCGTGCGCAGATAATAGACGTCGTGCCGGCCTAGCGTCTCTTTGGGCGTCGACGCCAGCAGTTGAGGAATGGGGTCATGCCAGCGTTCGAACCGCGCGGCGAGCGCGGCAAGGGTCTGCTCGTGCTTGTCAGCATCGGCCAGGTTCTCGCAGGCGAACCAGTACACCTGGCCGTCGTTGATCGGATCGATCCCGAAGCGTGCGCCGCGTCCCCAGGTCGTCGAGATCACCGGGGGGATGTCCGGAGCGTCCGCAGCCGGGACGATGCCACGCCAGACGGTGTACCCAGCGCTCTGCGGCCCAGGGTGGCCGGGAAACAGCTGCGAGCGGAGCGGGCCTTTGATGCCGTCCGCGGCCACCACCAGATCCGCAGTTGCCGAGATCGTGCCTTCTGAGGTCTCGAAGGTCACCGTGGCTGAGTCCGGGGAGGTGGTGATATCGGTGGCGCGATGGTTAGTCCGCAGGGTCTCTTCGCCCACGCTCTGCAGCAGGAGGTCGTGAAGATCAGCGCGGTGGATCGCATAGAACGGCGCGCCGAAGCGGCGCTCGATCCCAAGTGCCGGAAGCATCAGAAGAGTACGGCCGGAGGGGACGCGGATCTCTATTCCCTCCTGGCGACGCCCGCGGTCCCGCAGGCCATCGCCCACCCCGATGTGGCGTAACGCTTTCACGGCGTTGGGAGCCATTCCCACGGCCGCACCCACCGGTCGGATCGTCGGCGCCTGTTCGTAGACCTCCACCTGCCAACCCTTGAGATACAGCGCGCGAGCGGCCGTCAGGCCCCCGATGCCGGCACCGACGATGATCGCTGTACGACTCACTTTCCGACCTCCGCTTCAATTTTCACCAGCACGGCCGTCAAGACCGTCTGCTTTTCGACCTGTCGCGCCAACCGCACCCCGTACGGTAATAGGCGACGGTGCCACGACGCGGAATGGTGCTCGTTCGACTGTCGGTGTGCGTGTAGAGCCGACCTCCCATTAATTGCGCGTCAACGATGCCCGGGTTCTTACTCATCCCGTTCGACCCAAGCGCCGTAACTACAGGCGGCGTTGCTACTCGCTCCTTGAGTGCGGCATCAATGCCGAGCAACTCAATGACTGCATCCGGCTGAGATGGCACGCGTGTGAGGCGAGCGTCGCCGGATGGAGCCACGACAGAGGTGGCGTCGGTCGCGATGCCCGGCCCTGGCCAAACGGATTCGGGGAGTCCGGGGACGTGTCCGTCATTTTGCGTCCGTCGGAGAGTCCCACCGCCGGCCACGACGGAGACCCGCCCGCCATCGTGACCAGTGACAGTCCTGCGCATCGGTGATTCCTCCTGCAGGTGTAGTTACATAGGTGCTGGCCGCGACAGCGGTTAAACGGATGCCCAGGGCATCTATGTCATGCAACACCGCCGCGTGACCCCCGTCACGCGACTGGTTCCACCCAGTGGGAAAGGAACCCCGTGGTGTTGGCATGGATGTGATCCTCGCCGTGCCGTAGCCCGGCTTCGGCCGGCCGAGCCTGGAAATATCGCCGTCCGGCGCGCCCAGCCCACCGCCGCACGGTCGGAATCCGGTCGCTTTGCATGGGCGGTTCGTGCATCGTTTCAGCTGGTCGGAGCCGCAGGAGCCGGCGCTGGCCCATGTGCGGGCGCTCGTGGCTCCGCTGGAGAGGAAGAACGGTGGACCTCGGCGGAACAGGCCGGGCATGCGGGACCGGACCGGATCCACTGGCTGCTGAACCGGATCGAATGGTGTGGGATGCCGACGAGGCGCTGGACGACGTGCGTGACTACGTCGTCGAAAACCTCGGCGACCAGGGCGCCGTCCCGATCGTGGATGACATTGGCCTTCTGAAGAAGGGGGTGCGCTCGGCTGGGGTGCAGCGGTAGTTTCCCGCACCGCAGGGTGGACGGAGATCCTGGCAGCAGTGAACGTATCGTCGCGGGTGAGTGCCTGGCGCAGCGCGCAGCGAGGGCGTCGCGCGGTGCCACTGGGCGACCTCTTCGCCGACCGGGTGCTGCGCCTCGTTGTAGCTGCCCAGCAAGGGCTCCCGCCGGTCTGACTCTTGACCATCAACCTCTAGGCCCAATGCCGTGACTCTGTAGGTGATGTTGGCGGGGTGCTGACACCCGGCTCGGTGGGTGCTTGTCCGGTGGGAGCGGGGCGGTGTCGGCGGTGGGGGTGGTCGCGGTGTCGCTGCGGCCGGGGAGTCATCAGCGGATCCCGGTCAGGACGGTGCGGCCGGCGCGCGCAGCGTGTCCGAGCGGCACGCCGGTGATGCTGATCAGGGACCGGTTGGACGTGCTGTTCGAGGACGCGGAATTCGCCGGGCTTTATCCCTCGGACCGCAGGCCGGGGCTGTCGCCAGGGCAGCTGGCGCTGGTGTCGGTGCTGCAGTTCGCGGAGAACCTCTCCGATCGCGCGGCGGCGGACCCGGTGCGGACCAGGATCGACTGGAAGTACGCGCTCGGCCTGGAACTGGACGATCCCGGGTTCGACCACTCGGTGCTGTGCGAGTTTCGGGCCCGGCTGGCCCAGGAGGGTGCTGTCGACCGGCTGCTGGAGGCCATGCTGGACCGCCTGCGGGAGGCCGGCCTGGTCAAGTCCGGTGGACGGCAGCGCACCGACGCCACCCAGTGCTGGCCGCGGTGCGCTTCCTCAGCCGTCTGGAGCTGGTCGGGGAGAAGCTGCGGGCCGCTTTGGAGGAACTGGCCGAGGCCGCCCCCGCCTGGTTGACTTCCCTGATCGAACCGGAGTGGGGCAAGTGGTACGGGCGGAAGGTGGAGATCGGCAAGCTGCCGGGCGGGAAGGCGGCGGTGACCGAGCGGGCCGAGCAGACCGGCCGGGATGGGCAGACGATCCTTGCCGCAGCCTGGGCCGCGTCCGCCCCGCCTCACCTGCGGCTGCTGCCGCAGGTGGAGATCCTCCGCCAGGTCTGGGTCCATCACTACTACTGGGATGCGCACGGGCGGCTGCGCTGGCGGGACGGCCATGCCTTGCCCCCGGCTCACCTGCGCTTCGATTCCCCCTACGACACCGAGGCGCACTACTGCGTCAAGCGGGACACCGCCTGGAGCGGCTACCGGGTCCATCTGACCGAGTCCTGCGATCAAGAGCGCCCCGAGCTGGTGGTCCACGTGGCCACGACGCACTCCACCGTGCAGGACATCGAGATGACCGCGGTCATCCACGACGACCTCGCCGCACGGGAGTTGCTGCCCGGCGAGCACGTCGTGGGCAGCGGTTACGTCACCCCGGCGCATATCGAGCGGGCCGCTCGGGTGCACGGCATCACCCTGCTCGGCCCGGTGGTCGTGGACAACAGCCGTCAAGCCAAGGCCGGTTCGGGATTCGCCAAGTCGGCCTTCCCCGTCGACTGGGACCGCCGCCAGGCCACCTGCCCCCAGGGCGCGGTCAGCCGGGAGTGGAGACCACTGCGGATCAGCGGACACGACTACATCCAGGTCAAGTTCGCCAAGGCCGACTGCCTGGCCTGCCCGGTCCGCCCGCAGTGCACCACCTCCGCCACCCGGCCAAGAGCCCTCGCCCTGCTGCCCACCCGCGAACTCCACGAGATCCAGCTGCACAACCGGCTGGACCAGGCCACCGCGGAGTGGCAACACCGCAACGCGATCCGAGCAGCCATCGAGGCCACCCTCTCGCAGAACGTCCGTGCCCACGGCCTGCGCTGCTCCCGCTACTGCGGGCTGGCGAAAACCCACGTCCAGCACGTTCTCACTGCGCTGGCCTGCAACGTCGCCCGCATCGCCGACTGGATTGGAAATCGGGGCGGGCGCCCGGTAAGCCGAAGACTCTGTGATGCCGGTCAGC
>DATEMN010000009.1:0-8465 GCA_035275565.1 Pseudonocardiaceae bacterium | reverse complement strand
CAGACGGCCCGCGGGTTGCGAGAGGACTCGATCGGGGCGCGGGAGCGATTGATGCGCCGGTTCAGTGACTTCACCAACGACTACCCGTGGAACTGGCAACCGTCACATGTGGATGAATGGTCGCTGACGCTGACTGCCGAGCATCACCTGGCGCCGTCCACAATCCGCGCCTACCAGTGCAGCCTGCGCCAGTTCAACGAGTATCTGTGCGACAGCCGTTACGGATGGGTGGCGGAGTGCCAGCGCGAGTTCGGGCCGCAGACGCACCCGGTGCTAATTGTGCACGAGTGGAACACCATCCCGCATCTCAACGACTACGAAGGCGACCCCGAAGCGCGCCCGTTCACCCGAGAGGAGCTGCAACGGTTCCTCGACTACGCCGACGAGCAGGTCGACCGCGCGGTGCATGCGAAACGCAAAGGAGCATTGGCCGCCTACCGGGACGCAACACTATTCAAAGTGCTATATGGATGGGGCCTTCGCCGCGCCGAATCGGCGAAATTGGATGTAGTCGATTTCGGGCGAAATCCGGCGGCCCCGGAGTTTGGACGGTACGGCATGCTGAATATCCGCTATGGCAAGGCGAAACGGGGCCAGCCGCCACGTCGTCGCAACGTCGCGTCCGTGATGGGCTGGGCGGTGGAAGCTGTGGTCGACTATGTGGAGAACGTCCGGCCCCGTTTCGGCTGCACCGAGCATCCGGCGTTGTGGGTGACCGAACGCGGCGGACGAATCAAGCCGGCTGAGATCAATGCCCGGTTCGTGGCCTATCGGGACGCGCTCGGCCTGCCGAAGGCGCTGACGCCGCATTCAATGAGGCATTCCTACGTCTCGCATCTCACAGAGGATGGTGTGGACCGTCGGTTTATCCAATGTCAGGTTGGCCACGAGGTAGATAGCTCGACAGCCGTGTACACGCACGTTAGCAGCGATTACTTGAACACAGCGCTGCGCAAAGCACTCGCACCCGCGCTGGGCGACTGGTCGGCAGGAAAGGACGAGCGATGACGGCCAAGCTCGACTACCGGTGGCACCTGCGCCAGGTGATGGCCACCCGCAAGATGTTTCAGACCACCGATCTGCTGGAACCGCTGGCGCAACGCGGGATCCAGCTGTCCTCCAGCCAGGTCTACCGGCTAGTCGTGGAACGGCCCGAGCGGTTGAGCTTGAAGATTCTGATGGCGCTGTTGGACATCCTGGACTGCACCTTGAACGACCTGATTGAGCCGGTCGCCGTCGAGTCGGCCAGGAAGGCCAAAGCAGCCGGTGGCGGCGAGGCGGGAGTCGGGGAGTTGCGGCCGAAACGGGCCCGAATCACCCGGATCGACTCGTGACCGTGTCGCCGAGTGCGGCGCTCGTCGACCCGCTCGGCACCGTCGTGACGGTGTTGACGGCGGTGGATCCGTCGCTCGACGTGGACACGGTCCGCCACGTCGTCGAGCAGGTCGGCGGCGGGCGGGCCAAACGCCGCCGCCTGGCCACGGCGCTCGTCGACGATGCGTCGGTGTTGACCAGCGGACGCTCGCCCGCTCCCAAGGTTGTGGGCGACCTTCTGCTCGCGCTTCGCGCTGCCGGGGTGAGCAGGATCTCCCCGCCGTGGTGCGCTGAGTGCGGGCGGGAGATCACCTCGATGCAGCGTCGCGACGACGACTGGTACTGCTCGCCCTGTTTCGCGCGGCCGCGGCGCTGCGCCGGGTGTGGGCAACAACGGCAGGTCAGCTTCCGCGACCGGCAGGGACAGCCCCGCTGCGCGCAGTGCCCCGACCGCGACACCCGCGACCCGCGCCGGGTTTTGATCGGGCTAATCACCGCGCTCGATCCCGGGCTGACCGCCGACACAGTTGCCGCGGCCATCACCGCCACCGTCACCAAGCCTGCCCACGAGCAGAAGCTGGCATGGGCCATCGAGGAAGCCCCTGAGCTGCTCAGTGGTGACGGGGCGAAGGCGCCGTTCCCGATGGTGCTGAGGCTGATCGATGTACTGTGCGCGGCTGGCGCCACGCGCATCCAGCGGCCTGCCTGCCCGCGTTGCCAGCGGGTCGTCACCTTGAGTAAGACACGCGATGGGCTGCGGGTCTGCCGCAACTGCTGCGCTCGCGCTCGGGCGGTGGCGTGCTCTCACTGCGGAACGGTCCGCGAACCAGCGGCACGTGACGCGTACGGCGGACCGTTGTGTCCGCACTGCTTGGTCAGCGATCCGATCAACCGCGAGGAATGCGTCCGATGCGGACGTCGGCAGCGGGTCAGCACACGCACCCCGGACGGTCCGCTCTGCGGCAGTTGCACCCCCGGAACCATCTCGACCTGCAGCGTATGCGGCCGCACCGGGCGATGCATGATCTCCAAGACCACAGGTCGACCATGGTGCGCGGCATGCGCCCGTTCCTGGGCGGAGTGCGCACGCTGCGCCCAGCTGGCGCCGGTCCGTGCCGGCACACGAGACGCACCATTGTGCGGCGATTGCGCCGTGCCGGAACCGGGCTTCTGGAAAACCTGCACCGGCTGCGGCACAACGGGACGCCTAACCGCTGGCGCCTGCAGTCGCTGCCGTCTCCACCAGCAGATCCGTGAACTCCTCACCGTCAACAGCGGAGAGATCCGGCCCGAGTTGCAGGTCTTGCACGAGACTCTCGCCAGCGTCGACCGGCCCGCTACCGCATTGAACTGGCTCAAACGTGACACCGTCAGGACAGTGCTCGCCGAGCTCGCCACCGGACAACGACCGTTGAGCCACGCCACCCTCGACGATCTGCCGCCCAGCAAGCCACTCGAGCATCTGCGCAGCGTCCTGGTAGTCACCGGCGCGCTCCCGACCCGCGACGAGCAACTCGCACGGATTGAACGGTGGATCACCCGCACCATCGAGCAGCGCAACGATCCCGCTGAGAAAGAGCTGATGCACCGCTACGCGGTCTGGCACCTGCTGCGACGGCTCCGGCAACGCAACTGCGGCACCGAGACCACCTACGGCCAACTTGACACGGTCCGCCAACGAGTTCGCGCCGCCGTCGGCCTGCTCGACTGGCTACGCACGCGCGCGCTCACCCTGGCCACTTGCCGGCAAGCCGACCTCGACACCTGGCTCACCAGCAACGACGCCAGCTACCGGATCATCACCGGCCACTTTGTCCGCTGGGCGATCTCCCAGCGGATCAATCGCAACCTGCGGTTCGACGCGACCCGATGGACCGGCCCCGCCCGCCCACTGGACCACGAACACCGCTGGCAGCAAGCCAAACGACTGCTGCACGACGACACCCTCCACACCGACGACCGCGTCGCCGGGCTCCTACTCCTGCTCTACGCCCAACGCCCCGCGGCCATCAGCCAGCTCACCCTCAACGACATCAACACCGGCGACGACATGGTCACGCTTCAACTCGGGCCCATCCCCGTCGAACTGCCCGAGCCCCTGGCAACCCTGACCCGCAACCTGATCACCACCCGGCACGGCCACGCCACCATCGGCGATCAAGGAACGTCGCGTTGGTTGTTCCCCGGCGGGCAACCCGGCCGCCCCATCAGCGCCGACGGACTCGCCCAACGCCTCCGCCAACTCGGACTGCGCCCCGCCGAGGCACGCTCAACCGCGCTGTTCCAACTCGCCACAGAACTCCCTGCCGCCGCCCTGGCCCGCATGCTCGGCATCAACATCAAAGTCGCCGTTGCCTGGCAACATGCCTCCGCAGGCGACTGGACCACCTATGCCGCCGACGTCAGCCGCCGCAGGTCCAGCCTTCATTCACACGCTCACGAGGCAACGGACCAGGCACTGGCCCATCACAATAAGGAGAACCGATGGGCCGATCAGCCCCTAGGTGACCTCTAGCGGAGCATCGTAGTTGTCACAAGCCAGTGGCCACGCACGACTGCCACTCGACGACACCTCCACCGATCATCCACTGGAGGCACGCATGCGAGCCGAAACTCGCCACCTGCACACGACAACACCGCGGGTTTCGGACCCGGCGGTGTGGGCGGGTGCGGCTGGGCTGGTACTGGTGGGCTTGGCGGTGACTGTGGTAACCGGCTGGGTGGACTGGTCGGCGGCAGGCAAATGGTTGCGACCGCGGGCTGCCGCAGTTGGGTTGTTTGCCAGCGGAGTATTCCTGGTGGTTGCGGGGGTGATCGGGTGGGTCCGGGCGGGGACGCGCGAGCGGGACCGGCCATCGCCGCCGTTGAGTTGGTGGGCGGTGGTCGCTGCGGCCGCCGTGGTGGCGGCCGTGGTCTGGGGTGCAACAGCCTGGCTGCTGCGTGAAGCCGGTTCAGCGAAGGACCCGGCAGCCGCGCGAGTGGAAGCGATCAAGACAGGGCTTGCGATCGGCGCCGGGACCGGCGGGGTGTTTGCCCTGCTACTCGCGGTGCGGCGGCAGTGGCACCAGGGGCGCAGCTCGGCAGCCACCGAGCTCGACACCACCGAGAGACGGGTCACCGAGCTCTACACCAAGGCTGCGGACCAGCTGGGCTCCGACAAGGCCCCAGTGCGATTGGCTGGCCTGTACGCGCTGGAGCGGGTTGCGCAGGACAACGAGAAACACCGGCAGACGATCGTGAACGTGTTGTGCGCTTACCTACGCATGCCCTATCAGGTTCCCGGAGATCCGCCCGCCGAGGCCGCCGACAAGGAGGCGTGGGCAGCGCACCGTGAATTGATCCAGGAACGTGAGGTTCGGCTAGCCGCCCAACGCATCCTCACCAACCACCTCCGGCCCGGCGAGAACACCAAACAGCCAGTGGCCACTTTCTGGAAAGCAATAGACCTGAACCTCACCGGTGCCACCCTCATCGACCTAAGCCTGTTCAAGTGCGTCATGCGCGACGCCAGGTTCCGTTCAGCCACATTCACCGGGGGCGCCTCCTTTGGTTATGCCACCCTCAGCGGGTACTCCGTCTTCGACTCGGCCACCTTCGACGGGGCAGCAGAGTTCATGTCGGCCTCCCTGCAATACGGCGGATTCGAATCGAGCACATTCCGTGGGGTTGCAGAGTTTCGCTCAGCGAGCTTCGGTGCGGCCGCCGGGTTTGATTCATCCACGTTCCAAGGCGCGGCTGACTTCCGCGAGGCCACCTTCGCCGGCGAGGCCTCTTTCGAGTCAGCTTCTTTTACGGGCGATGTGGACTTTAGTTCGGCTTCCTTCGAATTTGTACTGTCCAGCTCCGAATATGCCACGCTGATGTTGCCCGGCCCTGGTCTTGTTGGCCGCTACTCCCTCTCCTTAAAACTAGCTACCTTCAAAGGAGCCACCAACTTCGAGCGAGCCACCTTCGCCGGGGATGTTGAATTGGAGTCAACGTCCTTCGAGCGAGGAACGCCAGATGAAATGGTGCGGTTCCTGCCTCCTCGTGATATCCGTGAGATCAAGTCGTTGCCAGCGGACGACACACAGGACGACGCAGAGGTTGATCATCCCGGTTAGCCGACGATCGCAATACTTTGATGCACCCGAATCAAAACCGAGCTCAGCCCGGCCCGTGGGGGCGGCACATCAGTCAGAGCAGCCGCTGCCACGACGAGCACGAGTGGACCATTGCTGACCCCAACCGTCTCAGCACCGACTCAGCCAACCAAGATACATACCTCGACTTCAACTGCGCCGACATTAGCCGCCGGAGAAGCCGATGAGCGTGGACATTCCGACAGTTCTGATATCCGACTGTGCCGTTACACGCCGACACCGAGATGAAGCGCCATGCTCTCGAGAAAGCAAACAGCGCAACAACCCACAGCCCCCTCCCGACCCCGCTGTGGCACGACCACGAGGACATCATCCAGCGCCTGTGCGGACTCAAGCAGTGACACCGGATTATCCCGACAGGCGACAGTCACCAGAATGCGTCATCCCAGGTCACAGGCCCATCACGCGCGCGAAGGAGCGGGCATCGGAATAACCCGAGAATCGGAATAATACCAGTAGACGTCGCGCACCTCCACGTGACCGAGGTAGGTCGCCAGCACCGCGATCTTTCGATCGACGTCGATGCCCTGGACGTGCCATGCCTGGATACGTCGCACCACCATGCGGTGCCGCAGGTCGTGCACGTGTGGTAGTCGGGTGCGCCCGGTCGCGGTCCAACCTAGCTGCCGGCGCAGCATGATGAAGGTGTGATTGGCCGCGTTGTAACTGACGTGATCGCTGCGGTCAGTGCGGAAGAACGCCTCGCCGTCTGTTGGCGGGCCGTAGCGGCGCCGCCGGTCGGTGGCATAGTCCCGCAGCGGCGGCACCGCGCTGGGGTGCAACGGGACCAGCCGGGTTCGGCCGCGTTTTCCGGCCCGTACGGTGAGCATGCCCTCAGCCAGGTCGACGTCTCCGCAGGTCAGGGCCAACGCCTCGCAGATCCGCAGCCCGGTGCAAGCGAGCAGCCCGAACAACGTGGCGTAGCAGCGCGGCCGCAACCCGCCGGCCGGGGCCAGCCCAGCCGCGGCATGCAGCAGTTCGCCGATCTCACGGTCGAAATACACGTGCGGCGGCCTGCGGTGGCCGGTCGAGCCGAGCAGTCCCGGCGCGGGTACCTCGGTGGCGCCGTCCAGCGCGGACAGGTGACGCAGGAAACCCCGCACCGTCGTCAACCGCCGGGCCGGGTTGCGCGGATCGGTTGAGGCGGTCGACGCGGCCCAGTCCAGGCTCAACTCCAACGGGATCGGACCGTCATGCCCTTCCCGGTCCAGGTATCGGGCGAAGGCCCGCAACACACGCTCTTGACTGGGCGAGCGGTAACCCAGGCCACGGCGCAACTCGATGAAATCGCCTACCAGCGCGATGATGCTGCCGGTCATGACGTCGCCTGCGGCCACGGCAGCGCGACCTCACCCAACGCCGCGACATCAACCGCGGCGTAAATCCGGGTGGTAGCCAGCGAACAATGCCCGAACAGGTCGGCGATCTCGCGCAGACTGGCCCCGTGGCCGAGCAGATCGTGGCCAGTGAATGGCGCAGCAGGTTGGCCCCGCGCATCGGTGCAGCCATCTCCGCACGCCGCAACGCGTTGTCCACGGCGCGGCCGACGATGCTGCTGCTGATCGGCGCGCCGACCCGTATGCGGTGCAGCACGAACACCTGCCGGGCGCGGGTGTCCGGGCGGCCGTGCTGCAGGTAGCCAGCCAACGCCGCCCCGACCCCGTCAGGCAGCGGCAGCAGCGCACCATGACCGGTCTTGCGGGCGCGTACCCGCACCACGGCGTTACCCCAGCCGAGGTCCTCCAGCCGCAGCGCCACGACCTCGCTGGCCCGTAGCCCCAGTCGGACCATGCACACAATGATCGCCCGGTCCCGCAGCCCGCGAGGCGAGGACGAGTCCAGCGAGGCGATCAACTGCTCCAAGCGTCCTGGGTCCAGATGCCGAACAAGACCACTCCGGCGATGCGGCACCATCGGGACCGCGTCCTCCAACCGATCGCCACGCAACCCCTCCGCGCGCAGGAACCGGAAGAACGAACGCAACGCCGACGCAGCGAGCTCCACCGTCCCCGGCTGGTAGCGGCGTGACAGACCACCCACGAACTCGACCACGTCACGCACACAGATATTCGCGACCTCTACCGGACCGTCGCAGAACATCACCCGCAGGAACGCACGCACAAACCTGGCGTAGTTGCGCCGCGTCCCCGGACACACGCCACGAGTGCGGCGCAAATGCTCATCGAAGGCCGTGAGCACTTCCTCCAGCGTCAATCGATCACGAGATGTCACCAGCTGCTCCTTGTCTTCCGAACCGATCGGATACAAAAAGCATCGCGATTATGTGCAGCTACGACGACCGCCAGCAAGCATCCATCCTAGCCAGTACAGTGTCATCACCCGCGCTCATGCTGCCGCACTACACATAACTGCGACCTGAACCTAATACGTGACATCAGCGACCCACAACCGGTTCGGCGCACCCGCTGTGAACTGGCGTTTCACCAGGTCAGGGGCGCGAGCAGCGTCCGGGTCGGGCACCGTCGTGCGAACCTTCTTACCGCGCACCGCACCGGCCAGGCCCCATGCGCGCATCAGCCGCTCCACCCGGCAACGACCCACCACGATCCCCTCCCGGTTCAACGCCCACCACACCTTCTCCGCCCCATACACCGAATAATTCTCCTCATACACCCGGGTAATGTCTTTCTTGAGTTGCTCATCACGCACCGCCCGCGCCGAGGGCGGCCGGGTGATCGCGGCATAATACGTGGACGGAGCGATCTGCATACCGAAATCACTCAACACGGTACAGATCGGCTCGACTCCGAACCGTTTCTTATGCTGCGTGATGAACGTTACGAGCGTGGCAGTCGAGGGTCGAGCTCCCTCGCGAAGAAAGCCGCCGCTGCCTTCAGAATCTCATTCGCCCGCCGCAGCTCACGATTCTCCCGCCGCAACTCACGAAGCGCCTCGGCATCACCAGACGACGTCCCCGTCCGCTGACCAGCATCGATCTCGGCCTGACGAACCCAGCGGCGTAACGACTCAGCCGACACGCCGACCTTC
>DATEMN010000008.1:0-14267 GCA_035275565.1 Pseudonocardiaceae bacterium | reverse complement strand
ATCGAAGGCTACTCAAGGGAAACTTTCATGCATGACCTGGCCAACCAGTCCGAGGCCGATATCCGGCAGTGCCTGGACGCCGGGGCGGCGTCGGTGCAACTGGACTTCACCGAGGGCCGGCTGTCGCTCAAGCTTGATCCGTCGAAGGGTGTGCTGCGCAGTTTCATCGAGTTCAACAACACGGTGCTGGACCGGTTCTCCGCGGAGGAACGGTCCAAGTTGGGTGTGCATACCTGCCCGGGCGGCGACCAGGACTCGGCGCACAGTCTGGATGTGGACTACGCGGAGTTGCTGCCGGAGCTGTTCACCTTGCACGCCGGCACCTTCTACCTCCAGCTCGCCAGTGAACATGACCGGGCTCGCGTGCTGGAGATCGTCAGGGATCACTCGAGCCACAACCAGCGGATCTTCGTGGGGGTCATCGATCCCATTGATCCCAGGGTGGAAAGCCCCGAGGAGGTGCGCGATCGGGTGCTGGAGGCGGCCCGCTACATCCCGGTGGCGCGCCTGGGAACCTGCGATGACTGTGGGTTCTCGCCCTTCGCTGACGACGTGTCCACCTCGCGGGAAACAGCGTTCGCCAAGATCGAAGCGCGTGTCAGGGGTACCCGACTGGCCGCCGAAGCCCTCGGCGTCTGACCAAGGGCCAACCCACAGTTCGAGATTGCCATCGCGAGGATGGTGCGCGACCGCGCGGCCCCGCGCAGTGTCCTCGTGACGGACTTCGACTTCCGCTGGTCCGAACAGCGGATTGCCCAGGGCCCCCGAGCGGACCGCTGCGCGAGGGGCTATGGGTTGCGCAGCAAGCCCCTGAGCTGGAGTCCCAGCCACGGCTTGCGACCCCAGGCGATCAGCTTGCCGGTGGCGATCGCTGGCCACTGGCTCTGCCGATTCCAGACCACCTTGAGTAACGCTGGGGGGTCAGCTGAGATATGGCAGTCAACTCTGCGGCAGGACGGTTCTACGATGCTGAGCGCCCCATCGTTGAAGATGAAATGGAACCTATCCCCGCCCCGGATGCGGAGGTCGTAAGTGGCCTGGAGGCCGGCCGCCTTCGTACCGTTTACCAGCGTCCGGGCATCGAGCGCTCGCATGGCAGGGATCAAGAACTGTCCCAGCGCCATGGCCGCATGTGTCGGCTCGATCGGCCACGTGCGCCCGGCAGCATGGGCGATGTCGTAGGCGTGCACGACCGTCTCGCTCAGTAGATGGTAGGTCAAGATCGACTGTCGGACGGTAACTCCTTGAACTATCCAAGGACGTGGGGCATCAGGATCTGCTCCCGCGCATTCGCTGAAGTACTCCTGCGCCCGGGTTTCAATGCGGTCGGCTAGGACAGTCAAATCACGTTCGGGGTCGGACTTCACGCCGAGGGTGGTCGTGTCGGCTAAGTCCCACATATCCCGAATCAGCGAGTCGCCGGCTACCCCGGCAAGGCTGGGCACCCCCTCGTAGACGCGGGAGAGGTCTTGCCTTGCCAGGCCAGGCACGCTAACCCAGATCTGCGAGAGATGCATGGCGACCTCGCCAAGGTTCCATTGACCCACCGCATGTGGCGCTGGATCTCGGATGGATCGCAGCAGGGCGGTTACCCGCGCGACTTCGTCGCGGAGTGCATCCTGACCCTGCTGCCATTCGATTGTCGATCCGTTTGTGACCATGTCGACTCTCTGGTCCGTTGCTCAGCTCGATTCGTTGAGCGGTCACCTTAGCTTAGGGACGGATTCGAGTCTTCCACATCCGGCATATGACGTATGCCGGGACGTCATCGCCATCCGGGCACACGATATCGTTAGTCCAGGACCCTCAACCGGTGGCGTCCGGCGGTGGACGTCGAGGCTCGGGCGCAGGCTTGCAGGGCTGCGGCTAGATCGTCGTGCCGGTCGAGGAACTCGTCCAGCGCAGTGACGGTCTCGAAGTTCGAGCCGACGACCGCGGCGACGTGACCAGCTATGTCGTATCTGTCGAGGGCTTCGAGGACAGCCTGCAACCCAGCCGAGTCCAGCACGTCGGCAGCGGACAGATCGATCACGAGATGCGACCGGTCGTCATGGACGGCTGCGATGAGCGTGTCGGTCAGTTCCGATGCGGTGATCAGGTCCACCCGACCGGTCACCGTGCACACCGTCGTGTCTGGTTGAGGACAACTCAACGTCGCTGTCACCATGTGCCTACCAGCCATGGTGTCTTGCAGGTCTTGTAGGCACCCAAGCTGTTCACGTGTCATGTGTCGACTCCCCCCGGGCCGTTACAGTCGATACCGGACCGTACACGCTCCGCAATGAACGTCAACCGGCGCGTCAGGAAAGCCTGACTGCAGGCGACGACCAGGGGTAAGGCTAACGGTTCCCAGAAAGCCCGCCATGTCGTTGTCGGGCGGATGCTCTTGCGCTGTGTCGTAAGCTCTGTGTGCATGTCTCGGTACGGTCGGTAAGCGGGTTGGGGGACCGATGGATTCTGCGCTCGATATTGCGCGTCATCATGGCCAGGTGGTCGTGGTGCACCCGCGAAGGTCACGTTGTGCCGGCTCGACCCGTGGCCGGCTGGTCCGCACGATGTGCCCGTTGTGGCAGCTCGATGATGAGATGCAGAAAACCGCTCAATTCGTGGTGGAAGCCTCACTACGACCTGGGTGCGTCGACGTCGCACCCGATGGCAACCCGGTGTGGCTAAGATCATCAAGTAACGGCGATTTGCGTGGCGTTCCGTCAGCTGACAGGGTGCCGGGCTACAGGGACGTCGTCGGGCCACTCCCCCCGCGGTCCGAGGGTTCCCTGTCCGACCCGCCTGGCGTCTCTACCCCCCAGCCGCCAGGCGGGTCTCTTCGGTTCTCCACGGATCCGGCACATCGACCGGGTCGGGGTTGGTCATCGTTAGAGGCGTTCGAGACCCGGGTTGGTGGTCCTTGAAGGTGCGCCAACTGGGGGGTGGGCGGTCATGCGGAAGATGCCTTGGGCGTTGCCGGCGTCGAAGGTGAGGTCGAGTGTGCCGTCAGGCAGGGTGTCGCGGGTGATGAACTCGAAGAACGAGCCGGGGACCTCGCGGGTCACGCCGGCCCTGTCGGCATCCCGGAACCGGCGCACCACCGAGTCGGCCCGTAGCGCTGTCTGGCGGACCCGCCCGTTGTGGGACCGCTCTATGGTGTCCTTCAGCGGCCAGTCGTGGCGCAGCGCTTCGGCCAGGATCTCGACGTCGGGCACCCGGTCGGTGGCGTGGTTGAAGGCGTTGCCCTCGGTCGTGATCCAGGCCATCTCGGCCGAGTGCCGCGCCACGGTGTGGTAGTCATCGAGCCGCGGGTCGGGATGGTGGCGCCCGAAGCACGACGCCAGCATCGGGATCAGGCGCGCCGCCTCGTCCAGCGGCATCCAATTCCGGCCGGTCAGGTCGTCGAGCAGCGCCAGAGCCTCGCCGTCGAGGGGATCCACCGAGTCGCCGACCGTTGCGGTCACGGCCTGCTGGGCGTCGGGGTGCAGGCGGTCGACGTGCAGTTCGGATACGAAGTACTGCGGCACCTGCTCGGGGAGGTCGGCATGGGTGAACACCCGCCCGGTCATGTGGATGCGGTCCAGGGGGTAAAGACCCACTTCCTGGTAACCGAGCGGGATCAGTATCCGGCGGAACAGCTCGGCACCCGGTGGCAGCTGCCCGGTCTCGGGCCAGTCCACCGTCCGGACGGCACCGTGATCGAACACCACCTGGCGCTCTCGCTGGCTGGCCACGTAGCGGGCCCCGCTCGGGACGCGGGCCAGCAGGTCTTCGAACAGCACCAGGCTCAACGCCATCGCCACCGCGGCCCGGGGTTGGGGGTCGTTAGAGGTGCTCGGAACCGGGGTTGGTAGTCCTTGGAGAGCCGCTAACTGCGGGGGGATGGTGACCTGGGCAAGTAACTCCGTGCACCGTTGTGGGCCGACGACGATGGTGAGCAGTTCGTTCATGCGGGGTCCTGCCAGCCGAACTCGATGCCTTGCGCCAAGGGCAACTCGGTCGAGAAGTTGATCGTGGCCGTCGATCGTCGCATGTACGAACGCCAGGAGTCCGACCCCGACTCCCGACCGCCACCGGTCTCCTTCTCACCGCCGAAGGCCCCACCGACCTCGGCTCCGGATGGCCCGATGTTCACGTTGGCGATGCCGCAGTCCGACCCCGCGGCGGCCAGGAACTGCTCGGCTTCCCGTAGGTCGTTGGTGAAGATGCACGACGACAGTCCCTGCGGGACGTCGTTGTGGACGGCGATCGCCTCGTCGAGCTCGGTGTAGCGCAGCACGTAGAGGATCGGGGCGAAGGTCTCGTGCCGCACGATCTCGGTCTGGGTCGGCATCTCCACCAGGGCCGGCCGGACGTAGCAGGCCCTCGGGTACTCCTCGACCAGCGCCCGCCCCCCGCCGTGGACGAGACCGCCGTCGGCCCGGGCGGCCGCCAGGGCCTTGTGCATCCCGTCCAGCGCCGCCGCGTCGATCAGGGGACCGACCAGGGTGGCGGGATCGAACGGGTCGCCGATCGGCAGGGTGTCGTAGAGCCGCGCCAGGGTGCTGACCAGATCGTCGGCGATCGATTCGTGGACGATCAGCCGGCGCAGGGTGGTGCAGCGCTGGCCCGCGGTGCCGACCGCGGCGAACAGGATGGCCCGGACGGCGAGGTCGAGATCGGCCGACGGGGCCACGATCATGGCGTTGTTGCCGCCCAGCTCGAGCAGCACGCGCCCGAACCGTTCGGCCACGACCGGCCCGACTGCCCGCCCCATCGCCACCGATCCGGTCGCGGACACCAAGGCCACCCGGCTATCGCAGGCCAACGACCGGCCGGTGTCCCGCCCGCCGAGCAGCACCGCGGACAACCCACTCCAGTCCCCGTCGCCATAGCGGTGCAGAGCGCGCTCGAAGATCGATTGGCTGGCCAGCGCCGACAACGGCGCCTGCTCCGACGGCTTCCACACCACCGGATCGCCGCAGACCAGGGCCACCGCGGTGTTCCAGGCCCACACCGCCACCGGGAAGTTGAACGCCGAGATGACGCCCACCACACCGAGCGGGTGCCAGGTCTCCATCATTCGGTGCCCCGGCCGCTCCGAGGCGATGGTCCTGCCGTAGAGCTGGCGGGACAGGCCGACCGCGAAGTCGCAGACGTCGATCATCTCCTGCACTTCGCCCCGGGCCTCGGCCAGGATCTTGCCGGTCTCCAGCGTGACCACCGCGGCCAGGGCATCCTGGTGGGCCCGCAGCTGCTCGCCGAACAGGCGGACCAGCTCGCCTCGCTGGGGTGCCGGCACGCAGCGCCACCGGGCGAACGTGCCGGCCGCCCGGCCCAGTGCGGCGTCGACCTGCTGCGGTGTGGTGGACACCAGCCGGCCGATCACCGAGCCGTCGATGGGGCTGCGGGCGGTCAGGTCGCCGTCCGACAGATCGGCTGGGTCAAGCCCGACCGCCCGGAGGATCCCGTCGCGGCTCATGGTGTGGCCGGGGGGCTCGAGGTCGTGGGTGCAGCCAGCGGAATCCGGGTCGCGGCTGGGGGCGGCGACGCCCGCTTCCTCGCCCCCACAATCCGGCAAGCCTCCTCCCAGCACTGCTCACAGGTCTTCCAGAGCCATTCTATGTCACCCTCGGCACCCCGCGGAGGAGAAACACCACATAAACAGCGCATCGGCTCACCTACCGGCACCTGGCTATCACGCCGGTCGATGGCGTGTCGCTGCCCAGCCAGCGGGAACCAGACGAACGGGCGGGAAGTCTGTTCATTCCCCGTATACATCACCGGACCGCTCCCCTTTGTCTGCCACACCACAGAAACTGCGCCCCTGGTGTCATCGCTTGCCGGGTGAGCTGTCGTCCCGGCTCTGGGGCCTTGCGAAACACAAGCGCGGGGTGACAGGCGTGCACAACGCCGTTCCCCGCGGGGGACAGCGGTGAACACTCGACTACGCTCAGCGCGCATGAGGTTTGCCGTGCCCAGGGGATGACGGGGGAGCGACGGTGATCCAAGACTCGCCGGAGCTGGTAGCCCTGAAGCGCGCGCTAGGTCAGCAGCTGGCCGCTCTGCGCGAGTCTGCGGGGATCGTCCAGCAGCAGATAGGGCATAAGACGGGCTACAGCCGTTCCTCGGTGGCCAAGGCCGAAGCGGGCCTCCAGCTGCTCACCCGGGAGTTCTGGACAACGGCTGACGGCTTGCTCCAGGCCGATGGTGCGCTGCTGGCCAGCTACGAGCGGGTACGGGCCGCCAAGGAGGCGCACGAAGCCCGAAGCCGGGAAGCGCTGCTGGCCAAGGCGTATGCTGAAGCCCAGGCTCGTGCTCAGGAGCTGCGAGCCCCTGCCCCGTCTGAAGGTCAGAACGGCAACGGGCTAGCGCTGCCGAGCGGACAGGAGGTACTCGGGAGTCTGGTCGCCTCCGTCGGTGCTGAACTGGCCGGAAGTCTGGCCGGGCCGCTCTTGTACCTGGCGTTTCTGAGCGCACCGGCCCAGGAGGCGCCTATCGAGTGGAGAGAACAGCTTCGGGAACAGCTTCGAACGTTTCTCCGTGAATGGGCACATACAGTGGAGCGTCGGGAACACCTTCGGTTACTGGGATGGATGGCCGCTTCGGTGGCCGCCTCTCCGATACCCGGCCTGGACAGCGACGAACAGGAACGCCTCTCCAAGGTCATTGCGACACCGAGCCGGGTGGACGACCAGGCCATCGACCATATCGAAACCATGCTTCAGAACTGTAAACGGCAAGAGGATATGTTCGGCCCGCACGCGGTGCTGCACGCTGTCATCGCCCAGCGGGAATTTGTGGACTCTTTGCTTGACGAATGCTCGGACGAGTTCCGTCCCCGGCTGTTGTCGCTCTACAGCAGTATGTCCAGCTCTATCGGGTGGTGCTGCTTCGATCTTTATGACGTTGCCGGCGCAATGCACTACTGCGACCAGGCTCGGGCGGCCGCCCAGGAGGCCCGCAACAACGAGCTGGCTATCTACGCGCTGGGCATGATGAGCCATTTCGCTTCTTGGCATCGGAAAGCACACGCCGGGATCGACTTCGCGGCGGCTGCTCGGAGCCTCACGGGAAAAACGGATGACGTCCTGCTTCATGCCTACGTCGCTGAGCGGGCCGCTTGGGCGTACGCCGTTGACGGCCAGTACAAGGAATCCATGGCCGAGCTCGACCGGGCGCTGGCTAGGCTTGCGTTACCAGCCGGCCAGCGGTCCCCTCAATCGCCGGTCTACTGGTTCCACGAGGGCGCGATCGCCAGCAAGCAAAGCGAGTGCCTGTTACGGCATGGCAGGCCAGCCGAAGCCGCTGCCAGCGCCGAAAGGGGACTCCAGCTGTTCGACGGTTCGTTCGTCATGGGTCTGGCCTTCTGTACGCTCCGTTTGGGCACTGCCCGCCTGCTATCCGGCGAGGTTGAAGAGGCAGCGCGGGTGACTGGCGAGGGGGCGCTCCTTGCCATTAAGCGCCGCTCGGCACGGCTGATTGGTGAGGTCAAGGCTGCCCGAGGCCGCCTGCAGCCGTGGCGGGACACGCCGGCGGTGCGGGATTTGGACGAGCGATTGCGGGTATGGGGATTATGCTGAAGTTGCGGATTGAGAGATCAGACCTGGCATCCGAGTCCATTAGAGCCCTGCCTCTCCACCGCATCTCCCTCTATGACGGTTCCACCCATTGCATCCCCGCACGTCGGTACGGCCCCGGCTAGGTGGTGTCGACGAAGCTGAACCGTTCCTTAACCGAGCTCTCCTCCAGCCGCTGGGCGGTGGCTTGCATCTGGCGTCGCGCCGTGCTGGCGGGCAGTGCCCGCCAGGTCTAACCTGCCGAGCATGGACACGGTGATCGTGGGCGCACGGGGCAGCAAGTTGGCGCAAGCAATGGTGTCGGAACTGCTCCAGAGGCTCGGCGGCGAGCAGGCTTGCCCAGTCGTGAAGATCAAACGGCGGGTGGTGCTGACCGACGGTGACAAAGACCGCAAGACCGTGCTGCGTGAAGTATCCGGCGGCGCAGGCGCTTTCGCGAAGCAACTCGAGGCCGAGCTGCTTGCCGGGAACATCGACATCGCCGTGCACTGTCTTAAGGACTTACCCACCGAGCTGCCCGAAGGGCTTACGCTCTCAGTGACACCGACTCGTGCAGACATCCGCGATGCCCTGTGCGGTTCTAGCCTCGCAGGCATGCGCCCGGGGGCACGAGTGGGCACCGGATCGCCACGGCGCATCGCGCAGCTGCTCGCGCTGCGACCCGACATCGAGGTGGTACCGATCCGCGGCAACGTCCCCGGTCGCCTCGCCAAGCTCAAGTCCGGGTTCGACGCGGTGGTGCTTGGCGTCTCCGGGCTCGTGCGGATTGGGATGGATGACGCGATCACCGAAATCCTTGACCCGGAAGTGTTTCTACCGAGCCCCTCGGCCGGGGCCATGGGCGTGGAGGTGCGGGCCCGCGACACCGAGCTGCTCGCCATGCTTGACAGCTACGGAAATCCGGCGCTCGACGCACAGGTGCGCGCAGAACGAGCACTTCTCAACGCGCTGCACGGCGGATGCTCGGTCCCAGTCGGCGCCTACGCGCAGCCGACCGTAGGCGACAACATCGAGCTCGTGGCGCAGGTCACCTCGCTGGACGGGACACGCAAGGTCATCGACCGCGCAACCGGCGACAGCGGCGACCCGGAAGCTTTGGGGCGGATGCTGGCTGAGCGGATGCTCGCTGCGGGCGCGGCCGCGATCCTCGACGACATTCGCGTCGTGGTCTAGCACCGCCGACCGGCTACGGCAGCGTGGCGGCGATCTCGACGGCCGCGCGCAGGTCCGGGTGACCGTACTTCTTCGACGTTAAGCGGTCCTCTCCGGACGTCCGCCAGGGGCTCGGCCAGCAGGTATAGCGAGCCGAACCGGTTTGCCAGGAACTCCGTCAACGCGCAGTCCTGTGGCTGGACGAACCCGGACGTCGGCAGCTTCTCCTCCCGGACCAGGTCGGCCATGGCGCAGATCCCCGCCGCGGTGGTGAGCTGGATGGCTGACAGCCGCAGGCCGCCCACGTCCGTGGGGTAGACCTTGCGTGCGAAGGTCTCCTGGGTGAGTACCCCATTACGGGTCCCTGACACGCTCACGACAATCAGCACCACGTCCTGGTCGGTCACCGGGATGGCGGTCTCGAGGACGTCCTTGAGCACCTCCCGCCGGTGAGCCAGCCGCAGATCTTGCACCAGCAGCCGGACGATCTCGCAGTGGCCGGGATAGCGCACGGTCTTGTAGGTAAGGGTCTCGACCCGGCCCAGCAGGGTCTCGCCCAACGTGCCCAGACCGCCCGAGGTGGTGAACGCCTCGTAGGCCACGCCGTCCAGGGAGAACGCCTCCAACCCGTGCAGCGGCGCCACCTCGCGTAGCTCGCCGTCGACGATGGCCTCGCAGGGGTTGCAGTACTCGTTGATCAGCCCGTCGGTCGACCAGGTCAGGTTGTACTTCAGCGCGTTGGTCGGGAACTGGGGTAGCGCACCGACCCGCAGGGACACCGCACGCAATTCGTCGAACGAGCCGACCAGCGCGGCCGCGGCCACCGACACGAACCCCGGCGCGAGACCGCACTGCGGCATCAGCACCGCCGGCGCTGGCGCGTCCGTGGCCATGGCGGCGATGGCCCGGGCTGACGCTCGATCCTCGGTGAGGTCGAAGTAGTGAGCGCCGGCGTCCCGCGCGGCGCGAGCGACGGTGGTGGTGAGGTGGAAAGGGGCGGCGCTGAGCACCATGTCGTGGCTGGTGGCCAGCCGGTGCAGCAGGGCGACGTCGCAAGTGTCGCCCGGCACGGTGCGCACCCCGAGGTCTGCTGCCGTGCTCAAGGCCCGTTCGGAACGGTCGAGCACCGTGACGTCGTAGTCGGACGCGGAGTGCAGCAGGCCAACGATGGCGGTGCCGATCTTGCCGGCGCCGACGACGAGCGCCCGGGTGCGGCCGGCGGGCGCCTGATCGCGGCTGGGGGTCGACATAGGTGTGACCGTACGGCCGGCCACCGACGTTGTGGCGCGTCTCATCGCTCGATTCGGGGCACTGATCCGGCGAAACGCCGGCTTTCGGCGTCAGATCGGCGAGAATGCGTCCGTGGACGACCTCGACGAGCGGATCCTCGACCTGCTCGTCGATGACGCCCGCCAGTCGATCACGGTGCTGGCGAGACGGCTGCACGTGGCCCGCTCGACGCTGCAGGAACGCATCGCCCGCCTCGAACGCAACGACGTGATCGCCGGGTACACCGTCCGGCTCGGCCCGGCGGCCACTGGGCGGCGCGTCACGGCCCATGTCGCCATCACCGTCGACCCCAAGCGGGGCGACCACGTGCAGCAGACGCTGCGCCGGATCGCCGGCGTCCGTACGCTGCACACGGTGAGCGGTCCGTTCGACCTGATCGCGGTGGTGGCCGCCGAGAGCACAGCGGAGATCGACCGCGTCCTCGATCGTATCGGCGGTATCCCCGGCGTCGAACGCACCATGTCCTCGATCGTCCTCACCACCAAGTTCGACCGCTGACCGGCAACCGACTTCAATCGTCAGCAGTACGGGAACGGTCACCGTGGGCGCTGCTGATGGTAGCCGTGGCTCTTGACTCGGCTGACAGCCCACCAATCGATCATCTCAACGCGGTGAGCTCTTGAGCGATCGTTTCGAGCCCGTCGACGGTGAGTGGTCCGCCGACCAGGTAGGTGAAGTTGATCGCGATGAGCCGGTTCTCGCGAACGGCGGCGAGCTGGTCGAGTGGGGTCATGCTGCGCAACGTGCGCTCGGCATCGGCGCCAGCGATTCCGCACATCACGATGTCCCCTTAAAGAGCCCTGCACCGAGTGTGGGTGTAGGTGTAGGTCCGCCCCTTCAGTGGCTCGCTTCCGGCGCCCGGACCGGTCAGGGCGCCTCCGCCGGGTGGCCGGAGCCGGTGAGGGCGGCGACGTGCTCGCCCAGGCGGCGCCACGCGGGGCACTGCTCGGGCAGCCTGCCCCGGTTCAGGTCCGCCACCAGTTCGGCGACGCCCTGGGCGAGTTCGCCCACCTGGTGTTCTCCGATGTCCATGAAGGCCAGATGGTTGGTTCCGAGCCGCAGACCGCTGGTCTCGTGGGCCGACCGGCGGTCGTTGGGGATCAGATTCATGTTGGCGAGAATGCCGACCCGTTTCAGGGCATGGCTGACCGTCCTGCCGCTCGCGTCTCCGTCGCTCAGGTCGACCAGCACCATGTGGGTGTCGGTGCCTCCGGTGACGAGCCGGACGCTGTACTCCGTGAAGGCGTCGGCGAACAGTTTGGCGAAGCAGACCACTCGGTCCATCGCTTTGCGGAACTCGGGACGCAGGGCGCCGCCCAGGGCGACGGCCTTCGCCGCGATTGTCCCAAAGTCGGGGGTGCCCTGGAAGCCGGGGAAGACGGACTTGTCGATCTCGTTGGCCGACAGACGCGAGCCTGGCCTCCGCAGGATCAGTCCGCCGTGCGGTCCGCGGAGCTGCTTGTAGGTCGATGTGGTGACAACGTCGCAGTGCGGGAAGGGCGAGGGGTGGAGGCCGGCCGCGACCAGGCCGCTGATGTGACTGATGTCGCCCAAGAGGAGGGCACCGACTTCGTCGGCGACGGCACGCAGCGCCGGGAAGTCGATCGTGCGCGGATAGGCCGAGCAACCGCAGATCAGCACGGCCGGGCGTACGGCGAGCGCTTGATCCCTGACCCGCTCGAGGTCGAGGATGCCGTCGGCGCCGAGCCGGTAGTAGGTGGCGTTGAGGTGTTTGGAGGCGCTGGCGGGGCGAGCCACGTGCGACAGATGCCCGCCGTGGGACAGCTCCATAGACAGCACGGCGTCGCCCGGTGCGAGGAACCCGTACAGCACGGCCAGATTGGCCATAGATGCCGACAGTGGCTGGACGTTCGCATGGTCGGCGCCGAACAGCTGTTGGGCACGCTCGACCGCGAGCTGCTCGACTTCGTCGATCACCTCGGTGCCCGGGTGATAGCGCCGCCCTGGATAGCCTTCGGCGGTCAGGGCGCTGAGCCCCAGCCCTTGGGCGGCCAGAACCTCGGGTGAGGTCGGGCTGGACGCGGCCACCAGGTTCAGGTGGCTTCGCTGCCGGGCCAGCTCGCGCTCGGCGAGCTTGAGGATGCCGGGGTCCGACGTGGCCAACGAGTCGAGACCGGTGCGCGTGAGGTGGTCCACCAGGTTCACGTGCCCATGTTATGCGCCCTGGTTCAGGGAAAGCTCCCTGCGTCTTCCTGTACGGCCGTCTGCCCATTCTTTGGTGACGGGATCGGATGTCTTATGAGGAGCGGCCGAAGTCCGACAGCAGCCGCGGCACCCCTCCTGCGCGGAAGGCGGCGGTCATGCGGTCGGCCGGAGTTTCGCGCCGTTGCAACCGGGTGAAGAGGGGTGCGAGGAAGGCGTCCTCTCCCGCTCCGCGTGCACGCAGTCCAGACGTCGCGAGTTCGAGCACTTTGCGCATCATGGCGATGGACCGGTCGTCTTCGGCACTCAGACCATGGGTGCTGGCCCGTATCCACAACCGGCGCCACTCCTGCCACGACAGCTCTTTCAGCAGCGCCTCGGCGTGGTTGAGGCGCTCCACGATGCCCAGGGTCAGCGCCGCGGCCACGCCTTCTTCCCCTTGCGGGGCCACCCCGCACGTCCGGTTCTCCACATAGCAGTTGACGGCGTGCTCCTCGAAATAGTCTCCGATCTGTCCTTGTGTGAGCGCGGCGCGTACCTCGTCGAGATCGGTGCGAGAATCGAAGGCATAGTGCAGTTTCGCGGCGTTCCAGCCGTATTGATGGATGCGGTCGAGCATACCCCGGTCGGGCGTGACCCGCACAGGTATTCCGTCGATCTGTCGGGCCGGCACGGAGTCGCGCGAGAGAAGGAACTCCTTGAAGGATTTCCCGCCGATGACTTCGCAGCCACCGCTCTTGAGGTTGGTCAGGAAGTAGATGCGCGAGTCCCAGTAGTGTTCGATATAAGCCCCTATGTCGGAGAACGGTTCTTCTGGAATCCCGTTCGACGTGTACGTCGCTTCCGGGGCCGGCACCCTCGTGGACCGCTCGTGCCACACCCAGTTCCGCATCTCCTTCCACGGCTGCACGGCCCCGCGGGCGATCGGCGAGCAAGCCGTCAGAGCCGTAAAGATCCCGGCGAATCCGCTCAGTACGTTGACGGCGCGGGCCGCCTCATCGGGTGTGACGTCGATCGATGCCTGGTGTGAGGCGATGGGGACGAACCAGTGGTGAAAATGCCACCGGCGCGACAGGAGCAAGTACCAGTCCTTCTGGGACTTGCGGGCGGGGTCAGCCCAGGTGCGGGGCTGGATTCCCGCGCACAGGAGCGTGCACCCCATGGCGTCCAGAAGCCCCTGGAGCATCCGCAGGGCGCCGTCCGCGGCGTCGACCGCTTGACCGACCGTCTCCCGAGGGGCGAGCGAAACCTCGACCGTGCAAACCCCGGTGTCCGTGTTCAGACACTCGTCGAAGCCCGCCGTTCGCCGGCGCACACCGGTGACGACACCCGTGACAGTCTCCTCGATCAAGGACCAGGACGTGTCGTGCGCGGCCAGGGAGCGCCACAATCGCTGTGCCCCGCCCCGGTCCAGTCCCCGGCCGGTGACGGTCTCGACCACCGGGAATTCGAGTTCGAGACCGATCCGGCGCGGGGGTACGGCCATGGGAACACCCTTCACCTGAGAGAAAGCGGAGGTATCACGTGCCAGGCCGCCCTTGTCCTGGCCCCGGACCTCAATCGCTCGGCCTCTTGTCGACGGTGAGGGACTTCAGATACTCCGCCGAAAGGTCCTTGCCCTTAACGAAATAGCCCATGTGCGGCGCCGAGTCGCACACTCCGAACCCGGCACCGAAGAGAATCGGTGGGAATTCCCCGATCTCGTCCCGCCAGACCGACTCGGAGAGCAGGACCTGGAGAGACTTGATCAGCGCGACGTCGTGTGACGCGTAAACGCCGCCCGGCGCGAGATGAGGCCAGAGCCTGGTCAGGCAGGTGCGGACAGCCGTCGGCGTGTCGACGTCGGTGAAGGCGAGCGCGATGCGTTCCGGCAGCGCCGAGTCTCGCAGGGTTGCTTCGAAGTACCCGGGCACGAAATCACAGACGGAGCTCTCCCCGTACTGCGTGATGTTGTCCTTTACGAGTTCCAAGGACGCACTGTATTTGCCGCTGTGCCAGGTCGGCAGCCACCCAACGTGGCGCCTCGCGTGGTAGTCGTGCTTGTCGTACTCGTCGAGAACGAGCAGCCCCTTGAAGCTGTCGAAGATCACGAGCCGCTTCCTCCGCGCGGCCGCGACG
>DATEMN010000007.1:0-12141 GCA_035275565.1 Pseudonocardiaceae bacterium | reverse complement strand
TACCGGTCAACCGGCCGTCATCGGCGTGGGTGCGCGGGTGTGGGTTTGGGTTGTTCCCAGGCTCGGGCATAGCGGCGGGAACCCGAGTGTTGCGGGTCGCGGCTGCGGTAGACGACGTAGGGGCGGACCAGGTAGCCCAGGGGTGCACTGAACACGTGCACCAGGCGGGTGGCGGGCCACAGCGCCAGCAAGGCGAGCACGACCAGGTTGTGGATCTGGAAGCTGAGCGGGATACCGACCATCAGCTCCGGCTGCGGAGACAGGGTGAACAGGCTGCGGAACCAGGGTGACACCGTGGCCCGGTAGTCGTAGCCGCCGCCGATCAGGTTGTTGCCGACTGTGTTCAGCATCCCGGTCACGATCGCGGCGCTCAGCAACAGGTACATGATCTTGTCAAGGGTGGTGGTGGCCTTGCGCACCGCCACCACGGTGATCCGCCGGTATAGCAGGATCGCCAACCCGGCGACGGTGGCCAGGCCGGACAGCGTGCCGAAGGAGACCGACATCAGGTGGTAGGCATGCTCGGACACCTCGACTGCCGCGGTCCAGCTGGCTGGGATGAGGATGCCGAGCACGTGCCCGCCGAGCACCGCCAGCAGGCCGAAGTGGAACAGCGGGCTGCCCAGCTGTAGCAGCCTGCTCTCATGCAGCTGGGAGGACCGGGTGGTCCAGCCGAACTGGTCGTGGCGGTAGCGCCAGATGTGGCCGACCACGAACGAGATCAACGCCAGGTACGGCACGGTCATCCACAACAGCGTGGTCACCGGCGTCCTCCCAGGTGTTCCTGCAGCGACGGGTCCATGGCGAATGCCTCCAGGCCCACCTCTTCCTCCGGTGGTCCCTGCGCGGCCAACTCGGCGACCCGGCGCCGGTCGGCATTACCGAGCTCGGGCAGGGTGGCACAGACCGCGTCGAGCACCCCGGCATAGGGCGACCCGCCCTCGTGCAGGGACAGCCTCAGTAATTCCACGACCGGCCGGTACTCGATCAGCAGCCGCCGACCGGTCACCGAGTCGACGGTCGCGGCGAACTCCAACACCACCGCCAGATGGTCCGGCAGCTCGTGTTCGCCCAGCTCGACACCTGCCGCGCGATAGGCGTGCTTGAATCGCAGCAGCGCCATGCCGCGTTTGCGGGTGTCACCGTAGGCGTAGTAGCTCAGATGCAGGCAATTGCGACGGCGCAGGTCGAAGGTCTCGACATAGTACGCGGCCAGCTCCAGTGGCGGCGTCCGGCGGAGGTGGTCCACGAACGACACCAGTGCAGGCCCCGCTGGCGCGGCCAACGCCCTGGCCCCGCCGTCCAGCTCGTCCAGCATGCCCAAGGTCGACGACCCCGGGTAATCCAGCAACAACGCCGCAATCCGCCACACCACGCGCTGTTCCAGCTCGCGCTCTGGGGACAGAACGCACTTATCCGGGGCCGATAACTGCGTTCTGTCCCCAGCACGCGAGCGGCGCAGCCAAGCCGGGCTCATCGGGTGGGCTCCGTTGCGTGCTTTGCTGCGCCGTTGGTGCCGGGGGTGGGGGTGAACAGGCCGTTGGTGGTCTTGCCGTCCCAGTTGAGCAGGTTGATCCGGCGGCCCTTATCCGCCGGTGCGGCGGCGCCGTTGGTGTCGGCCGGCTGCGCTGTCAGGTGGAACTTGTCGTCCATGACGTCGAAGGCGGTCATGCCCGGCCCACCGTCGGAGTCCAGGCTGCACCCGGTGGCCAGCGCATCCAGCCGGTGCGCATCGGAGCCGGCCGCGCTGGGGATGACGTAGCGGTCGTCGTACTTGGCGATGGCCAGCAGCCGGTACATCGCCTCGATCTCGGCCGGGGTCAGGCGCACCGACTCGGCGATCTCGGGTCGGACCGGTTCGCCGAGGTTGACCCGGCGCATGTGCGCGCGCATCGCGGCCAGCCGTTGTAACGAGGCGCGCACCGGCCCGACATCGCCCGCGGTGAACAGCTCGGCCAGGTACTCCACGGGGATGCGCAGCGCGTCGATCGCGCCGAACAGGTTGCCGGGATCCTCGCCGTCGTGCCCGGTGCTGGCCAGCACGTCCACCACGGGGGACAGCGGGGGGATGTACCAGACCATCGGCATGGTCCGGTACTCCGGGTGCAGCGGCAGCGCCACCTGGTAGTCCACGATCAACCTGTAGATCGGGGACGCCTGCGCCGCCTCGATCCACTCCTGGGAGATACCGGCCCGCTCAGCTTCGGCCACCACGCGTGGATCGTGCGGGTTGAGGAACACCCCCAGCTGCGCCGGGTAAAGGTCCTTGTCATCGTGCACGGAAGCTGCGGCCAGTACCGCGTCCGCGTCGTAGAACACCACTCCGATGTAGCGCAGCCGCCCCACACAGGTCTCCGCGCAGACCGTCGGAATGCCCACCTCCACCCGCGGGTAACAGAACGTGCACTTCTCGGCTTTGCCGGTCTTGTGGTTGAAGTAGATCTTCTTGTACGGGCACCCGGTGACGCACTGCCGCCACCCGCGACAGGCGTCCTGGTCCACCAGCACGATGCCGTCCTCGCTGCGTTTGTAGATCGCACCGGACGGGCAGGACGCCGCACACGACGGGTTGAGGCAGTGCTCGCAGATCCGCGGCAGGTAGAACATGAACGTCTGCTGGAACTCCAGTTTCACCTTGTCGGACACCTTGGCCAGCAACGGGTCACGGCCGATCTGCTCGGGGCCGCCACCCAGGTCGTCGTCCCAGTTGGCGCCCCAGGCGACCGTGGTGTCCTCACCGGTGATCAGCGAGGTAGGCCGGGCCGTCGGGGTGGTGTCCGACGGCGGTGCGGACAGCAGGTTGTCGTAGTCGTAGGTCCACGGCTCGTAATAGTCGGCCACCGTCGGCAAGTCGGGATTGGCGAAGATGTTCAGCAGCCGCTTGAACCGCGAACCCGAGCGCAACGTCAGCCGACCGCGCTTAGTCAGCGTCCAGCCGCCTTTCCATTTGTCCTGGTCCTGGTACTGCCGCGGATACCCCTGTCCGGGTCTGGTCTCCACGTTGTTGAACCAGGCGTACTCGACGCCGCCCCGGTTGGTCCAGGCCTGCTTGCAGGTGACGCTGCAGGTGTGGCAGCCGATGCATTTGTCCAGATTCATCACCATGGCCAGCTGCGCCATGATCTTCATCAGTAGGTCACCTCCTGGCTGCGGCGGCGGATGGTGGTGACTTCGTCACGCTGGTTGCCGGTGGGGCCGTGGTAGTTCAGCGCGAACGACTGCTGGGCGTAGCCGCCGATCAGGTGCGTCGGCTTGATCATCAGCCGGGTGAGCGCGTTGTGGATGCCGCCGCGCTTGCCGGTCTTCTCGATGCGGGGCACGCCCACGGTGCGCTCCTGGGCGTGGTACATGAACACGGTGCCCTCGGGCATCCGGTGGCTGACGATCACCCGGGCGACCACGATGCCGTTGCGGTTGATCGCCTCGATCCACTCGTTGTCCACCACACCGATCTTGGCTGCGTCCACATCGGACATCCAGATGGCCTGCCCGCCGCGGGACAGCGTGAGCATGTGCAGGTTGTCCTGGTAGGTGGAGTGGATGGACCACTTCGAGTGCGGGGTGAGATACCGGACGGTGATCGACCGTTGTCCATTCTTAGGCTCACCGAGGCCGTCGTTTGCGCCGACGTTGGGCTCGCCGAATAACGCAGTCATGTCCAGCGGCGGCCGGTAGATCGGCATTTGCTCACCGAGCTCGGACATCCAGTCGTGGTCGAGGTAGAAGTGTTGCCGGCCGGTCAGCGTGTGCCACGGCTTGAGCCGCTCGGTATTGATGGTGAACGGGGCGTAGCGCCGGCCGCCGGCCTCGCTGCCCGACCACTCCGGCGAGGTGATCACCGGCACCGGGCGGGCCTGGGTGTCGGCGAAGGTGATCCGCTTGCCCTCGTTCTCCGCGGCGAGGTCGGCGAGTTTGGTACCGGTGCGCCGCTCCAGGGTGCGGAAACCCTCCGTGGCCAGCCGGCCGTTCGTGGTGCCGGACAGCGCGAGGATGGCCTCGGCGGCGTGGGTGTCCTTGGCCAGCGACGGGCGCCCGGCGGTGCGCCCGGAGATGATCGTGCCGTTGGCCGCACTGAGGTAGTCGACCTCGGCGTCAGGATGGAAGGTGACGCCCTTGGTGGTCAGGCCGACGCGCTCCACCATCGGGCCGAGCGCGGCCATCTTCTCACCGATCGCCGGGTAGTCGCGCTCCACCACGATCAGCCGCGGCATGGTCTTGCCGGGTATAGGCTCACACTCGCCAGCTTTCCAGTCCAGCACCCGGCCGCCGGGCTGGGCGGTGGCGTCGGAGGTGTCGTGCAGCAGCGGTACTGCCACGATGTCCTGGCGCACCCCGAGGTGTTTCTCGGCCAGCCAGGAGAAGCCGCGGGCAATCCGGTGGAACGCCTCGAAGTCGGTCTTGGATTCCCACTGCGGAGAGATCGCGGGGGAGAAGGCGTGCACGTAGGGGTGCATGTCGGTGCTGGACAGGTCGTGCTTCTCGTACCAGGTGGCGGCGGGCAGCACCACGTCGGAGAACAGCGTGGTGCTGGTCATCCGGAAGTCCAGCGACAGCAGCAGGTCGAGCTTGCCGACCGGCGCCTCGTCGCGCCAGGTGACCTCGGCGGGGCGCACCCCATCGCGGTCGGTGGCCTGCAGGTTGGAGTCGCTGCCCAGCAGGTGGCGCAGGAAGTACTCGTTGCCTTTGGCCGAGGAGCCGAGCAGGTTGGCCCGCCACACGGTCAGGCACCGGGGGAAGTTCTCCGGCGCGTCCGGGTCTTCGCAGGCAAAGCGAAGGTTCCCGGTGGAGAGCCCGTCGATGACGTGCTGGGCGGCGTCCTTGCCCAGGCGCTGCGCCTCGTCGGCCAGGTCCAGCGGGTTGCGGTTGAACGTCGGGTAGCTGGGCATCCAGCCCAGCCGGCTGGCCAGCGCGATGTTGTCCGCCGTGGTCCGCCCGGCGAAGCGTCCTTTCGCCTTCGCGGGCGAAGCCAGCGGAGAAGCAAAGGCCTCGGCAGTGAACGGGTCGTAGCGCCACTGGTCGGTGGCCAGATACCAGTAGATGGTGCCCTGCATCTGCCGCGGCGGCCGCTGCCAGTCCAGGCCGAAGGCCAATGTCGACCAGCCGGTGATCGGCCGGACCTTCTCCTGTCCGACGTAGTGCGCCCAGCCGCCGCCGTTGACCCCCTGGCACCCGGTGAGCATCACCAGCGCCAGGAACGACCGGTAGGTCTGGTCGGAGTGGAACCAGTGGTTGGTGCCCGCGCCCATCAGGATCATCGACCGGCCGCCGGAGCGCTCGGCGTTGTCGGCGAACTCCCGGCCGATCCGCTCCGCCGCCGCTGCCGGCACTCCGGTGATTGGCTCCTGCCAGGCCGGGGTGCACGGCTGCTCGGCGTCGTCGTAGCCGGTGGGCCAGCTGCCGGGCAGGCCGGGGCGGTGCACCCCGTACTGGGCGCACAGCAGATCGAACACGGTGGTGACCAGCTTGCCGGCGACTGTCCGGGTCGGCACCCCGCGGCGCAGCACGCCGGGCTCGGCGGTGTCGAACCGGGGTAGGTCGACCTCTGTCGTGCCACTGCCGTAGAGAGTCAGCAGTGGGTCCACGCCGTCCAGATCGAGGTTCCAGTGGCCTTTCCCGGAGTGGGTGAACCGGTGACCCAGCGAGCCGTTCGGGACTACCGGTTGTCCGTTTTTCCCCTCCAGCAGCACGGCCATGGACTCGGCGCCCTCACCAGAATCGCCCAGATCTGCCGCGGTGAAGAACTTTCCGGCGACGTAAGCGTCGTCGCGTTTCTCCAGGGTGACCAGGAATGGCAGATCGGTGTAGCGCTTGACGTAGTCGGTGAACCGCGGTGTTTGCCGGTCGACGAAGAACTCCTTGAGGATCACATGTCCCATCGCCATGGCCAGTGCGGCGTCGGTGCCCGGCCGGGCCGGTAACCACTCGTCGGCGAACTTCGTGTGATCGCCGTAGTCCGGTGACACGACGATCACCTTCTGGCCCCGGTAGCGGGCCTCCGTCATGTAGTGCGCGTCCGGGGTACGAGTGACCGGGACGTTGGAGCCCCACATAATCAGGTAGCCGGCGTCGAACCAGTCGGCGGACTCTGGCACGTCGGTCTGGTCACCGAAGACCTGTGGCGAGGCCACCGGAAGATCGGCATACCAGTCGTAGAACGACAGCATCGCGCCGCCGATCAGCGAGATGAACCGCGCCCCGACGGCGTGGCTGACCATCGACATCGCCGGGATCGGCGAAAACCCGGCGACCCGGTCCGGACCGTGCTGCTTGATCGTGTGTACATGTGCGGCCGCCACGATCTCAGTGGCCTCCCACCACTCGGCCCGCACGAACCCGCCCATGCCGCGCGCCGACTTGTACCGGCGGGCCTTCTCAGGGTCGTTGACCAGATCGGCCCAGGCCAGCACCGGGTCCTTGAGTCGCTGCTTGGCCTCTCGGTACAGCTCCAGCAGCGTGCCGCGCACATACGGGTAGCGCACCCGGGCCGGCGAGTAGGTGTACCAGGAGAACGACGCACCGCGCGGGCAGCCGCGCGGCTCGTACTCCGGCTTGTCCGGGCCGATCGACGGATAGTCGGTCTGCTGTGCCTCCCAGGTGATGATTCCGTCCTTGACGTAGATCTTCCACGAGCAGGAACCGGTGCAGTTCACCCCGTGGGTGGAGCGCACCACCTTGTCGTAGGCCCAGCGATCCCGGTAGAAGACGTCAGCCGACCGACCGCCGATCTGATGCAGCGTCCGTCCATCGGCCGAAGCGTCCCCGCGTTGAAAATGCCTGCCGATACGCAGTAGGGAATCAGCGAAACCGGTGTCCATGTCGACACTCGAACTGCTGTCGTGGGTATCGGCCACGGGCGCCACCTCTCCGGGCGATAATTCACGTCACGAACTTACTTACTTTAGGTGGCGATTTGATGGTCTTCAAGAAGAGTCGCAAAGGCTCACATCATCGATGAGATGGCGGTGTGAAGCGCGTAACATGCCGTTCACATTTCGGGTGCGCTGAACAGTGCATGGGCGGTCCTGTGACCTGCTGCAACGAGTCCGTCCGGCGATCTCTGGTGCTGAGGGATGACGTGGGCCACACGCGGATGGCAGCTCTGCTTCGGACAGTTTTCCGGGTGGTTTACATAACGTAACACGCCAGTTACCTCACACTGTGTGATCGATGCCTCCCGGGAGGGGTCCGCCACCCCCGAAAAGGACCCCGGGTCGAACCTCGGGAGTTCGCACGTTGCCACGCGAAATCGGCTGCAGCGCTGCCGAGCCCAGCCAAAAGGACGGAGCTTGGTGCTTGATTACGCGAAGCATATTAGTGAGCCGCAATCTGCGTGTAACGGCGCATCGGGATTCGTCCGTTTTCGGCCAGCACTCCCTCGGCTCGCAGCCGGGTCAGCTGCTCGGCGGCGAGGTGTGCCGCGGGGGTGCCGTCGGCGCGTAGCACCCGATGCCACGGCAGGTCGTGGCCGTCTTCGGCCAGGATCCGGCCCACCAGCCGAGCCCGACCCGGCAGCCCGGCGCGGGCCGCGACCGCTCCGTAGGCCAGCACCGAGCCCGCCGGGATCGCCGCGACCACCCCTCGCACCCGCTCCAGATCCTCGTCATCCATGGCAGCCATCCTCCCGCGCCGCGGACTGTCGGAGCGGCGTGGTTGCATGCGCAGCGTGTCCATCCTGGTTCGCTCCGTAACCGCCGGGCCCCGTGCCATCGACTGGGGGACAGAGGCCCGCCGGGTGCTGGAGCACGGTGGCGGACCGCTGCGGGTGCTAGGCGGTCCGGGTACCGGCAAGACCACACTCGCCGCGCACACCGTCGCAGACCGGGTGCTGTGTCGCGGGGTCGACCCCGAACGGGTGCTGGTGCTCACCTCCAGCCGTCGAGCAGCCGCGGATCTGCGGGAACGCATCGTCGAGCGGCTTGCGGCGCACGGTGTCACGCCTACCGTGCGGGAACCGTTGGTGCGCACCGTGCACTCCTACGCCTTCGCCGTGCTGCGCTTGCAGGCGTCCCTGCGGGACCTGCCCCCGCCCCGGTTGCTCTCCGGTCCTGAGCAGGACGTGGTGATCCGGGAGCTGCTCGCCGGTGAGCTAGAGACCGGTGGCCGCAGCTGGCCGGCTCGGCTGCGGCCGGCACTGGGGCTGCCGGCCTTCGCCGCGGAGCTGCGGGATCTGCTGCTGCGCGCCGCGGAACGCGGCTTGAGTCCAGAGGATCTCATCGTGTTGGGTCGCACCAGCAGGCGCGACGAGTGGGTGGCCGCGGGGCGCTTCTTCCGCAGCTACGAGCAGGTGATGTTGCTGCGCGGATCGGTGGGCACCGTCGCCCCGCAAGCCACCGCCCCGGCGTTGGACGCCGCCGAGCTGGTGTCCGAGGCGCTGCTGGTGCTCGATACCGACACCGAGGTACTGCGGAGAGAATCCGAGCGGGTGCGCCACCTGATCGTCGATGACGCCCAGCACCTCGATCCATTACAGGCCGCCTTGGTGACCAGACTCGGCGCGGGCGCCGGCGAGTTGCTGCTGCTGGGCGACCCGGACCAGACAGTCTTCTCCTTCCGCGGCGCCGACCCCGGCCTGCTCACCACCGGCGGGTCCGCGGTTGTCCGGCTGTGTACTGACCACCGGATGGCACCGGCAGTGCGGGCCGCGGTGTCCCGGCTCGCTGCTCGGTTGCCCGGTCCGCGGGCCGACCTGCACGGCCCGATAGGGGAGGAGCCCGGCGGGAAGGTCGCTGTCCGGGTGTTCCGTTCCGCCGCGGCCGAGGCGTCCTGGGTGGCCGACCAGCTGCGCCGCGCCCACCTGCTGGACGGGTTGAGGTGGGCGGATATGGCAGTGATCGTGCGATCCACGTCCCGCACGCTGCCGGCGCTGCGCCGGGCGCTGCTCGCCGCAGGGGTGCCGGTGGTGGTGCCGCGCGAGGAGTTGCCGGTGGCCCGCCACGGCGCGGTGCTGCCCTTGCTGGAGGTGCTGCGCTGCGCGGTGCAGCCGGCGGCACTCGATGAGGAGACGGCGGCTGCGCTGCTCGCGTCCCCGCTCGGTGGGGCCGACTCGCTCGCGCTGCGCAGGCTGCGCCGGGAGCTGCGTCGCCACGAGCTCGCCGCGGGAGGTGCGCGGACCAGTGGTGCGCTGCTGGTCGACGCACTGGGCCTGGAGGGTCAGCTCGACGGGCTCGATGACCGGACCGCTGGACCTGCCCGCAGGCTGGTCGATCTGCTGACCACCGCCGCTCGTGCGGCCCGGCGCGGGGCCAGTGTCGAAGAGGTGCTGTGGCAGGTGTGGCAGGCCAGTGGGCTCGCACCCCGCTGGGCGGCCACCGCGGTGCGCGGCGGCCCGGTCGGTGCGCAGGCCGACCGGGATCTCGACGCCGTGGTCGCGCTGTTCGACGCCGCGGCCCGTTATGCCGATCGGCTGCCCGGCGCCGATGGTGGCCCAGCCGGTGTGCTCGGCTTCTGCGACTACGTCACCGACCAGCAGATCCCCGGCGACTCGCTGGCTCCGCGCTCTCCGCAGGGCGAGGCGGTCGCAGTGCTCACCGCACACGCCGCGGCCGGCTGGGAATGGTCACTGGTCGCGGTAGCCGGCGTGCAGGAGGGCAGCTGGCCCGATCTGCGGCTGCGCGGTTCCCTGCTCGGCGTGGAGCATCTGATCGACGCCACCGCGGGACTCGACTCCGCCACGGTCTCACGTACCGCGCCGTTGCTGGCCGAGGAGCGGCGGCTACTGCTGGTTGCGGCCAGCCGCGCCCGGCACCGGTTGCTGGTCAGCGCGGTGCGCGGGGAGGACGAGCAGCCATCCCGATTTCTCGACGAGCTGGAGGGCACCGATGCCTGCGCCGACGAGCGACCGGTGACTGCCCGGGAGCGCGGCCTGAGCTTGCCCGAGCTCGTCGCCGAGCTGCGCCAGGTGTGTTGCAACCCGGCCGAGGACAGCTCTCGCCGGCAGGACGCGGCGGCTGGTCTCGCGCAGCTCGCGCAGGCTGGAGTAGCCGGCGCGCACCCTGATTCCTGGTACGGGCTGGGGCCACTGTCCAGCAACTCCCCACTGCGGGTGCAGGGTGAGCCGGCCCGGGTGTCACCGTCGTTGGTGGAGCTGGTGTCGAGCTGCCCGTTGCGCTGGCTGCTCACCCGGCACGGCGGCGACGACGTCGCAACCCTGCCCGCGATCACCGGATCGCTGGTGCACGGGCTGGTGGCGGCTGCGGCGGCCGGCGCCACCGACGAGCAGCTGGAACAAGTCCTGGCCGAAGCCTGGACCGGCGTCGATGCAGGTGCGCCGTGGTACTCCCGCGCCGAGCACCAGCGGGTGCGCCAGATGGTGGAGATGTTCCGCCACTGGTGGCGGGACAGCCGCGGCGAGCTCACCGAGGTCGGTTGCGAGCAGGACGTCGAGGTACGGCTTCCACCTGCTGAGGACGGTGCGGCTGTCTTGCTGCGCGGGCGGGTGGACCGGCTGGAGCGCGACCGTCAGGGCCGCCCGGTGATCGTCGACGTGAAGAGCAGCAAGACCCCGATCACCAAGCAGGCCGCGCAGGAGCACGCTCAGCTGGCCACCTACCAGCTCGCCGCCGCGCACGGCGCCTTCGCCGAGCACGGCTTGGTGGCCGAGCCCGGTGGTGCCCATATCGTCCAGGTCTCCGCGCGTGCGGCGGCTGTGCAGCGCGATCAGCAGCCGTTGGACGAGCCGGCCTTGGCGCACTGGCTCGACATCGTGCGCGAGGCGGCCCGGCGCACCGCGGGTCCCGAGTTCGTTGCCATCGACAACGGTGACTGCGCGCGGTGTCCCTCGAAGATCGCGTGCCCGCTGCACGACTCCGGCCGGCAGGTGACCGGATGACGGCAGCGCAAGCTTGTATCGGGCCCACCGAGCTTGCGGTGGAGCTCGGTATCAACCCACCCACCGCCGAGCAGGCGGACGTCATCGCCGCCGACCCTGGCGGGCCGACTCTGGTGGTCGCCGGCGCCGGATCGGGCAAGACCGAGACGATGGCGGCCCGGGTGGTGTGGCTGGTCGCCAACGGGTATGTCACTCCTGAGGGGGTGCTCGGCCTGACCTTCACCCGCAAGGCCGCCCAGCAGCTTGCCGAGCGGGTCCGGGCGCGGTTGCGCCGGCTCGCCGGCTCGGTGGTGCTGGATCGGTTGGACCCGACCGGGGCGCGCCGGGCCGCGGTGCTGGCCGGTGAGGCCACCGTGCTGACCTACCATGCCTACGCTGGCCGGCTGGTCGCCGAACACGCGCTGCGGCTGCCTACTGATCCGGGAGCGCGGCTGCTCACCGGAACCGGCGCGTGGCAGCTCGCGCACCGGGTCACCGCTGGCTGGGAACCCGACCTCGACCTCGACGGGAAAGTGCCCCGGACGGTCACCGGCTGGGTGCTCGGCCTGGCCGGGCAGCTTGCCGAGCACCTCTGCGAGCCGGTGCAACTGCGGGAACTTACCGAGGAGATGATCGCCGCGCTGACCTCGGCGCCGCCTGGCCCGCGCCAGCGAGTCCCGCTGAGTCGTGATCTCAAGCTGGTGGTTGAGTCCCAGCGGTCCCGGTTGGCGATGCTGCCGCTGGTGGCGCGCTACACCGAGCTCAAACGGCGCGAGGCCGTTCTCGACTTCGGTGACCAGATGGGTATCGCTGCCCTGCTGGCGCGGGACCACCCTGAGGTCGGTGCGGCGCAGCGAGCCCGCTTCGGCGCTGTGCTGCTGGACGAGTACCAGGATACCGGGCATGCCCAGCGGATCCTGCTGCGGTCGCTGTTCAGCACTGTCGCCGGGCCCGCGATCCCGGTCACCGCGGTCGGCGACCCCTGCCAGTCAATCTACGGCTGGCGTGGCGCCTCGGCGGCCAACCTGCCGCGGTTCACCACCGACTTTCCGTGCGCTGACGGGACCCCAGCGGTGACTCGCGGGCTGCTTACCAGCTTCCGTAATCCCCCGGAGGTGCTCGCGGTGGCCAACGCGGTCTCCGCGCGGCTGCGAGCCGGTCCGGTCGAGGTCGGTGCGCTGCGTTCCCGGGACGGCGCCGAACCCGGCGAAGTCCGCTGCGCGCTGCTGGCCGACATCCGAGCCGAGGTGAGCTGGGTCGCCGACGCGATCGCCGACCGCTGGCATTGCGCGGTGGCCGACCGGGGCGCCCCGCCGACCACCGCGGTGCTGGTG
>DATEMN010000006.1:0-2486 GCA_035275565.1 Pseudonocardiaceae bacterium | reverse complement strand
CGACTGTAGAGGACCTACCTCCATCCCCAGCGCAGCACCACACCACAAGGAGACTTCAGCGGCTATACCGCCTCCTTCCGATGTGCTCGTGGCACACGGTCGCAGAAGAACACGGGGACGTTTGTGGCCATGGTGAACTGGGCAGGGCGTGCCATGTCCACGCCCTGGTCCCAGGTCAAGGATCGGCGTAGCTGGTCGGGGAGTTCTCTGATATGTTGGGACAGGATCGTCGCGACCCGGTCGGCACATCGGTCGTACGGGATCCGTGCGAGCATCACGAGTCGGCTGTGTCGTTCCACCAGAGTCGCGATCTGCGATGTCCCGTTTTTTCCGATGATGAGGTCGCCCTCCCAGTGGCCCGGCACTGCCCGGTCGGCGGCCTCGGCCGGGCGCTCGCTGATGTTGACCATGCCAGCGATCCTGGCCTGCTGGGGACGGGTCGACCCGCGCGACAGCCGCCAAGTCCGGCCGGTCCGCAGGGCCAGCTTCAGCTGTGTCCGCAGTTCGCCTCTCGCCTGCAGGAACAGCGCTTGATAGATCGTCTCAGCAGACACGCGCATCCCCGGGTCATCGGGATAGTCCTGTGTGAGTCTGCCCGAGATCTGCTCCGGTGAGAAGTCGTCGAGTAGTTTTTCTGCGACCTCGTCATGCAATCGCTTGTTCTGCTCCAGTTTTCGCTCTTTCGGTCGAGATTTCAGCGTCTCGTACCGCTACCACGAGGAACGGGATCCAGCCCGCCCCCCGGCTTCGACAACGCAACGGTGCCTTCCCGATCGCGAACCGCTCGGCAAGATCGCAACCAAAGTCAACCACACATGGAAGACGGGCAATTTTAGTTTGCCCTACCACCGCCGCGCCAGCAAAACAAGCCCAGTCTACGGATTGCGATTGCCCGCTGAGCGTATCGAGCAGCCGCGCCAACTCCTTGACGAGCGCCCGTCGGGTAGCCGAGAGGCGTACCGGTGAGCCAGCGCCAGAGGACGAACCGTTGCCGGTCACGCGCGCTAAAGCCGGCCTGTAGCCATGGTGTATCAGCTGACTATTGACAAGCACACCCAAGCCCAGCCGGGCCAGAGCGGACACGGCGTGGGGTAGGGTGGGACGCCAGCGGCGCCGGGCAACTCCGGTGCGGCGTGGCACGGTCTCGCAGGTGAACCAGCAGACTCGTCGCGGCGCAGCACCTGCGCGACCTCACGCGGCTGCGCCGCGTCCGCGACCGAATCGACCGGGAGTACGCGCAGCCGCTGGACGTCGAGACGCTTGCCCGCAACGTAAACATGTCGTCCGGGCACCTACGCCATGATCGTCTTGACCATCAAAGACCTCGACGGCACCTTCGAGCGGGTGCGAGCTAGCGGCACCGTGGTCTGACGCCTCGGCTCGGCGCGCCGCGTGGCCGGGGCACAGAGGCTCTACGGGCCGAAGCGGCGCGGATGCCTTGGTTCTTGCGCCGAGCGCGATCCCGGCCAGCACCGCCGATCAAGTAGGCAGCGGACCGTTGCCGCGACCGCGCCGACGGAGAAGAATCCGACATACCGCTCGAAGCTGGCCAGATCGAGTCAGGCGACGCCGACGGAGACCGCGAAGGCAGCCCCGCCCAACAGATGGGGACACGATGAGCAAGGCCACGAGGACGGACACGCAGTCGCCTGCGCTGCACGTTGCCGACAGCCACGATCTGATCCGCGTACACGGCGCGCGGGTGAACAACCTCAAGGACGTCAGCGTCGAGATCCCGAAGCGCCGGCTGACGGTGTTCACCGGTGTCTCCGGCTCGGGCAAGAGCTCGCTGGTGTTCAGCACGATCGCCGCTGAGTCGCAGCGGATGATCAACGAGACCTACAGCGCCTTCGTGCAGGGCTTTATGCCGACGCTGGCGCGACCCGAGGTCGACGTACTCGAAGGGCTGACGACCGCGATCATCGTCGACCAGCAGCGGATGGGTGCCGACGCCCGCTCCACGGTCGGCACCGCCACCGACGCCAACGCGATGCTGCGCATCCTCTTTAGTCGGCTCGGGAAACCGCACATCGGCTCGCCCCAGGCGTTCTCCTTTAACGTCGCCTCGATCAGCGGAGCGGGCGCGGTAACGCTCGAGCGTGGTGGGAAGACCGTGAAGGAGCGGCGCAGCTTCACCATCACTGGCGGCATGTGTCCGCGCTGCGAGGGCCGGGGCTCGGTCACCGACTTCGACCTGTCTGCGCTGTACGACGACAGCAAGTCGCTCAACGAGGGTGCGCTCACGATCCCCGGCTACAGCGCCGACGGCTGGTACGGCCGCATCTTCAGCGGCTCCGGACTCTTCGACCCGGATAAGCCGATCCGTAAGTTCACCAAGAACGAGCTGTTGAGTCGGCCCGGGGCGCGGTTCCAGTGTTGCCACTGGCCCGTTTCCCCGGACCGCTCGCCGAACCCGCCGTACCGATTTCTCGGTAACGGGCTCTCCACGGTGTCTGCCGTCAGGCGGGGTTCGTGGTCGGCCAAGG
>DATEMN010000005.1:0-5179 GCA_035275565.1 Pseudonocardiaceae bacterium | reverse complement strand
GTGCCGTTGGCAGATAACGGCGTCATCTGGGTGCTCACACCCAAGACCGGACGCGACGGCCACGTCGAACCCTCCGACATCAACGAGGCAGCCAACATCGTGGGGTTGGCGCAGACCTCCAATATCAGCGTGAGTGACGATTGGGTAGCCACCAGGTTGGCCTCACCGAAGGCGGCCAAGTCCAGACGCTGAACCGGTGACTCACGGCGGATACCCTCGGTGTCAGTGCGCGTGCCGTCCGGCGCGGGCCGAGGATGAGTCGAGGAGAGTTGTGCCCATGTCGCTCGAGGTCGGAGACCAGGCCCCGGACTTCACCCTGAAGGACCAGAACAACCAGGAGCGGACGCTGTCGGAGTTCCGCGGTGACCGCAACGTGCTCGTCGTGTTCTACCCGTTCGCCTTCAGCGGGATCTGTACCGGTGAGCTGGACCAGCTGCGTGACGACCTGGCAGAGTTCGTCGACGTGCAGGTGCTGGCGGTTTCGGTGGACTCGGCGTTCACCCTCAAGGCATGGTCGGATCAGCAGGGTTACGACTTCCCCCTGCTGTCCGACTTCTGGCCACACGGCGAGGTTGCGCAGAACTACGGGGTGTTCAACGAGAAGGCTGGCATGGCCAACCGGGGTACCTTCCTGGTGGACGTCGCCGGTGTGATCCGCTTCGCTGAGATGAACCAGCCCGGCGAAGCCCGCGACCAGACCGTCTGGAAGCAGGCCCTGGCGGCGTTACCGGTCTGAACACCGCGTCACCGTGATCCTTCGGTGACGTCGGGGCGCATAGCTCAGCGGGAGAGCACTCGCCTTACAAGCGAGCGGTCGCAGGTTCAAATCCTGCTGCGCCCACCACTCTGACCAGCTGTTATGGTCTCCACGGTCTGATCGATCTGGGAACGTGACGTCACACGTGACGCGAATCGGTTATGCTCTGCCCCGTGGTGCGCACACGCGAGGTCAGTCACAGCGTGAACGAGGCAGCATCGATGAGCTGCCCAGCGGCGCGCTGAGGGTCCGGGTCTACGCTGGGATCGACCCGGTGAGTAAGCGTCGGCACTACCTCACCGAGGTGATCCCGCCGGGGCCGAGGGCGATTCGAGAGGCGCGCGCCGTACGGGATCGGCTCGTGCGTGAGGTCGAGGAGCAGCGCAGCCCACGCACCGCGGCCACGGTGAACCAGTTGCTCGACCGTTACCTCGATCAGTTCGACGGTGCGCCGCGAACGCTCGAGCTGTACCGGGCCTATGTGCGCAAACACATCAGCCCGTTGATCGGTGAGGTGAAGGTCGCGGCGCTGGACGCGGAAATCCTTGATTCGTTCTACGCTGAACTTCGGCGTTGTCGGGACCACTGTTCAGGTAGGCGGGCAGAGGTGCAGCATCGCACGCTGGCCACGCATCAGTGTGATGAACGATGCCGCCCGCACGTTTGTCGGCCGCTGGGCGCGACCACGGTCCGACACATGCACTTTATCCTCTCCGGTGCCTACCGGCGTGCGGTGCGGTGGAAATGGGTCAGCGTTAGTCCAGTCGGCCAGGCCGCACCACCGGCCGCGCCGACACCGAATCCGAAGCTGCCGAGTGCTGCGGATGCGGCGCGGATCGCGACTGCAGCATGGCGGGATCCGGACTGGGGCACGCTGGTATGGGTTGCTATGACGACGGGGGCGCGCCGGGGCGAGTTGTGCGCCCTGCGGTGGTCGCACGTCGAGCTGGACTCCGGACGGGAGGTGCTCTGGCTGCGTCGGGCGATCAGTCACAGCGCTGAGGGCTGGGTCGAGGGAGATCTCAAGACTCACCAACAGCGGCGGGTGGCGTTGGATCCGGAGACCGTCGCCGTGCTGACCGAGCACCGCGATCGTTGCCTGGCTCGCACTGCTGCGCTTGATCTCAGCCTCGGCAGGGACGCGTTCGTCTTTTCGCCGGAAGTAGACGGTAGCCGGTTTCTTGCCCCAAGCTCGCTCACGCAGCGATACGACCGTCTCGCCAAGCACCTCGACGTGGAAACCACTTTTCACAAACTTCGGCATTACTCCGCGACCGAACTCATCGCCGCGGGGGTGGACATACGCACTGTGGCGGGCCGGCTCGGCCACGGTGGTGGAGGGACCACAACCTTGAGGGCCTACACCGCATGGGTGTCCGAAGCTGATCAGCGGGCGGCGAGGAACATTGGTGGCCGCATGCCAGAGCGGCCAGTACCGCTTGATCGGACTGAGCGGGCAAAGATCGCACCGCAGAGCCCGTACGAGCGGATCGCTGCACAGCTCCGTGGCGATATTCTCGCGGGCGCCCTTGCCGACGGCCACCGCATGCCATCGACACAAAAAATCGCTGCCGAATATGGTGTTTCTGCCGCAACTGTGCATCGCGCCATAGAGCTGCTCAAGATGTGGGGACTCGTTATCTCAGGCTGCGGGAGCCGAGCAACCGTTGTTCGGTCGATGGCCCCGGCGGCGATGAACCCGAGCGTCAAATCTCGCGATAGCGAGTCGGGAGCTGGAGTACTGACCGAGCCCAGCACGGTTACGGGTAGGCCGCTACTCGACCTTGAGGTGCGTTGGCTCGGCTCGGTTGTCAAGAAGTTGACCGCGGAGGCCGACCCGAAAGACGCTTGCGAGCTGCGCCAGCTACTGGTCGATGCCATCAGACGGGAGGGACGGAGTGAATCCGAAGTCGCCAATTATGAGATGGACATCCGGTATGCGGGTGCTTCTGACCTGCTGACCACATTCGTGGCTTCGGCCAGAGGCACCTGATGGACGGTGACCGTGCGCGGCGTCAAGAGGGTGGGACACCGGTAAGCAGAGATCAGGTACAGGAGTCGAAATAGCACGGTCAGCGATCATTTCATGATCACAGAGATGAAACGAACACCAGGTCACCACGCGGATAACGAGTTTTGGCACGGTATAGGATTCTGTTGCCGGCATTGTCAACTTGGTGGGTTGCCTGGTGGCTGGGATGATCGACGGCGGGTTGATCTCGGTGGGGAGGGCTGGGTTCGTGGCCGCCGTGGTGCCGTCGTACAAGGGGTTCCGGTACCCGGCGGAGATCATCAGTCACTGTGTGTGGCTGTATCACCGCTTCCCGCTCAGCTTCCGTGAGGTCGAAGAGATGATGATGGAGCGCGGCGTCGTGGTCACCTACGAGACCATCCGGCAGTGGTGCCGCAAGGTCGGGCAGACCTACGCGAACGGACTGCGCCGTCGCCGGCCACGCCCCGGGGATAAGTGGCACCTTGACGAGGTGTTCATCAAGATCCACGGCAAGAGCCACTACCTGTGGCGCGCGGTCGACCAGGACGGAAATGTCCTGGACATCCTGGTCACTTCCCGCCGTGACGCCAAGGCCGCCACCAGGTTCTTTCGTAAGCTGCTGACGGGATTGTGCTACATACCGCGGGTTGTGGTCACCGACAAACTGGCCAGCTACGGCGTAGCCCACCGACGGCTGATACCCAGCGTGGAGCACCGTCGATCGAAGTATCTGAACAATCGGGCCGAGAACTCCCACCAACCCACGAGGCAGCGAGAACGCGCGATGAAACGATTCCACTCGGCCGGTGGCGCCCAACGGTTTCTGTCCGCGTTCAGCGGGATATCACCCCACTTCCGATCCCGCCGCCACCGACTCACCGCCGAGCAGTACCGACACGAGATGACCTCCCGCTTCACCACCTGGAACGACGTCGTCGGCCTTCCCGCAGCTAGCTGACACAACCCCGATCAGGGCCACCCCGCACCCGCGACACCCTCATCACACTCAACACCAAACAACTTGACAGCACCCTCGGCACGCCGTGCTGCCGTGTCGATCAATGATCGTTTGAGACACCGGGCTTGATGTTGCAGCGGTGGAAGATCGACTCGGTCCAGGACGCCGAGGATGCTGGGCTAGGAGTCGCTGGTGGGTGCGTGGCGCGGGCTGGCTTCGAAGCTGGAAGCTGGCATGCAAGCAGGCTGGGACCTCCTCGAGCAGAGCGCGATCTCGCTGCGCTGAACACATCCTTTCGCCGCCGACACCATGATCATCTTCTTCCTGGCAGTCAGTTTTGATTTTGAGCTTCGCTGCGTTTGCCGCGGTGAAGCATCACCGGGGTGTGTTGGTACCGCTTTGACGGTGCCTACGCCACAACCAATAGACCAGCACGGCGACGATGACCGCGCTGGCGAGGATGAACGCAAGAGCCTGGTAGCGGTGAAACTCCTGGTAGATCGTGGCTAGATGACCGCCAGCTAGGTACCCGATGCTGGTCCACACTCCGACCCAGGCCGCGGCGCCGAGTGCGTTGAAAGCCAGGAACCGCCACCATGGCATCTCGGCGATGCCCGCGACGATGCCGTTGAGCTGGCGCAGGCCGTCAATAAACCGAGCGACGGCGACAATCTTGCCACCATGGCGGTCGAAGAAGTTCTCGATTTTGGTGAGGCGCTTCTCGGTCACAAAGATGTAGCGGCCGAAGCGAAGCACTAACCGCCGCCCGCCGGAGCGTCCGATCAAGTAGCCGATGTTGTCGCCAGCGACGGCGGCGAAAAAACCCAGGATGGCGACGCCGGCGATATTGAGTTTCCCGGCGCCGGCGAAGATACCCGCGGCCATGAGCATGGTCTGGCCGGGGACCGGCGCACCGAAGCTCTCAATAAACAGGAACCCAAAAACAGCCAGGTAACCGTACGAGGTGAGGATTTGGGTCAGTGAAGCGAAGACTCCGGGCAGCTCAGGCCCCACCTCACCACCTCCCCCGGTCCGGGAACGCTCGTCTGTAGACGTACTGCCGTCGATAAGGTTACTCCTTGATCATCCGATCTGCCGCCCTGGCTGGATGCCGCAGCGCGGATTCCCACGGATCTCGGCGTATTTCCTTGGACGGCAGCATCGCCACCGCAAGAGTCTCGCGCCCCAGACCGCTTTATCGAAAACGATGATTCGCTTTACATGGAGATCACCGGAGCCTTCTGTGACCTTCAGCGGTACGGGCATAGCTCTCACGGTGGTGCTGTCAAGTTGTTTGGTGTTGAGTGTGATGAGGGTGTCGCGGGTGCGGGGGGCGGTTTCAATCGGTCATGGCGACACAATGTTCTGCGATCAGCTTATTGAAGACCTCGATCGGCTTCTTCCGGCCTAGTGTCTTGCGTGGTCTGCCATTCAGTTCTGCCGCTACTTTATCAAGTTCTTCCTGGGTGTG
>DATEMN010000004.1:0-4556 GCA_035275565.1 Pseudonocardiaceae bacterium | reverse complement strand
ACGGTCCGGGTCGGCAGGTGCCGCGTCGCGTCTATCCCGGGCGTCGGGGTGGTGGTGGATGCCCTCGGATGGCTGCGGTGCTGGGCTGTTGTCGGCATCTAGCACCCGCTGTCATGCGAGGCGCGCAGGGCGCGGATCCGGCGCAGTAGCTCGGTGACGAGTTCGTCGTTGGCGGCGTTGTCTCCCCGATCGGCGTTGGCCAGGAAGTATTCCTGCAGGGCCTGGGCGGCAACGCTGGCGCTGATCAGCGGCGGATCGAGTGTGTGGGAGGTCGCGGGATACTCGTGGAGGAGGGGGTCGCTGGTCGGGCAGGGAATACCGGCCACGCAGGCCAGGCACACCGCTGTTGACGAGCCGTGGGTGAGGGTGAGGCCCGCCGCGGGTAGCGGCTGCCCGCAGAGCGTCGTGGCGTGGCCTCTGGTTGCGGCGACAACGACCTCGGCGGGCGTCAGCAGATGCAGGTGCCCATCGTCGGGGCAGCGCACCCACCGCAGCGGACCGACGACCGACTCCCCGGCAAGACAGCCGGGGTGAGGCTGGCCGCGGGGAGCGGACAGCGGTCCCGGGCCGCCCAACCGTTCACGGCCGGGGGTGTGGTGATTCTGCGAGGCGTGATGCACCGCTGTGACTCCTTTTGTCCCTTGCGTGGAAGACGACGGCTCCGCCCGCCTTTCGGGAGACTCAGGTGGGGCCGTCGTCGCTCAGTGATCGCAGCTCGGACGGGTGACATCGCCGCTGCACCGCGATCAGTGCTGATCACACCGCCGGTGTGGGCGTCGATGAACCAGCGATGGCGTTACCGGAACGGCGTGACAGCACGAGCGGTAGCCGGTTTTGGTCTGGTTCGTGGTGGTTGGTCGTGGTAAGAGACGGTGCCCGGAACTGTCGCCGGGGTGAGCCACTGTGCAGGGGATGCCCTCCGGGGTACCCAGAAGGAGGGGTGTGCGGGTGACGACCACGGTGCAGGGGTGCTGTGCGCGGTGTGGGGCTTGGCTGCGCCGGGTCCGGCCGCGCGCGGCGCAGTTATGTGATCCGTGTCGTCGGGTCGGGCCGGACCCGCGCCGGGAGCTGCCCGCGGGTTTTTATTTCCAGGACTTGATGGTGGCCGCGTTGGCCGCGTATGACTTCGCGGTGGTGTTTCGCCGGGTGCGGGCGGTCACCGGTTGGTCGCAGCAGACCCTGGGGGAGCTGGTCGGGCTGGATCAGACCCGGATCTCGGAGATCGAGCGTGGCCAGCGCCGGCTGCGGGACATCGCGCTGGTAGCCCGGGTCGCCACCAGCCTGCGGATTCCCCCGGTGCTCCTTGGTTTCGGCGATTACGGGACTACCGTGGGTCAGGCGGGGGTGGATGGGTGGAAGGTCGTGAGGTGGATGGACCGCAGAGACTTCGTGCAGCACGCCGTCGCCATGGCCCTGGGCGCGGCCGGGGTGGCCGGGCTGGACATCGACCGGCTTCTCGCGTTGTTGCCCGAGGCTGACCCCGTTGGCGCTCGTCATGTGGGGGCGGCCGATGTCGAGGCCATCGAGCAGGCCACCGCCGCGTTCGTCCGCCAGGACTTCGCCACCGGAGCGGGGCCGATCCGAGACGTCGCCGTGGCGCAGCTGCGTTCGGTGCTGCCGCTGCTGGGTGCCCAGGTGCCCCCCGAGGTGCGGCCCCGGTTGTATCTGGCTACCGCGCGCTTGGCGATGCAGGCGGGGTGGATGAGCTTCGAGGTCAACCAGCATGAGGCGGCCCGCCGGCTGTGGATGATCGGTCTGAATGTCACCCGGAACTCCGAGCATCCCCAGGGCAGTGATCTTATGGGGTACCTGCTGTATGACATGGCGTTGCAGGCGGTGCACCTGGGTCGCCCCGACGAGGCGGTGGACCTCGTCCAGCTTGGCTATGCCACCGCGGTCGGCACGCATCCGGTGTCGGCGTCGACCACGTGTTCCCTGGCGACCATCCAGGCCCGAGCCTATGCTGCCCGGGGTGACGCGGCGGCCTGTGACCGCGCCCTGGGCCAGGCCCTCGAGCACTTCAGCACCATCGATCCGGCGACCACCCCGCCCTGGGACTTCTGCGTTGGTGATATAGGCATTTCCGCGTATCAGGGTGCCGCCCATTACGCGCTGGCTCTGACCGGGCGTGACCCGCGCGCCGCCGAGCGGGCGGTGCCGCTGCTGCGCTATGCCGTGGACCACTTCGGTCCCGACTACGCCCGTCCCCGCGCTCTCTACCTCCCGGATCTCGCCGGTGCCCACACGATCGCCGGAGATGCCGACACCGCCGTCACCATCGGCCACCAGGCCGTCGACGCGGTGACAGCGGTGTCCTCACCCCGAGCGTATGACCGGCTGCGAGTCCTGAACACCGTCCTGGAACCGCTACACACCAGTGCGGGTGTCGCCGACCTCCGCAGACGTCTGATCAACATTGCCGCCTAGACGAAGAAGAAGAGGCTAGTTACTGTCCGTGAGTACATGAATGATGTTGGGAGCGTCTGTATGACCGCTGTCACCGTGTCTCTTCCGTTCGGGTTGGCCGTGGCCGCGCGGGAGCCTGCCGTGGTCGAGGACGTCGATCTCACCGCCTTGGTCTACGACCCCGACCGACAGATCATGCTGGTCTGTGACGGTGAGACCGGCAGGTTGATGCCGTGGTGTAAGCATTCGACAGGGAAGACGAACACCAACAGCAACACCGATGGTAAGGGTGGGCCGGAGACCGACGAGGACTACACCGAGGATTGAGGTGCGTCGCTGTGGGCCGGTCGGTGTGGGTGGTGACGCGGTGTCTCGATGCGACAGCCGATGTGGTGATCGATGAGCTGAACCGCCGCGACGTGCCGGTAGTGCGGTTCGACCTAGACGAGGTCACAGTGGCCGCCGAGTTAATCGGGTCTGGCTGGGTCGGGCAACTGCGCACCCCGACCCGGGTGGCTCAGATCGAGGAGGCAATCGGTATCTACTACCGGCGGCCGTCCCGCCCTGCCGCGCCACCGGGCACTGACCCCCAGATTGGCGCGTGGATCGAGACTGAGAGCCGCTGGGGGCTGCGCGGTCTGCTCGCTGCCTTGCCCCCTGGGTTGTGGGTGAATTGGCCTCCCGCTGTACATGCTGCTGAACACAAGCCGTACCAGCTGGCCACCGCTGCGGCGTGCAACCTGCCCGTTCCCCGCACCTCCATCGTGAATGATCCCGACTACGCGGGCCGCTTTGCTGACACCGCGGGACCGGTGCTGTATAAGGCGTTTCGGGGTGAGCCCGTGCTCATCGACGGCCGGACGCACCTCACCTACACGACACCTGTCACCGCCGAGCAGTGCCGCAGCGAGGCTGTCCGCATGGCCCCGATCATGTTGCAGAGCAGAGTGGACAAGGCATGCGATGCGCGGGTCACCTGTATCGACAAGTGCCTTTTCGCTATCACTCCGCGCGGTCCCGGCAACACGATCCCGCTCGACTGGCGGGTTGACCACAATGCAGTCACCTGGGAGCCGATCGAGGTCCCGGGCCAGGTGCGGGCCGCGCTGCTAGACTTCCTTGACCACCTGGGGCTGCGGTTCGCCGCGTGCGATCTTTGTGTTGATCATTCTGGGACGTGGTGGCTGCTTGAGGCCAACCCTGCCGGTCAATGGGCCTGGGATCATCCGCTGCGCGACGCCATCGCCTCAGCCATCGCCGACGCCCTCGTCCAGGAGGGCATCTCGCCGTGATCGCCGGACCCACTGCCGCAGAGCTGCGCGTCGCCCTTGCGGACCAGCTTGCCCAGCAAGGATTCCTCAGCGACCCGGGGTGGCGGGACGCCTTCGCGGCCGTGCCCCGGGAAGGCTTCGTCCCCTTCTATTTCGAGCCTTGCCGTGGGCGACCAGGCTGGCGGCTGGTCGAGGGTGGGCAGGAATGGCTCGACGGTGTCTACGCCGATGACGCGCTCGTCACGCAGATCAACGGCAGTGACGACGCCGTCGAGGCATCCCGCCGGAATGCGACCGTGGAAGGCATGCCCACCTCGTCCAGCTCAGCGCCCAGTCTCATGGCTGCCATGCTGGGCGTACTCGATGTCTACGACGGCGACCGAGTCCTCGAGATCGGCACCGGCACCGGTTACAACGCCGCCCTGCTCGCCCACCGCCTCGGTGACTCGAACGTCACCACCGTCGAGGTCGATCCGGCGCTGTCCCGCCGTGCCCGTCAGGCGCTCGCCTCTGCGGGGCACCACCCCCAGGTGATCTGCGGTGACGGCGCGGTGGGGGTCGCGGCGGGCGAGCCGTATGACCGGGTGATATCCACCGTCGCCCTGCCCTGCGTCCCACCCGCGTGGCTGGAGCAGACTCGGGAAGGCGCGCTGATTCTCATCCCGCTCAGCTTCGCCGGGCACGGTGGGCTGATGGCACTGCTGTCCCGCGACGATACCGGGGGGGCGAGTGGACGGTTCCTGTCCCAGTACGGCGGGTTCATGGCCGTCCGGGGCACACCCGAGCCCACCGCTCCCACGATCCGGAAACACCTGCTCGAAACTGTGCGGCCCACCGACGTGCCCCCCGAGGCCCTCAACGGCGGTCACCCGGCCGCCT
>DATEMN010000003.1:0-2526 GCA_035275565.1 Pseudonocardiaceae bacterium | reverse complement strand
GGGTACCGGTGGTCGCGGCCGAGCGGCTGGATCGCGGCACAGGTGGTGCGGCGGTGGTGATCCCAGCGCTCGGTCCCGGCGGTTCCGACGGATCCGGACGTGGGGGCGAGGCGTCCCCGAGCATGTCGGACCAGGTTGCCTCTCGCCAGCCGGTCCAAGCAGCTGCGTTGCCGACCGGCTTCAGCTCGGTCACCCCCCTCCGCACCCGTATCGCCGACCTGCTGCCGCCGGGGACCAACGCGGCCGGGGACCGGTCTGGTGCGGAGCCGGTGTACGTGCCGTCGGCGTCGGGCATGTCGAGCGCACCGCGACAAGCCGAGCTGGAGGAGGTGGCTGGCCGTCCGGTGTGGGTGGTGTACCGGCCGTCGGCGGGGCTCGAAGTCAATGACGGTGACGTCGCCCGGACTACGGACTGAACGGGGGTCAGCGCAATGCCGATCCGTACCCACCGCGGCCGCACTGCCGTCTACCGTGCTTTCTGGGGTTGGCCGTTGCGTTCTCCCCGACATCTCACCGGCACCGTGGTGGCGCTGATCGCGATCGCCGTCGGGGTTGGGTTGGCGCTGCCCGAGAGCAGGAGCGCCAACCCAACCCCGGCAACCTCGGCGAACCGCCCTCGGGTCGACCCGTTGCCACCGGCCACCCGAATGGCGGTGGTGCCTGAACCCGCCTTGGGCGGGCTGCCCCAGGCGCCCGATCCCAGCGCCCCAGCCCCGGCTGCTGCGCTGACCGTCGCGCGCTCCTGGGTGCAGGCGTTCCTGACCGTTCCGAAGGGCATCAACTCCGCGCGGTGGGCCGAGCAGCTGCGGCCCTACACCACTGACGAGTTGTTTCCCGAACTGGGCTCGGTCGATCCGGCGAACGTGCCTACAGCGAAGATCACCGGTGAGCCGCGCACGGTCAGCTTCAGCGCGAGCTCGGCCGAGGTGGACGTGCCGACCAGCGTGGTGGTGGTCCGGCTGCTGCTCATCTCCACCCCCACCGGGTGGCGAGTGTCCGGTTACCAGCGGGCGGGTTGAGCCGTGCGGCGATGGCTGGTCGGTCTGCTGGTCGTCGGCTTGTTGGGCGTCCTGATCGCGGTGTCCGCGATCTCCGTCCTGCTCGGCGGTGTCGGTTCCGGCGACTGGGTGTTCGGGGCACCGTGCGGATCGGTGCTCGCGTCCACCGATCCGCGGGAAGCGCCACGGGTGGCCGTCCAGGTCGAGGACCTCGACGCCGAGCAGCGGGCCATCGTCGACCTGATCATCGCTATCGGCAAGCAGCGTGGGCTGCCGCCGCGGGCCTGGCAGATCGCCATCCAGGCCGGGATGACCGAGTCCCGGCTACACAACCTCGACTACGGCGACCGGGACTCGCTGGGCATCTTCCAGATGCGTCCCTCTATGGGCTGGGGCAGCGTTGCCCAGGTCACCGATCCCGTCTACCAGATCAACAAGTTCTACGACGTGTTGCTGACCGTACCCAACTGGGAAACCCGGCGGCCGGGCGACATCGCGCAGGCGATCGAGCGGTCGGCTTTCCCGTTGCGGTACCACCAGTGGGAACCGCTGGCCGTCAACGTGATCAATACCGTGGGCGGCGACGTCGCGGAGTTCGTCCAAGCCTCCTGCACCACCCCGCTCCCAGCACCCACTGAGATTGCGGGGCGGGCGATGCAGTTCGCCCTCGGCGAAGTTGGCAAGCCCTACGTCTGGGGCGCCACCGGCCCTGATTCCTACGACTGCTCAGGGCTGATGTTGCGAGCCTACGAGTCGGCTGGCGTCACGCTGCCTCGGGTGTCGCGGCAGCAGTATTGGGCCGGTGCCCAGCTGCCGGTGCGCCAGGCGCAACCCGGCGACCTGTTGTTCTGGGCTTATGACACCTCGAACCCCGATACCATCCACCACGTTGCGATGTACCTGGGTAACGGTCAGATGGTCGAGGCGGCCAACCAGACGGTGCCGTTGCGGCAGCGGGCCGTGAGTTTCGACGAGCAGGAACTGATGCCACTCGCGGTCCGGCCCGGGGTGCCGGTCGCCGAGCAGGCCTGATACCCGGAGGTGACAGTGTACGCGTCGGACCCGATCTCACGACCGGCCGGTCGGCCGGCTTCAGCCACTCCGCTACGGGACCATCTCGCGCGGACCAAGCTGGGAGTCGATGACGGCTATGTGGTACTGCCCCGGTCGCTGGCCGAGGAGATGCCACTGCCCTGGCAACAGCAGATGGCCTACCTGATCGACGAGTTGCACCAGACCTACGGCGATCTTCCGTGGCCGATCTACCGGGTGGTGCCCAGCCGGGTTGAACGGCTAGTCGACCTTGATGAGACCCAGCTCGCCGAGGCCGGCTACGTCCTGGAGATCGACACCGACGGCGAGCTCGTCTACCGAGACCGCGACGATGCCGTCGTCACCGCCCCCCAATCCCGCGAGGTCCTAGTCTCCTGCCTAGACCCCATTCCCCGCTCCCCACTCCCTCTCAAATCCGAATAGCATCCCCGTCATGCCCGTGGACCGCCATTCGGAGCCGAATGGCGGGTGGGCG
>DATEMN010000002.1:0-7844 GCA_035275565.1 Pseudonocardiaceae bacterium | reverse complement strand
GGCCTGCCAGCGCCGCTGGTAGTTCGCGGTAGGCATCAGTCGTGACCCTCCTCAGGTAGCACCATCGTCCCCACCCCTTCGGTGGTGAACACCTCCAACAGCACCGCATGCGCCACCCGGCCATCGATGACATGAGCGCGTGGCACCCCGCCCCGCACCGCGCGCAGGCACGCCTCCATCTTCGGCGCCATCCCGGCGGACAGGCCCGGAAGCAGCCGCTCCAGCTGGTCCACGGTCACCTGGGACAGCAGGCTGGCCCGATCCGGCCAGTCAGCGTAGAACCCTTCGACGTCGGTGAGCATGACGAATTTCTCGACACCCAGCGCAATGGCCAGCGCCGCGGCAGCGGTGTCGGCGTTGACGTTGTGCACCACGCCGCCAGCGTCCGGGGCCAAACCGGACACCACCGGGATGCGCCCGGCGTTGACGATGTCGAGCACCGCGGCCGGGTTCACCGCGACCACATCGCCGACCAGCCCCACGTCGACCTGCTCGCCGTCCACGGTGGCGGTGCGCCGGGCGGCCGTGAACAGGTGCGCGTCCTCCCCGGAGATGCCGACCGCGAACGGACCGTGCGCGTTGATCAGCCCGACGAGCTCGCGGCCCACCTGGCCGAACAGCACCATGCGCACCACGTCGATCGTCTCGGCGGTGGTGACCCGCAAGCCTCCGCGGAACTCCCCGGCGATGCCCAGCCGATCCAGCATGGCGTTGATCTGAGGCCCGCCACCGTGCACCACGACGGGGCGCAGCCCGGCCAGCCGCAGGAAGACCATGTCCTGGGCGAAGGCCCGCTTGAGCTCGTCGTCCAGCATCGCGTTGCCGCCATACTTGATCACGACGGTGGCGCCGTGGAAGCGCTGCAACCAGGGCAGTGCCTCGACGAGCACCGCGGCCTTCCGGGCTGCTGTGTTGATTCTCGACCCGGCAAGCAGGTCTTCTGGGGTCATTGCGGGGATCATGACGAGTACGCGCTGTTCTCTTCGACGTACCCGTGCGAGAGGTCTGTGGTGAACACGGTGGCTTCGCCCTCGGCAAGGTGCAGGTCGATCTCCACGGTGATCTCCCGGCCGGACAGGTCCGCCTTCGAGCGATCCTCCGAGGCCGCGCCACCCTGGCAGAGCAGCAGTCCGTTGATCCGGATGTCCAGTGTGTCAGCGGCCACCGTGGCAGTGGAGGCGCCCACCGCGGCGGCAATCCGTCCCCAGTTGGGATCGGAGCCGAAGAAGGCGATCTTGACCAGGTTGTCTCGGGCGACGGCGTGGGCCGCCACGATCGCGTCAGCGTCGCTGGCCGCCCCACGCACAGTGATCGCGATCTCCTTGGTGACGCCCTCGGCGTCGGCCTGGAGGCCGCGGATCAAGTCGTAACACACCTGCCGCACCGCCGCGGCGAATTCCGCCTGGTCGGGTACGACCCCCGAGGCGCCCGACGCCAGGAGTAGCATGGTGTCGTTGGTCGAGCAGGTGCCGTCGATGTCCAGGCACTCGAATGTCTTGCTGACGGCGGAGCGCACCACAGCGTCCAGCGTGGACTCGTCAACGGCGGCGTCGGTGGTGAGCACGCTGAGCAGGGTGGCCAGGCTGGGTGCGACCATGCCGGCTCCCTTGGCGAACCCGCCCACCGTCCAACCCGCTCCGGTGACCACAGCCTGCTTGGGCACGGTGTCGGTGGTGAGTACGGCGGTGGCGGCGGCCAGGCCAGCTTCCGACGTTGCAGCCAACGCCGCGGCGGCTGTGTCGACGCCAGCGAGCACAGCGTCTAGCGGCAGTCGCTCGCCGATCAGCCCGGTGGAGCACACCGCGACCTCGGCCGCCCCGCAGTCCAGCACCTGGGCGACTCGCTCGGCGGTGGCGTGAGTGTCCTGAAATCCTTGATGGCCGGTGCAGGCATTGGCTCCACCGGAGTTCAGCACGACAGCGCGCAGCCGCCGCCCGGTGAGAACCTGCGCCGACCACAGCACCGGCGCCGCCTTGACCTGGTTGCGGGTGAACACCCCCGCAGCCACTGTGGAGGGTCCTTCGTTGACCACCAGCGCGAGGTCCAGCGCGCCGCTGACCTTGATGCCGGCGACGACTCCGGCTGCCCGGAAACCTTTGGCCGCGGTGACACTCATCGCGATGTCCTCCCCTGCTCGGTGTGGTGGGTCACGGGGCAATGCCCCAAGCTGGTAGGCCGGTGGTCTCGGGCAGCCCCAGTGCCAGATTGAGACACTGCACCGCGGCTCCGGCGGTGCCCTTGGTGAGGTTGTCGACCACACCGACGGCGACCAGCCGGCCGGCATCGGAGTCCACCGCGACCTGCACCTGCACGGAGTTGGACCCGTGCACGGCGCCGGTGGCCGGCCAGCGGCCCGCCGGCAGCAGGTGCACGAACGGCTCCGCGGCGTACGCGACGTGGTAGGCGATGCGGATAAGCGCGTGGTCGGTGTCGGGGCGCAGCGCCGCGGTGCAGGTAGCCAAGATCCCGCGTGGCATCGGTGCCAGTACCGGGGTGAACGACACGGCGACGGGGTGCCCGGCAATGCCGGCGAGGTTCTGGGCGATCTCCGGGGTGTGCCGGTGCGCGCCGGCCACCCCATAGACGCTGGCCGAACCCATCACCTCGGAAGCCAGCAGGTGCGGCTTGAGCGCCCGCCCGGCCCCCGAGGTGCCGGACACCGCGGTCACCACGACGTCAGGATCGACCAGCCTGGCGTTGAGCGCCGGCGCCAGCGCCAGACTGACCACTGTGGGGTAGCAGCCGGGCACCGCGACACGGCGGGCTCCCCGCAGCTTCTCGCGCGCACCGGGTAACTCGGGTAACCCGTAGGGCCAGCTCCCGGGGTGGTCGGAGCCGTACCAGCGCTGCCAGGCGGCTGGGTCGACGAGCCGGTGATCGGCCCCGCAGTCAATCACCACGGTGTGCTCGGGTAGCTCGGCGGCCAGCGTCGCGGAATGACCGTGTGGTAGGGCGAGGAACACCGCGTCGTGCCCCGCCAGCCGCGTTGCCGTGGTGTCAGCCAGGATGCGCGCCGCCAGCGGGACGAGGTGCGGGTGGTGCTCGCCGAGCGTGCTGCCGGCGTTGGCACCCGCCGTCAGCTCACCAATCTCGATCTCCGGGTGACCCAGCAGCAGCCGGAGCAGCTCCCCGCCCGCGTACCCACTCGCCCCAGCCACCCCGACCCTGAACACCATACGAATGATTATGCACACTAGTGCAACGTCATTCAACCACGCACTGTCAGGCCCCCAGTCTGGGCCAGAACGCAGTTATTAAACCCAGATAAGTGCGTTCTGGCCCCCAGAACACCGCGTCAGGAGCGCAGGGTGGCGTGGTGGGTTTGGATGGCGGCGGCTACCGCGGCGTCGCGGGCGGCGGTGGCTTCGGTGGCGGTGAGAGTGCGGTCTGGGGCGCGGAACCGTAGCGCGAAAGCCAATGATCGCTTGCCCTCGCCGATCTGGCCGCCGGTGTAGACGTCGAACAAGCGCAGGTCTTCCAGCAGTTCGCCGGCGCCCCGGCGCAACGTGGCGGCCAGCTCGGCGGCGGGCACGGCCGCATCCACCACCAACGCGACGTCCTGCAGCATCGGCGGGTAGAGCGAGATCACTGGGGCGGGCCGCCGTTCGGTCAGCGGCAGCGCGTCGAGATCGAGCTCCATGGCACAGGTCCGCGACGGTAGCCCCAGCGCCTCGACCACAGCGGGGTGCAGCTCCCCGGCATGCCCCACCACATGGCCGTCCACGTCCAGCTGGGCGCATCGGCCGGGATGCCACGGTGCGGTCCGCGCAGCTCGAACCGCAAGCTCGACTCCGGCGGCATCGCCGACCAGCCGCGCGGCCTGCACGGCGTCAGCCCAGGTAGCCGCCCGACTGGTACTCCACCAACCGGGACGCTCCCACTGCCCGGCGAACACCACACCCACGTGCAGCGGCTGCCCGGGTAGCGCACGAGTCAGCGCGGCGAGCTGGGCGTCGCTGGGTCGTCGGTCGATCCCCACGTCGGGTAGCGGCACGGCAGTGGCGGATGGCTGCACGACCGGGGCGATGCCGTAGAGCAGGACGTCGCGCTGCCCCCGGGCGACATTGCGAACCAGGGCCTCGAGTAAACCGGGCAACAGCGTGGTGGACAGCCGGTCGCGGTCGGATTCCAGCGGGTTCAGCAGCGCAGCGGTGTGCCGCCGGGGATCGTCGTCGGGCAGCCCGAAGGCGTCCCAGATGCCGGCTGAGACGAACGGGCTGGGCAGCACCTCCACGTAGCCCGCGCCGGCCAGAGTCCGGGAGATCGTACGGCGGCGACGCTGCTCGGCGGACAGGCCGCGACCGGGTGGTGCTGGCGGCAGCTCGGAGGGGATGGTGTCGTAACCTTCCAGTCGCAGCACCTCCTCGACGAGGTCGGCGGGTTGGGACAGATCGGACCGCCAGGACGGTGGGACGGCGGTAACCGTCGTGGTGCCGTTGGTACCGCCGACCTCCACAGAACAGCCGATCTGGGAAAGCCGGCGCACCGTGGCGCCGTTCTGATAGCGCCGCCCGGCCACCCGATCCGGCAGGTCGATCGGCATCGTCACCGGCGTTGGCCGGCGCAATGTTCCGACATCGGTGCGGCCCGGCTGGATCTCCCCACCGCCGTAGCGGGTCAGCAATATCGCGGCGAGCTCGGCGGCAACCGGTGGCAGGGCGGGATCCACCCCGCGTTCGAAACGCCGAGCCGCCTCACTGGGCAACTTGTGCCGGCGGGCGGTGCGGGCCACCGAGGCTGGGTCCCAGGTCGCCGCCTCCAGGAGCAGGCTAGTCGTCTGCAGATCGACTTCGGTGCTCTCCCCGCCCATCACCGCAGCCAGGGACACCGGGCCGCTGGTATCGCAGATCACCATGTCGTCTGGGTCCAGTTCCCGGCACACCCCATCCAACGTCGTGAGCTTCTCCCCCTTGGCGGCTCGGCGGACGACGAGGTCGCCGTTCAGCTTGGCGGCGTCGAAAGCATGCAGCGGCTGCCCGAGCTCCAGCATCACGTAGTTGGTGACGTCGACGGCCAGCGAGATCGGCCGCATCCCGGCGAGCAGTAACCTGCGGCGCATCCACCAGGGAGACGCAGCACTCGGGTCCACGCCCGACACCCGACGGATCACGAACCGGCGGCACCCGCGCTCGTCGGCGATATGCACTAGCCGAGCGGCGTAGGAAGTCTGTGGCACCGCCAGCAGGCCCGGGTCCCCGTAGGGAGCCTCGAAGGCGATGGCCAGCTCGCGGGCCAGTCCACGCACCGAGAGGCAATACCCGCGGTCCGGGGTGATCGCCAACTCGATCACCGCATCATCCAGACCGAGCAGGTTGACGGCATCTCCCCCGGGGACGGCGGTGCCCGCCGGTAGCACCATGATCCCGGTGTGGTCGTCGCCGAGGCCGAGCTCAGCGGCCGAGCAGAGCATCCCCTCGGACGTCCGGCCGTAGGCGGTTCGCGCCGCGATCGCAACGTCACCCGGCAGCACCACCCCGGGTCGGGCCACCACCACCAGATCACCCACGCCGAAGTTGGTGGCACCGCAGATGACCCCGCGAGGCGCCGGTTCGCCGTCATCGACCAGGCAGTACCGGATGGTCTTGGTGAGGCCGGCCAGTTCCTCGATCTCCACGACTCGACCCATCACGAGCGGCCCGCTCACCGGGCCGAGGTGGTGCACCGCTTCGACTTCGAGGCCGGCCCGCACGAGGGCACCGGCAATCTCCGCCACGGTCGGAGCCGCGGTGCCCTCAGGGAGGGCGACGTGATCACGCAGCCATGACACCGGAACGCGCATCGGTTCAGACCTCCGTTCCGAATGCACAGGTGAACCGGACGTCACCCTCGACCATGTCCCGCATATCGGCGATCCCGTTGCGGAACATCAGGGTGCGCTCGATGCCCATCCCGAAGGCGAAGCCGGAGTAGACCGCGGTGTCGACACCGCACGCGCGAAGGACATTCGGATTGACCATGCCGCAGCCACCCCACTCGACCCAGCCTGGGCCGCCCTTGCGCTCCGGGAACCACACATCGACCTCGGCGGAGGGCTCGGTGAAGGGGAAGAACGAAGGCCGCAACCGGGTCCGGGAGGTCTGGCCGAACATCGCTCGCGCGAAAGCGTCCAGAGTGCCCTTGAGATGCGCCATGGTGATGCCCTTGTCCACCGCGAGCCCTTCGACCTGGTGGAAGACCGGGGTGTGGGTAGCGTCTAGGGCGTCGCTCCGGAACGTCCGTCCCGGGCAAACCACGTACACCGGTAGTTCCCGCTCCAGCAAGGTGCGCACCTGCACCGGAGAGGTATGGGTGCGCAGAACCATCCCAGATCCCTCGGGTGCCACGTAAAAGCTGTCCTGCATGGTGCGGGCCGGGTGGTCCTTACCGAAGTTGAGCGCATCGAAGTTGAACCACTCAGCCTCGAGTTCGGGGCCCTCGGCGACCTCATAGCCCATGGCGACGAACACGTCGGCGATACGCTCGCAGAGCGTGGTGATCGGGTGCCGGGCGCCGGTGGGTATGCGGTCCCACGGCAGCGTGACGTCGACCGCCTCGGCCCGCAGCATGCTGGAGTCGCGCTGTGCCTGTAGCGCGGCGCGGCGCTGGTCGAAGGCTGCCTGCACGGCCGTGCGGCTGGAGTTGAGCCGCTTGCCGGCCTCGGCGCGAGCGTGCGGTGGGAGCGCACCGATCTCGCGGCGGGCGGTCAGCAGCGGCGACCGATCACCGAGATGGCCGGGTTTGACCGCGGCCAGCTCCTCGAGGTCTGCCGCCTGAGCGAATGCCTTCTCGGCGTCCTTGACGGCCTGGGCCAGCACAGCTGGGGCCAGCACAGCGACCTGCTTGGGGTCGTAGGCGTCGTTGGTTCCAGACATAAGGATGAGGGGCTCCTGGGCCTCCGGTGGACCACCGATATCGGGGCCTATCGCGCCGGTATTCGGACAGTTCCCGCCAGATTCTAGGTGATCGGTCCGGAGGTAGGCCGCCGGCGGTGCGCCCGCGCGCTGGCATACAGGCAGACCGCGGCCGCGGTGGCCAGATTGAGGCTCTCCGCACGCCCGTGCAATGGGACAGCCACCGTGCCGTCGGCAGCCGCGCGCAGCTCACGGTCCAGCCCGTGGGCCTCACTGCCGAACAACCACGCGGTCGGCGCCGTCAAGATTCCGGCGTCGACCACGTCATCGAGGTCGACACCGGTTCCGGCGTCGGCCGCCAGGACCTGTAACCCGGCCTGCCGGCACGCCGCGACGGCCCGCTGGGGATCGGGCTCGACGCCCAGCGCGAGGTGAAACAGGCTGCCGGTGGAGGCCCGCACGCATTTCCCGTTGTGCGGATCGACGGTACTCCCAGCGAAGAGCACCGCGCCGGCCCCAGCGGCGTCAGCTACCCGGATGACCGTACCGGCGTTGCCCGGGTCGGACACTTCTGACAACACCGCGACCAGTCGGGTGCCGCGCAGCGCGTCCGCCACAGGGCGTCCGAGCACGGCGCAGACAGCCACGATGCCTTGCGGGGTGGCCGTCTCGGACAGCCCCGCGGCGGCCCTCTCGGTGATCAGGGACACCGCAGCACCGGGAACATCGAGCAGGTCAGGATGCCGGGTAGCGGCACGCTCGGTGACGAACAGCTCCTGCACCGATCCGTACCTGACCGCCTCGCGCACGGCCTGCGCACCCTCGACGAGGAAGCGTCTCGCGCGTTCCCGTTCCCGGCGTCGGAGCAGTCCGCGCGCAGCGGCAACCCGGGGGGTTCGTTCGGTGCAAGGACCGGCGGGGCTCGCTGCGCTCAGGCGGCGTCGCCGTCCTGGGACACTGGGCTGCTCGCCCCACGACTGGCCGGCAGGCTGGTCCTGGCGATCTCGACCAGCG
>DATEMN010000001.1:0-56681 GCA_035275565.1 Pseudonocardiaceae bacterium | reverse complement strand
GCGAGCAGGTCTCGGGATGGCCAGCCGCAAGAGCAACTGCGGCGGGTGGGCAGCGTGTAGCATCCCGTCGAGTGCGCCACACGACTCCCGGCGTGCAAGATCGATACTCGGGCCGTCGCTGGGCTGTCGAACGTCGAGAAGTACTGAGAAACGTGGAGAAGTAACGAGAGCGTTCCTCCAAGTCAACCCCGCCGCTTCGGCCCGTTGGCGCCGGTGGCAAACCGTAGGGCGGACGAGCTGACCTGTAAGCCGGACGCAGCCGGAACCGCCGCCCAGACAGCCACAAAATCCAGCAGTCGCCTCATGGGCCGGGCGCTAGGGCGCGTATAGGGCGCGACTAGCCGTAGACAGCCGGGCACGATCGGACAACACCGGACACGACGAAACCCGGACCCCAACCATGTTTCCGCTGGTCAGGAGCCGTTCCTGCTGGGTGGCGGGTCAAGGATTCGAACCTTGGAAGGCATCAGCCGACGGATTTACAGTCCGCTCCCATTGGCCGCTCGGGCAACCCGCCTGGGGCCGGTTGCGCCGGCCGTGCGCAACGATACACAGGGTGATGCGGGCCTGGCGAGTAAGGTCGGCACCCAGCTGGAACAGGAGGAGGATGCGGTGGCGGATCCGTCGTTCGATGTGGTCAGCAAGGTCGACCGGCAGGAGGTGGACAACGCGCTCAACCAGGCGGCCAAGGAACTGTCGACCCGGTTCGACTTCCGAGGTACCGGCGCGAAGGTGACCTGGGCCGGTGAGGAGGCGATGACTATCGAGGCCGAGACCGAGGAGCGGTGCCGCGCCGCCGTCGACGTGGTGCAGGGCAAGCTGGTCAAGCGGGGCATCTCGCTGAAGTCCTTCGAGGTGGACGAGCCAGCCGTCTCGGGCAAGGTCTACCGGACCACCGGACGCATCCTGCAGGGCATCAGCCAGGACAAAGCCAAGGAGATCGCCAAGGCGGTACGCGACGAGAAGCTCAAGGGTGTCCAGGCCCAGATCCAGGGCGATCAGCTCCGTGTCTCGGGCAAGAAGAAAGATGACCTGCAAGCCGTCATCGCCCTGTTGAAGGGCCGCGACTTCGGCGTCGCCTTGCAGTTCACCAACTACCGGTGAGGGGGATCGTCCTCGCCGGCGGCAGCGGCACCCGGCTGCATCCAATCACTCAAGCTGTATCCAAGCAGCTGCTGCCGGTGTACGACAAGCCGATGGTGTACTACCCGCTCTCGGTGCTCATGCTGGCCGGGATCCGGGAGATCCTGATCATCTCCACCCCGGTGGACCTGCCGCTGTTTCGCCGCCTGCTCGGGGACGGCGCCACGCTGGGGCTGCGGCTGAGCTACGCCGAACAGCCCCAGCCCAATGGCTTGGCCGAGGCATTCGTGATCGGCGCGGACTTCATCGCCGACGACCCGGTAGCCCTCGTTTTGGGCGACAACATCTTCTACGGCCACGGCTTCTCCACCACGCTCCAACGATGTGTGGCCACCGTGGACGGCTGTGTGCTGTTCGGGTACCCGGTCAAGGATCCGCAGCGCTACGGGGTCGGCGAGGTCGACGGCACCGGCAAATTGATCTCCATTGAGGAGAAGCCGGCGGCGCCCCGCTCGAACCGGGCGATCACCGGTTTGTACTTCTACGACAACGACGTCGTCAAGGTCGCTCGCTCGCTCGCCCCCTCCACCCGCGGCGAGTTGGAGATTACCGACGTGAACCTGCACTACCTACAGGAAGGCCGGGCGACGATGATCGACCTGGGCCGCGGGTTCGCCTGGCTGGACACCGGAACCCACGAGTCACTGCTGGAGGCCGGTCAGTTCGTCCAGGTACTCGAGCACCGCCAGGGCGTGCGGATCGCCTGCTTGGAGGAGATCGCTCTGCGGATGGGTTTCATCGACGCCGAAGCGTGCTTTGCCCTGGGCCAGGCGCTGGCGAAGTCCAGCTACGGCCAGTACGTCATGGAGGTCGCCCGCTCCGCGCGCTGACGTCAGGGCAGTTGGTGCCGAGCCATCTCCTCGAGGCGGTGCACCCGTTCCGCGATCGGTGGGTGGGTGGAGAACAACCGGGCGGCACCGTCACCCGGCCGGAACGGGTTGGCAATCATGAGGTGGGACTGCGAGGCCAGCGCTGGCTCCGGACGAAGCGGCGCCGCCCGGGTGCCGTACTCCAGCTTGCGCAGTGCACTGGCCAGCGCCAGCGGGTCACCGGTGAGCTGCGCACCGGAGGCGTCGGCCTGGTACTCCCGCGATCGGCTCACCGCCATCTGCACGATGCCCGCCGCGATCGGACCGAGCAACGCGATGAGGATCATGGCGACCGGGTTCGGACGATCGTCGCCACCACCACCGAAGATCCCCGCGAACATCGCCAGGTTCGACAACGCCGACACCATACCGGCCAGCGCCCCGGCCACCGACGAGATCAGGATGTCCCGGTTATAGACGTGCGACAGCTCATGACCGAGCACCCCGCGCAGTTCGCGCTCATCCAGCAGTTCGAGGATCCCGACGGTGCAACACACCGCCGCGTGGCGCGGATTGCGGCCGGTAGCGAAGGCGTTGGGGGCCTGGGTGGGACTGACGTACAGCCGCGGCATCGGCTGGCGTGCGTCAGTAGCCAGCTCCCGCACGATCCGATACATCGTGGGTTGCTCAGGCTCGGACACCGGCCGCGCGTGCATGGCTCGCAGGGCCAACTTGTCCGAGTTGAAGTAGGCGTAGGCGTTCATCCCGACCACGAGTACCAATGCGATGAGCACTCCGGTGCTGCCGAAGAACGACCCGATCAGCACGACCAGCGCCGACAGCCCGCCGAGCAGCAGCGCAGTCTTCAGCCCGTTGACGTGGTTATGCACAGTGGTCGACCTCCCGGTGTGTTCGGGCCCCACTCACTGCAACGCGCCCACCGGCTACCGGGTTCCGCGCGGTGTCCGCAGTTCGGCACTGATCTCCTGTAACCAAATAGCGATCTCGGCGGTTTGGTCGAACGTGGTGTGCGCCGGCTGGTCGACAAGCCAGGCACCACTGGAATCCTGGATATCGAGTAAATGGTCAGCGATGGACACCGCCAGCTCCGCGCAGCGCGCGTCGCCGGTGATCCTGGCGAGGATGGCGGCTCCCCAAGCCACCTTGTGACTGGTGGGGCAGGACCGAAGATTGCCGTTGCACGACAGCCCGAAGTCGAGGTAGCCACGGGCGGCCCGCAGGTGCGCATCGTCGGCTGTTGCTTCAAACAGCTTAGCCAGGAATGCGACCGGGTAGCCGATCATGAAGTACGCCTGGTCCGGCTCGTGGGCGCTCACGAGGTGGAAGACGGCCTGGCCTTCGGGTATGTCACGAACGATGTGCCCGGAGCGGTCCCGGCGCAGCAACAGTCCTTCCCCCAGGTCCGGCTGGATCGCGAGCAACCGCGCCAGCCAACGGCCCGCGCCGTGCGCGCGCTCCAGATCACCGAAGTACAGGCAGACCAATCCGAGGTGCGCGGTAGTGAGGGCATCCGCCCCATTCGCGCCGAGAAAGCCGCCCTGTTCAGGATCATGGTACGACCGCAGATACTCCAAGGCGGGATAGGCGACGTCAAAACGACCCATCCGTTGTGCGGCCATCGCAAGCCAACCGTTCGGGTAGGCCCAGTACTCGGTAAAGACGGCGTTATCGCTCTTGTGACCGGCCGAAGTGGTGAAGTCGTGGTCGGGGCGCATGAACCGGTCCCGGATGAACGTCAGCAGGCAAGCGGCTTCCCCAGCTCGGCCGGACAACTGAAAAAGGTACGGGGACTTGTAGTAGCAGGCCAGATCATCGGCTTCGGGACCGTACGAGCCATCGTCGCGCAACCGGATCGCCAGCCACTCCACGGCACGATCGGCGGCCTGCTCGTACCGCGTCCTCGCTTCCATAACGACAACTCTGGCACGCGGGATTATGAACGGATTTCCAGGGTGCAGCATTTGGGGCCACCACCGGCCCGACGGAGTTCTGAGATGTCGACGAACACCGGCTCGAAACCGCGAGTGGCCAGCTCGCGGCCCAGATTCACCGCCTCGACGGGCAGCACCACTGAGTGACCGTCGGACACGCCGTTGAGTCCCAGGCACGCCGCGTCCGTCGCGCTGGCGATCATCGCGTCGGGGAACAGCCGCGCCAGCACCCGCCGCGAGCCGGGCGAGAACGCCGCCGGGTAGTAGACGATCAGCGGTTGTGACGGGGAGTCGTCGAGCACCAGCAAGCAGGTGTCGAGATGGTAGTAGTAGGGGTCGACCAGTCGCAGTGAGATCACCGGCACCCCGAGTACCTCCTGCGCCTCTAGATGTGCCGCAGGTTCGGTGCGGAACCCGGTGCCGGCCAGTAGCAGCCGGCCGGTCCAGCGCAGATCTCCCTCGCCCTCGTTGACCGCGCGGGGCATCACCATGTCGGGTACGCCGAACCAGCGCCGGTAATGCTCTGCCTCGGTGGCCCGCTGCACGTCCCGGAACCGGGCACCCAATACGACACCACCGATCACCGTGGCGGCGTTGGCCGCGAACACCATGTCCGGCAGGCCCGGCTTGGGGTCGATCAGCTCCACGGTATGCCCGAGTGCGCGGTAGGTGTCAGCCAGCGCTGTCCACTGCGCCATCGCCCGCGCAGCATCCACCGGCCTGCTGGGATCCATCCACGGATTGATCATGTAGCTCACCGCGAAGTAGCGCGGTGCGCACATGAGGTACCGGCGGGCAGTTCCCCAGCGCACCGACCGCACCGACCGCAGAGCAGATGACATGATTCGATGGTAGAGAGCCCTTTTATCAGAGATCAATGTGTTTGTGTTGCCTGGAGACCCGCAGAATATTGCGCATGGACGCGATTGATCGGCAGATCGTGGCGCAGCTGGTTGCTGACGCCCGCTCCAGCTACACGGAGATCGGCAATATCGTCGGGCTCTCGGCTCCCGCCGTGAAGCGCCGGGTGGACAAGCTGCTTGACGCCGGGGTGCTGCGCAGCTTCACCGCCGTAGTCGACCCTGGGGCATTGGGCTGGGGCACTGAGGCCTTCGTCGAGGTGCACTGCCGGGGCAACGTGTCCCCCACCCGAATCCGGGCCGGCCTGGCACCGCTGCCCGAGGTGGTGGCAGCATACACGGTGTCCGGCGCGGCGGACGCGATCGTGCACCTCCGCACCGGGGGCATCGCGCAGCTGGAGACCGTGCTGGAACGGCTCCGGGCGGTGGAATTCGTGGACCGGACGGTCTCCACCGTGGTTCTCTCCACCCTGCTGGAACGCGTGCCGCTGCGCGACCCGTGAGTGGCGATGCGACCTATGGCACTGATACACACTCACGGGTGGAGGTACTTGTGGAGCGGCGGGGTGGCGTCGCTGTGGTGACGGTGTCCGATCCGGCCCACCGCAATGCCCTGACCCTTGATCTGTCCGACCGGTTGGCTCGTACCATCGAGGAATGCGACCACGACGAATCAGTGCACGCCATCGTGGTCACCGGCGCCCCGCCCGCGTTCTGCGCTGGGGGTGACCTCGGCGCACTCTCCGCCGCGGGTAAGTCCGGCTCGGCGACCGACCTGCACCGCATCTACGCCGGCTTCCTCGCGGTGGCAAACGCCGCGGTGCCCACTATCGCCGCGGTCAACGGGCCTGCCGTGGGCGCTGGCCTCAACCTGGCACTGGCCTGCGACCTGCGTCTGGTCGGCCCCGGCGCGTTTTTCGACGCCCGCTTCCTGCAACTGGGCATCCATCCCGGCGGCGGCATGACGTGGCTGGTGCAACGCGTCGCAGGCCCCCAGACCGCCGCCGCGATGACACTGTTCGGTGAGCCGCTGGACGCCCGGGAAGCAGTACGCACCGGCCTGGCCTACCGCTTGATCGAGACGGACGGCGACGAACCCCGCTCACCTGCCGCCCACGACGCTGTGGTGGCCGCCGCCGTAAATCTCGCCCGCCGAGCCGCCGCATCCCCCCGCGACCTCGTGATCGCTACCAAAGCAGCCCTCCGCGCCACCGCCGTAATGCCCCTACACGCCGACGCGGTGACCTACGAAACCGCCCCACAACTGGCCTCCCTCCAGCCCCCCTTCCCGCGCAGGCTGGATGCAGAACGCTCCTCTTGAGGCCGAAATTAACCGCAGTCTGCATCCAGAGTGCGCAGCAAAGGGGCTCAGGCGGTGCGAGCTAGGAGGTAGGTGGTGACGGAGAAGAGGGCGTCTCTGGCGGGGCCGGGAGGGAGCACTGCTAGTTCGGCGCGGGCGGAGTCGGTGTAAGAGCGTAGGGCGACCGCCGCCCGGTCCAGGCCGGGGGAGCTGCGCAGTAGGTTCAACGCCTCGGCGATCAGGGTGTCGTCAGTGAGCGGGCCAGCCAGCAGCACGTGGAGCCGGTCGACGCCGGGTTCGGTCAAGGCGTAGAGCATCGGCAGGGTGCGGACCCCCTCGCGCAGATCGGTCCCCGGCGTCTTGCCGGACTGGGCGGCTGGCGAGGCGATGTCGATAATGTCATCGGAGATCTGGAACGCGATGCCGATCTTCGCGCCGAACCGGCGCAGCGCGTCGATCCGCTCCTGGGAAGCACCAGAGAACATCGCGCCGTAGCGGCCCGCGGTGGCGATCAGCGAGCCGGTCTTCTCCGCGATCACCGCCAGGTAGTGCGCCACCGGGTCATCCCCGGAGACCGGGCCCAGGGTCTCGCGCATCTGGCCGGTGACCAGCTCGGCGAAGGTGCAGGCGATGATCCGCACCGCCTCCGGTCCGAGGTCGGCGACCAGTCGGGAGGCATGCGCGAACAGGAAGTCACCGGTAAGGATCGCGACCGTGTTGTCCCACCGGGCGTTGGCGCTCGCCGCCCCCCGGCGCATGGTGGCGTCGTCCATCACGTCGTCGTGATAGAGCGTGGCGAGATGCACCAGCTCCACGACCGCAGCCGCGCGCACCACGTCCGCCGTTGCCTCCTGGTCGGAGCCAAACTGGCTGGCAAGGAGGGTGAACAGCGGACGGAACCGCTTGCCTCCGGCGTCGACGAGGTGCAGCGAGGTCTCGGTGAGGAAGTGGAACTCGCTCTGCAACTCCCGGTGCAGCAGCTCCTCGACCCGAGTCAAGCCCTGTTCCAGGAAGGCGCGCAGCGCCGGGTCGGCCAGCTCCACACCGGCGACCTGCTGAGATGTCGACCCGTTCATCACCGGATCAGGAGGTGAACACGCCGAGCGCGGCCCAGTCCAAGGCGAAGGCGGGCAGCACCCCGAGCAGCAGGGTGATCACCACGCCGAGCGTGATCGCGGCAGTGGTGAATGCCCCCGGCACGCTCACCGTCGGACCGTCGGCGGCAGGTTCGCTGAAATACATCAGTACCACCACCCGTAGATAGAAGAACGCGGCCACCGCACTGGCCACCAGGGCCACCACCACCAGCGGCGCCATCCCGTCCGCCAGCGCGGCGCTGAACACCGCGAACTTACCGGTGAAACCGCTGGTCAGCGGAATGCCAGCAAGCGCGAAGAGCAGGAAAGCGAAGACCGCGGCGGTCAACGGCGAGCGCTTGGCCAACCCCGCCCACTGCGACAGGTGGGTGGCCTCACCGTTGGCGTCGCGCACCAGGGTGACCACACCGAACGCGGCCAGCGTGGTGAAACCGTAGGCGAGCAGGTAGAACATCGTGCCGGACAGGCCCTGCTCGGTCAGCGCGATCGCCCCGACCAGCAGAAAGCCCGCGTGTGCCACCGACGAGTAAGCGATCATGCGCTTGACGTCGGTCTGGGTCAGCCCCAGCACCGCGCCGATCACCATCGAGACGATCGCCACCCCCCACAGCAGGCCACGCCACTCCCAGCGGGTGCCCTCAAAGCCCACCGTCAGTACCCGCAGGATGCCACCGAAGGCCGCGACCTTGGTGCAGGCCGCCATGAACGCCGTCACCGGTGTCGGCGCGCCCTGGTAGACGTCCGGAGTCCAGGTATGGAACGGCCCGACCGAGCCCTTGAACAGCAACCCGACCACCAGCAGCGCGAGCCCGACCAGCAGGAGAGCGTCCGGCCGGTCGCTCCCGACGGACGCCTCGGCGATCGCAGCCAGGTTCACCGAACCCGCGTAGCCATACAGCAGGGCCACCCCGTAAAGAAAAAACGCTGAGGAGAATGCGCCTAAGAGAAAGTATTTGACGGCCGCCTCTTGAGACAGCAACCGGCGTCGCCGGGCCAGCCCGCACATCAGGTACAGCGGCAGGCTGAGCACCTCCAGCGCGATGAACATGGTGAGCAGGTCGTTGGCCGCAGTGAAGACCATCATCCCGCCCAGCGAGAACAAGAACAGCGGGAAAACCTCGGTCTGCATCGTGGTTTCGGTCAACGTGCCTGTCGAGGTACCGGTCTGTGCACGATCGGCTGCGGTACCCGGGCGCACCGCGGCGTCGGCGGTGAACGCACCCCCGGGTTCGACCGTCCGATCCGCGATGAGGAGCACCGCGCCCAGACCCAGCGCCAGCAGGGTGCCCCACAGGAACAACGTGGGGCCGTCGACGGCCACCGTCGCGGACAGCGTCACGACGTCGCCGACGTCGCCTCGGGAGAACGAGTACAGGTGCATGCCCAGCGCCGCACCCGCCAGCACCAGGGTGAGCAGGCACAGTCCGACCTGGGCCGGCCACCGTCCCGCGCGCGGGACGAATGCCTCCACCAGCACGGAGATGCAGGCCGCCCCGAGTACCACCAACACCGGAGCGACCGCCCCGTAGTCGATCGCAGGCGCCTGCACCTGCGAGACCTGGGTCAGCACCTGGGTCAGCACCTGCGTCAGAACTACCCCCAGCGACTCACCGTCGAGCACCTCAGTTGCCTCCCTGCTCGACGACCGGGTCGGTGAGGCCGACCTCGGTAAGCGTGGCCCCGACCGAAGGGTTGATCACATCCAACACTGGCTGTGGATAGAACCCGAGCAACAGAATGAGCGCCACCAGCGGCGCCAGCACAACGACCTCGCGGATCGACAGATCAGGGAACCGGGCGCGCTGCCGCTGCACCGCCGCTTCCGGGGCCGTCGCGGTCCCCGGCCCCTCTGCCAACACTCCGACCACGGCCGCGCCCCGTACCGGACCCTGCATGACCCGCTGGTAGACCCACAGCACGTACAACGCGGCCAGGATGATGCCCGTCGTGGCCAGGATCGTGAACACCGGCTGGCGCGGGTAGGAGCCGACCAGCACCAGGAACTCCGAGACGAACGAGTTGGTGCCGGGCAGCGCCAGCGAGGACAGCCCGGCGATCAGCATCATCCCGGCCAGCACCGGAGCCAGCGCGGCTACCCCGCCGTAGTCACTGATCAGCCGGGAGCCACCGCGGGCGATCAGGATGCCGACCACGATGAACAGCATCCCGGTGGAGATGCCGTGATTGACCATGTACAGCACCGCACCGGCCTGCCCCTGGGTGGAGAAGGCGAAGACCCCCAGCGCGATGAAACCGAAATGCGCCACTGAGGTGTAGGCCACGAACCTTTTCAGGTCGGACTGGCCGACGGCGAGCAGCGCGGCGTAGAGGATCCCGGCGACGGCAAGCACCAGCACCAGCGGGGCCAGCGCGCGCGACGCGTCGGGAAACAGCGGCAGGCAGTAACGCAGGAAACCGTAAATGGCGACCTTGTCCATCACCCCGACCAGTAGCACACCAGCACCCACCGGGGCTTCCGCACCGGCGTCGGGCAGCCAGGTGTGCAACGGCACCAGCGGCGCCTTGATCGCGAAAGCGACGAAGAACCCGAGGAACAGCCAGATCTGGGTGTTCTCCGGGATGTCGTTGGCGATGCGCACCAGAGTGGCCCAGTCGAAGGTGCCCTGACCCAGCTGATCGGCGCTCACCACGAACACGCCGATCACACTGGCCAGCATGACCAGCCCGCCGAGCAGCGAGTAGAGGAAGAACTTCACCGCCGCGTACTGCCGTCGCGGCCCACCGAAGCGGCCGATCAAAAAGTACATCGGCACCAGCATGACCTCGAAGAACAGGTAGAACAGGAACACGTCGGTGGCCGCGAAAACCCCGATCATCATCGACTGAGCGGCCAGTAGCAGGGCGTAGAAACCCGCCACGGTGCGCCCCTCGGGCAGCTTCTCCTCCCAGGAAGAGCCCATCACGATCGGCACCAGCACGGCGAGCAGCGCGATCATCACCAGCGCGATGCCGTCGACGCCAAGCGCGAAACGAGCGCCAAAGGCCGGGATCCACTCGGTGGACAGCAGCAGCTGCAGCCGTCCTCCTTCCGGCTGGTACGCCGACCAGGCCAGCGCGGCCAGCACCAGCTCGCCCAAGGCGAACACCAGCGCGGTGACCTTGGCCGCGGCCGGAGCAGAACGCATCGGCGCGACCACCACGCTGCCCACCAGGGGTACCAGCAGCATCGCCAGCAGCAGGCCGCCACCACTCATGAGTAGCTCACCACCAGCAGCAAGGCGATCACCACGACCGAGCCTCCCAGCATGCCCAGCGCGTAGCTCCGCACGAATCCGGTCTGCAACCTGCGCAGCCGCCCCGACGTGCCGCCGAGCAGCGCCGCAGTGCCGTTGACCACCCCGTCGACGCCCTTGTTGTCCACAAAAACGAGCGCCCGGGTGAGCCAGGTACCGGGCCGGGCGATGAGTGTCTCATTGATCGCGTTGGCGTAGAGGTCGGCCCTGGCCGCGGCCACCGGCAGCGAGACCCGCTGCGGCCGTTGCACCGGCACCGGCTGCTTGCCGACGACCAGCCAGGCCAGCAGCGCACCGGCCGCGGAGATCAGCACGGTAAACAGCGGGACCAGCTCGTGCGGAAACGGCGCCTCGGCACTGTGTGCCAACGTGCCCACCGACGGCTCCAACCAGTGCGCCAGCCGCTCACCCGAGATCAGGAAGAAACCGCCGACCAGCGAGCCGATCGCCAGTGGCACCATCGGCGCCCACATCACCGGCGGGGACTCATGCGGGTGGTAACTCTGGCCATCGGGGCTGCGCAGGTCACGCCAGCGCTCCGCACCGAAGAACGTCATAAGCAGCAGTCGGGTCATGTAGAAAGCGGTGATCCCGGCGGCCAGCATCGCGAGACCACCGAAGGTCCAGCCCTGCCAGCCACCGGCACCGAACGCAGCTTCGATGATCGCGTCCTTGGTGTAGTAGCCGGACAGGAACGGGAACCCGACCAGCGCCAGGTAACCCGAGGTGAAAATCACGAAAGTGATCGGCAGGTGCCGCGCGAGCCCACCCATCCGGCGCATGTCGACCTCGTCGTGCATCGCGTGCATCACCGAGCCCGCACCGAGGAACAGCCCGGCTTTGAAGAAGCCGTGGGTGAGCAGGTGCGCGATGCCCAGCGCGTACCCGGCCGGGCCCAGCCCGACCGCGAGGATCATGTAACCGATCTGGCTGACCGTGGAGTAAGCCAGCACCTTCTTGATGTCGTCGTAGGCGCAGCCGATGATCGACCCGATCAGCAGAGTGATCACCCCGATCAGCGCGACGACCAGCCGGCCGGTCTCGCTGAGGTCGTACAGCGGGTGGCACCGGGCGATCAGGTACACCCCAGCGGTCACCATCGTCGCGGCGTGGATCAGCGCCGAGACCGGGGTCGGGCCCTCCATCGCGTCGGGCAACCATGCCTGCAACGGGAACTGGCCGGACTTGCCACAGGCCCCGAGCAGCAACAACAGGGTGATCGCCAGCAAAGTGGGCCCGTCGATCTGCCCCACGCGAGCGAACACCTCGGAGAACTGCACGGTGCCCAGCGACCGCCAGATCAAGAAGATCGCCAGGGCCAGGCCGACATCGCCGACCCGGTTCATCAGGAACGCCTTCTTCGCCGCCGTCGCCGCGCTCGGGCGGTTCTGGTACCAGCCGATGAGCAGGTAGGAGGCCAGCCCCACGCCTTCCCAGCCAAGGTAGAGCGTGACGAAGTTGTTGCTGAGAACCAGGACGAGCATCGCCGCGACGAACAGGTTCAGGTACCCGAAGAACCGGTACCGCCCAGGGTCGTGCGCCATGTAGCCGATCGAGTAGATGTGGATCAACCCGCCGACGCCGGTGATCAGCAGCACGAACGTCAGCGACAGCGGATCCAGCCGCAGGCCATAGTCGGCCTGGAGCGCGTTGACCGCGAACCAAGTGCCCAGGTCCAGCTCCCGGGTCCGCTCCTCGGCACCCAAGCCGAGCCACTCGGAGAACAGCACCACGCCGTAGACGAAGGCGGCGAGCACCGTCGCGCAGCCCAACAGGTGACCCCACGCCTTGGTGCGGCGGCCACCGACCAGCAGCACCAGCGCACCGAAGGCCGGCAACGCGACAAGCAACCACGCATGCTGAGCGGAACCAACGGCGGCAGTCACTGGAGGCAAGACCTCGGTCATGCCAGGTACTCCGTTCGTCGGTATGAGCGAGCAGATCTGTCAACACTCCAGCACTCCAGCGCACCGGCGTAGCACCCGGGCACCACGCCGTCACCTCGTGCTCAGTTTAGGGTGACGGCCCCGCTCCCCCCGGCACCCCCTCGCCAGGCAGCGAGCGTGGTGAGAACTGTCGGTGCTGCCCGGCAGCATGCGACCATGGTGTCGCTCCCGGAACGCGTGGAGGTGAGCTGCGGATGTCGTCGCCTGCCCAAGCTAGCCTGCTCGACCACGTGGGGCCGTGGACAGAGCGGGAGTACCTCGCGCTGCCCGAGGACCGCCGCCGCATCGAACTTCTCGACGGCGGGTTACTAGTTTCTGATTCCCGATCTCGTCGTGGTGACCAAGCCCGGGCTGGACCAGACGGTCTGGGACCCCGCCGATGTGGTGATGGTCGTCGAGATCGTCAGCCCGAGCAGCGTCGCCGCTGATCGTGCGCTCAAGCCACCGCGCTACTCAGCCGCAGGCATCGAGCACTACCTACGGATCGAGCTCACCAGCCCGGCACCGAGCGCGGTGGCGTACCGGTTACACCAAGGGCACTACGTCGAGATCACGTCATCAAAATCGGAGCAGCTGCTGTGCCTGGCTGAACCATTCCCGGTCGGACTCGACCTCGCCGAACTCGCCACCGCCACCCGCCCACCACAATGAGCGGAAACCACACAAAAGGACGAGATTCTGAGTAGGGGGTTTGGAATCACCGAAATCACGTATCAAGGGCGTGCGCTGCGGCGGCCCGGCGCCAGGTGCTGAGGGAACACGCTGGCAGCAGTAACCAGCGTGCCGACAGTGGGTATTCTGGATGGACTGTCACGCTGGTTGTCACCCTCTAGGGTTCAAGGTCGTGACCGTGGACGGGGCAGGAGAAACCGGGGACCTGACCGCTGATCGCGCCAAGTTGGCGTCCTTACGACGTGACCTCGGTACCCAGCTGGTCGCCTACCGCATGGCTGCCGGGGTGTCTCAAGCCGAACTGGCTCACGCCGTAGGCAGAACGCGCAGCACGATCTCGAAAGTCGAGCATGGCACCCGGGGGATGCCCGCGAGATTGTGGAAGATCACCGACGAGGTGTGCCGCGCCGATGGTGCTCTGGTGGCCGCGTACAGCGCGCTAACCGACGCTGAGCAGGACTATCGGGCCCGCGGCCGCCGGCTGCGGCAGGCGGCATACGCCGAGGCCCGGGTCCAGTCGGCGTCCTCTCCTGCTGCGAGGTACCGCAACCAGGACGTAGCGTGGCAGGAGAGGACACGGGTCAGCGGTGAGTTAGCCGAGGAGCTCATGGCGGTGGTCACGAAGTTAATCCGGTCGCTGGGACGTCGCGACGCGATTCGAATGATCAGCGGAACGCTGGCGGCGGTGGGCTTGTCGGCCTGGATGCCGACGAGTACACGCGGCTAGCCCAAGCTGTGGAGGCTCCCCATCGGGTGGATGCCCAAGTAGTGGAGAACCTGTCAGTCACGCTGGCCTCTTGCAAACGTTTAGAGGACAAACTCGGTCCCGCAATCGGTGGCTACCTGTTTGATATGAGCCGTCCCGAGGCGGCCAGAGACTACTTTCAGCACGCACGTATAGCCGGTCACCACGCCGGCAACCCCGCATGTGCTGCTTATGCGGCAGCCAATGCCAGCTTGGCCGCATTCCTCCGCGGCGACACGCCCACCGCTTTGGACACCGCTGCGGCTGCTCGCAGCCTGGCAGCACGCACCGATGACGTGCGTCTCAAAGCACTGGCCGAGCAGATGGCCGCAGCCGCCTATGCACTCGACGGCCAGTACGGACCATGCATGGCCGCCTGTGCCCGCGCCCACGACTTCCTCGCTAGCGCGAACGGTTGTGCCGCTAATTCACTGGCGTACTGGGTACACGAGGGCAAGCTGGACAGTCAACGCAACGCCCGAGATCGATTCAACCGCACCTTTGTGGACGGTTATGGATTCTGCCAGGTGCAGCCGAGCCACGCGCTGATACTCGACAAAGACATCAACGAAGCCGCACACGTTCTCGGCGACGCCGTCGGCTACGCTCGCCTCTCACCACTACTCACCCCAGAACTCCACACTACCCGAGCCCTCATGCGACCCTGGGAGAACATCAAGGCCGTCCAAGAACTCGACGTCCAACTGCACGCCTACGGACTCTTCCAAGCCGCAGAAGCTCCTTACTGAGAGATCCGCTCGCTTGCGATGAAGTGGACGGGCTCACGCAAATGAGTGGAGCACCGAGAGTAGACCGGAGATCGCCTCTTCCATGATCCGGTCCGCCTCGGGGAACGGCGGTTGGAACGACTCTTCGGCGTTGCCGGTCCATGGTCCGGTCTCGAACGTGAACCCATACACCTTGCGCAGCCCCGGGTTGGCCACGTGGCGGGCGTACGCGTAGTCCGACGTCGTGCCAGTGGTCGCGTACAGGGCAGTCCCGGCCTGGACGGTGTAGGCACGGCCACGGACGTCCTTGATCGCCTTCGCGGCGGCGGCGCCGACCTTCTCGAACCGCTCGAGATCCGCCTGCGGGATGTACTCCTGGTAGTCGGGAGCGTCAGTGGGAAGCTCCTTCCAGGTGGAGGTATCGACGAGGGTGAACCGTTTGCTGGGATCGATGGTCTGGTTGGGCGCGTGTCCCCACGGGTAGAGGATCAGCTCGGAGAAGGAGTGCACGTCGATGAGGCAGTCGATGCGGTGGTTATCGAGCAGTGTCTTGACGTTGCGGGTCTCGGGCTCGCTGAACGCGCCCGGCCCGAAGTAGACGTCTGCGCAGGGACTCTTGGACGTCGTGATCGCGTTACCCGATGACCTGGTCTCGATGCCCCACAGCAAATCGAAGTTGCGGTTGAGGTCAACACCGACGCAGTTCGGATCCACAAGCGGCGCCCGGTTCTTGCGCCACATCCGGTTCGTGTCGAACACGTACTCGCGACCGTCGGGGTTGGCGTTGGTCAGAATGAAGATGTCCAGCGTGTGCATCACGCTGCGCAGGGTGTCGGCATCCCAGGTGCGGCCGCCGATGGCCCAATCAGTGCCGGTCAAATAATGCCGCAGCAGCCCGACCGTCAGATCGATGAGCGCGTCGGGGTTGAGTAGCTCACGCGCGTGCGTGCCACCCACGAACACGACGCCTCGTCGGTTCGTCTTAGCACCGGCGTGGATGCGCAGGGCACTGACCGGGCGTCCCTCCCGCGAGTCCGCGAGGACAATGCGGTCGATCATGGACGGGAACCACTGGGCGAGGGTCTGGTTGATGAGCTCGATATCCGCGGAACGTGTGTACATTACTGTCCTCCATCCTCGCGGAACGGCTCCAGCGAACGCAGCCGTTCGAGTGGATCGGCCTGCGCGATAAGCCGTTCGGTTGGGAATGTCTGATCGATCGTCCGTTTCAAAGTCACCACCGCGCCGGCCGTGACCAGCGCTTCAACCTGGTCGGGTCGAAGCAGCGCCTCGAAGGACGTGTGCGTTTCGTCGGCCTGCTCGGTGCCGGGGAGCTGGTCGATGTCCAGCTCCCCGAGCGCCCGGACGACGTCGCGGCTCGCCGACACCGTGCCCTGGAACAAGGTAGGCCGCTCGGAACGCTCGTCTTGTGTAGTCACCCGTCACCACCTTCTCGATACCCGCTCACGACTCGCACCAGATGGAGGGCGCTCAGCCGCGCTGTGATACGCATCTCAGGGGATATGTCTGCCATCGCCCCAGGCGGTTCACGACCACGCACCTCACACCCGACGACAGCCGCCAAACCCCGGCACACCATGAAGTCGTAGCTGAGGGACTCGTAGGACAGCGCGGTGAGAACTGCCCCTATGCCTGGCTGAACCGTTCCCGGTCGAACTCGACCTCGCCGAACTCGCCACCGCCACCCGCCCACCACGGTGACTGTCGATGGCGCGCAGTGCCGCCGCCATTCTGGCTGGCGCCCTCAGCGCAGCCGCTGGCTGATGCTTTACGGGCTCAGCTTGCCGTTCAGGAGACGTATGAAAGTGTGTCCAGAGTCGCGTCGAGCGCGCCGTCACCGGCCGCCCTCGCCGCAGTGGAAGGCGGATCTGGCTCGCGAGCGCGGGCGGGAACGCTCTGCTGCTCGCTGGTCTGCTTCGTTAGCCAGGCTGCATCCCCGTGTGTTGGTCGCTGCGCGTTCGCTCGGGACGACGGCGCACACTCGACGCCGTGACGGGTTTCGACTGGATCTCCTTGTGCACCGACTACGGCTGCGCCGACGGGTTCGTGGCCGCCTGCCACGGGGTGATAGCCCGGATCGCCCCGCACGCACGGGTGCTGGACGTGACGCACACGATCTCGCAGGGCGACGTGCGGCACGGCTCGGTGCTGCTTGCCGACACGCTGCCCTGGCTGCCGGCGGCAGTACACGTCGCCGTGGTCGACCCTGGGGTCGGTACGGCCCGGCGCGGGCTCGCGCTGGTGCTCAGCGGCGCGGTGTTGATCGGCCCGGACAACGGTTTACTGCTCCCCGCGGCGGAGATCCTCGGCGGCGTACGCGCCGCCTATGAGCTGGCTGAACCGGCCTACCGGCTGCCGACGGTCAGTGCCACGTTCCACGGCCGCGACGTCTTCGCGCCGGCCGCCGCCCACCTGGCCGTCGTCGTGCCACCCGACGCACTCGGTCCCGCGGTCGACCCGGCCTCGCTGGTCGTCCTGCCGGCGCCGGTCTGCGAGGTGAACAATGATCGGATCCGGGTCGAGGTGCTGACCGTCGACCACTTCGGCAACGTCGCATTGGCCGCCGGGGCGGCCGAGCTGCACGCGGTCGGGTTGCGGACCGGTGCCGCGGCGACTCTCCGGTGGTCGGCTGGCGCCGAGCCGGTACTGCTCGGCAGGACTTTTGCGGACGTGCCTGAAGGGGAGTTCGTCCTGCTGATCGACTCCGCCGGGCACCTCGCGGTGGCCCGTCGTGATGGCTCGGCGGCACACCACACCGGTCTGCAGCCCGGTGCCATGGTCGAGTTGATCGCTACACCCGGTAGATGACGAACCTCGCCTTGCCGAGGCCACCAGCCAATCGAATCGATTTCGAATCGTGCAGCTCCGGAGCACGTCATCGAGCGAGTGCCGCGCTAGCCATGGACTGTGTCTGCACGCAAATCGCGACAACCATGTCGCGCTTTGGAGAGTGTCCTGTGGTGCCGGGCGATGGGGACGCTCAGTGAGCGAAGTGGCGGGTGCCAGTGAGGTAAAGCGGCACTCCGGCGACCCCGGCGGCGGCGATGACCTCGGGGTCGCGGACTGACCCGCCGGGTTGCACCACGGCGCGGACCCCGGCGTCGAGCAGCACTTCCAGCCCGTCGGAGAACGGGAAGAACGCATCGGAGGCGGCCACCGCATCGGCCGCTCGCTCGGCCGCGCGGCTGACCGCGAGCCGGGCCGCGTCCACCCGGTTCACCTGCCCCATCCCGATGCCGACCGTGGCCCCGCCGGCGGCAAGCAGGATCGCATTGGAGCGCACGGCGCGGCAGGCTCGCCAGGCGAAAGCCAGATCGGCCAGCGTCGCCGCGTCCACCGGCGCACCGGTGGCCAGCGTCCAAGTCGCCGGATCGTCGCCGGGGGCATCGAGTGCGTCCCGGGTCTGCAGCAACAGCCCACCAGATAACGCCCGGAACTCGACATCGCCCCGGTCCGGCGGCGAGGCCACCAGCAGGCGCACGTTCTTCTTGCGGGCCAGCACGTCCACCGCGCCGTCAGCATAGGACGGCGCCACCACCACCTCGGTGAACACCTCGCTGATCTGCTCGGCCAGCTCGACAGTGACCTCGCGGTTAACCGCGATCACGGCGCCGAACGCGCTCACCGGGTCACAGGCATGCGCCCGGCGGTGCGCGTCGGCGACATCCCCAGCGTGGGACACCGCGATACCGCACGGGTTGGCGTGTTTGATGATCGCCACGCAGGTGTCGGCGTGGTCGTGGGCGGCCCGCCAGGCGGCGTCGGCATCGACATAGTTGTTGTAGGACATCTCCTTACCGTGCAACTGCTGGGCGCCGGCCAGCCCCTTCGGCGGGTCATCCGCGGTGTACAGCGCGGCCCGCTGGTGCGGGTTCTCCCCGTAGCGCAACGCCTGAGCGCGCCGCCAGGAGGCGCCCACCCAGGGCGCGAAACCGTCCTCCGGCGTCGTGGAACCCAGCCAGGACGCCACCGCGATGTCGTAGTCGGCGGTGTGCCGGAACGCGGTGACGGCCAGCGCGCGGCGCTGTGTCAGGGTGAACCCGCCAGCCTTGACCGCGTCCAGCACGTCGACGTAGGCCGCTGGGTCCACCACCACGGCGACCGATGCGTGGTTCTTCGCGGCGGCCCGCACCATCGCCGGTCCGCCGATGTCGATCTGCTCCACGCACTCATCGGCGCCAGCCCCGGCGGCGACGGTCGCCGTGAACGGGTACAGGTTGACAACCAGCAGGTCAAACGGCGCGATGCCCAGCGCGTCCAGCTGGGTCAGGTGAGCGGGTTTGCGGGTGTCGGCGAGCAACCCGGCGTGTACCCGAGGATGCAGGGTCTTGACCCGCCCGTCCAGGCACTCTGGGAAACCGGTGAGCTCCTCGACCCGGGTCACCGGAACCCCCGCGTCCGCGATCGTGGTCGCGGTCGAGCCGGTGGAGACGATCTCCACCCCGGCCGCGTGCAGGCCGGTGGCCAGCTCCAGCAAGCCGCGTTTGGCCGACACACTCACCAGCGCCCGGCGCACCAACTTGCGATCTTCAGCGGTCACGGCAGCGACACCTTTCGTCCGGTGACAGTGCACCCACAGCGGACCAGTTCGGCAACGACCTCGACGAGCAGTCGCCGCTCCACCACCTTGATCCTCTCGTGCAGCCGCTCCTCGGTGTCGTCGGGGAGCACCTCGACGGCGCGCTGGGCCAGGATCGGCCCGGTATCCACGCCAGCATCTACGAGGTGCACGGTCGTGCCGGTCACCCGGACCCCGTGCGCCAGCGCGTCGGCCACGGCCCGCGGGCCGGGGAACGCGGGCAGCAGCGCGGGGTGGCTGTTGACGATCCGACCGGCGAAGCGGTCCAGGAACGCCGAGCCCAGCAGCTTCATGAACCCGGCCGTGACGATCAGATCCGGCTGGTGCGCGGCGACCGCCCCGGTGAGCGCGGCGTCCCAGGACACCCGGTCGGGATGCTGGGCCAGCTCGACGACGAAGGTGGGCAGCCCGCGATCCCCGGCGCGCCGCAGGGCCACGCTGCCGGCCCGGTCCGTACCGACGGCGACGACCCGAGCGGGATAGTCCGGGCCGGCGGCGTCTAACAATGCCTGTAGCAGCGTCCCGGTGCCGGACACCAGGACAACGACCCGGGTCGGGACCGGCAGGTGAAGCTGGGTCAGCGCGGGCTCCTGGCGGCAGGAATAGGCAGGCGGGAATCGCCAGCGTAGTGGCTGCGCCCCGTGAGTGGCGATGCGAGTGACAGCCCACATCGCCACTCACGGGGCATGCCAAGGTGACCCTATGGCATTGCGCGTGGACGCCGTCGTCGTCGGTGGCGGGCACCACGGTCTGGTCGCAGCGGCGGTGCTGGCCGATGCGGGATGGGAGGTCTGCCTGCTGGAGGCCGCCGACCAGGTCGGTGGCGCGATCCGCTCGGCGCAGCTGCGACCGGGATATGTCACCGACCTGTACAGCGCGTTCTACCCGCTTACCGCCGCCTCACCGGTACTGCGCTCGCTGCGGCTACACGAGCACGGGCTGCGCTGGTCGCACGCCCCCGTGGTACTCGCGCACCCGCCGCGGCCCGACTCCGACGCGGCGGCCGTGCTGCACCGCGAGCCCGAGGACACCGCCGCCAGGTTGGCCGCCGAGCACCCGGCCGACGGCACGGCCTGGCGTGAGCTGGTCGAGCAGTGGCAGCGGGTGCGGGATCCCGTGCTGCGCTCGCTGTTCACCGCCTTCCCACCGGTGCGCGGACCCGCTGCACTACTACGCGAGCTGGGCACTGCCGGGACGCTGCGACTGGCCCGATTCCTGGCCCTGCCCGCCCGCCGGATGGGCCATGAGCTGTTCCGCGGCGAATCCGGGCGGCTGCTGCTGGCCGGTAACGCGCTGCACGGCGATGCCCCGCTGGACGCACCGGTCAGCGGCATGTACGGCTGGCTGCTGGCGATGCTGGGTCAAGACGTCGGATTCCCAGTGCCGGTCGGGGGGGCCGGCGAGCTGGCGGCTGCGCTGGCCCGGCGGGCGGAAACGGCAGGTGCACAGCTGCATACCGGGCAACGGGTGGAGCGCATCGACGTGACCGGCAGCCGCGCGGTGGGAGTGCGCACCGCGGCCGGCTTGACCGTGCACGCCCGCCGCGCCGTCATCGCCGACGTATCGGCGCCCAGCCTGTACTTCGACCTGCTGCCACCCGACGCCGTACCGGCTGCGCTGCACGATGATCTGCGGCGCTTCCAGTGGGACAGTCCAGTGGTGAAAGTCAATTGGGCCTTGTCCGGCCCGATCCCGTGGCGGGCGCCGAGTGTGCGCGGCGCCGGCACCGTGCACGTGGGATGCGACGAGAACCAGATGGGGCACTGGTGCGCCGATATCGACGGCGCCACCCTTCCCCGCACACCGTTGCTGCTGCTGGGGCAAATGACGACGGCCGACGCCAGTCGCTCGCCCGTTGGGACCGAGAGCGCCTGGGCCTACACCCACCTGCCCCGGGGCCGCTCCGACGACGCGTCAGCGGACCTGCTCGCAGCGCGAGTGGACGACGTGGTGGAACGCTTCGCGCCGGGATTCGGGGCCCGGGTGCTTGAGCGGACCGTGCAACGCCCCAGTGACCTGCAACGTGCTGACGCCAACCTAGTGGGTGGTGCGGTCGCCGGCGGTACCGCACAGCTGCACCAGCAGCTGGTGTTCCGGCCGGTACCGGGTCTCGGGCGGCCGGAGACGCCGGTGTCGGGGCTGTATCTGGGCAGCGCTGCCGCCCATCCCGGCGGCGGCGTGCACGGCGCCTGCGGGTGGCTGGCGGCCCGGGCCGCCTTGGCCGATCACGGCGCACTTGGCGGGCTGCGGCGCCGGATCACCTCGGCTGCTCTGGAGTTGCTCTACCGGGACCAGCACCGCACGAGGTAGAGCAAGGTACGTGCCCGCTCTGAACGCCGCCCCGCAGCCAGGAAGCCGCAGCCATCCACCCACTAACCCCAGATGTAGAAAACCTCCTGGGCTACATCACCTACCTTACCGGAACTGCATGACCTGAGGTACCTGAAGATCACCTGCGGAGACGATGACCGGCCCCCGGGCGTCCAGCATCCTCAACACAGGATGTTTCGCTCCGAACCCCGCCGTCAACGGGGCGCACCGGCGTAACGCGTGGAGATACTCGAACTGGCAACTACCAGCGCAGTCGAGGACGCACTTCACCGGATCCGCAGGAAGAAGCTTGAGCCCGGGAGGGGGACTGCCATGAACCTGGATCCCCCCGAACGCGCGCCCCGGGGAACTGAGAAAGCACGCCTACTCCGCAGACGCACCGCCGAGACGCCATCCGCAATGGCCGCCGCAGAGCGGCATGACCGTGCCGTCTCCTGCCGACCCGTCATGCAGGCCGACACCATCGCACACCGGCCGATTCAGCCCGAGGAGGTGCCGGGCAGTGCGGGCTCGGTGACGAGAGGAAGGCACGTACTCGTGTGGATCACTAAGCGCTGTGCCGTCCCCGCTGTCACCGGGACAGAGACCCGGGGACCATGCCCTGCAATGCCAGTAGTGGCGGACGACCTCAACCTTCTCGTGAGTGCCGCAGTGAACGGTGACCGAAATGCAGTTGCAAGTGTGCTCGGCCAGGTCCACCGTCTCGTAATAAGGTACTGTCGGGCCCGCCTCGGCAGCAGCCACGAAAAGACGTTCGCCGCGGCGGATCAACTAGCCCAGGAAGTGTGTCTCACGGTGCTCGCCGCCCTGCCCAGTTACCACGAGCAGAGCCGGTCATTTCCTGCTTTCGTGTACGACATCGCGGCACATAAGGTGGCTGACGCCCATCGGTCTGCAGTGCGCAATCGCACCGAACCAGTCCCGGCGTCAACCGACTCCTCGGCGACGGTCGACTCCTCGGCGACGGTCGACCGCCCGGAGCGGCAGGCGACGCAGGGTGAATTAGCCGACCGGATGTCCACGCTGCTGAGCACCCTGCCGGATGAGCAGCGCGAGATTCTCGTGCTGCGAGTAGCGGTGGGGCTCTCGGTCGAGGAGACCGCCGAGGCCGTGGGAGCAACCCCCAACTCCGTCCGAGTCGCGCAGCATCATGCGTTGGGTGGGCTGCGCAACGCCCTGGCCTCCAAGTGGGTGGTCTGACACGGGGTGGGAAACCGCGCTTAGACCAGCCGACGCCTGCTGCTGATGGCGTGGAGAGAAACACTTCGAGCTGAAATTCATCGATCGTTCCGGTGGTGTCGGCGTAATGTCGAGCACCCTCGACCGTACCCTTCTCATCAATTTCGAAAAGGCGGTGACAGTCAGCAGTAGCCCCCATATGATTGATGGTTATCAATATACGATCGACGATTCCATAGGAGACGAGCGACATAATGCTCAACGGATGCGAACCTTCAAGCCCTCGAATTTCCAGACGAGCCGACGGGGAGCGCCCTCATGCTCTCTAACGGGCTGCATCTTTGACAGTTCGACTTCAAGCATCCGGCGTACTGGAGCGACAAGAAAGCCATCGGCGCAACCAAACGCTTCCCGCACGAAGACTTCATCAAAAGACACCTCGCAAGTTGTTTAAATTCGAGCAGGCCAAGCATGAATCCGATTCCCTGGATTCACGCGACGGCATCTTGACATACTACCAGATTGACCTTCTGTTCAATGGACTTTTTGACAAGGATGCTCATCCTTTCTGGTTGCGTCAAGCCTCTCACCTTCGACGGCAGCCAGGAGAAGATCCTGAATCTCCTTAAAGAGCAGTTCAAGTAGGATATTCCATGGCGTGCCGGGCGGCGGATTCTGGAGCATGCAACCGCCGCCGACTCAGCCTCGGCCGCATGCCGGCTTCACCGTCTCCGCCGACCGCCATTCGGCTCCGAGTGGCACTCAGCAGGGTGCTCGGCAGCGATTCGCTTCGAAATATGGGGTGGTCACGACCTGGCAGCTACCCCGAGTGCGCCGCTGCCGGATTCCCGAACTTAACAGGGAAGTCGCTTGATCAAGCTGCGACAGCTCTCCTGATGAGTTCAGGAACCCAGGGCATGCGGAGCACTAGAGTCGCAGCGCCGACCATGCCGGCTACCCCTATTTCGACAGGGCGGCGCGTAGCGCTTACGGAGTTGGCTCCGAATGGAGGGCGGGCGAATCATGCGCGGGGAGATCCCACAATGTGGATGCAGATGGGCGCTCTAATCCGGTAGAAGTTTCGTGTTGTTATCTGGTTCGGCATGCGGCTCGTGTGCCCCCTTGTCGGCGGCGCCTGCGGTGGTGGCCTCCACACCCATCGGGGACGGCGTGACCGGGGAGGACAGCAGGGTGACGGCGCAGCCACCCAGCAGCGTCGCGCCCAGCACGGCGACTGCTAGCGACCCAGCAGGGATTTCGACGGGATCGAATGCCGCGACACCCAGCCGTCCGCCGGCCAGCGTAGCGAGCACCGCGCTGCCCAGAGCGAGCACCGTGGCGGCTACCCCGAGCACACGAAGCCGGGATGACAGGTCGAGGGCCGCGGCGGCGCACCGGCGCCCCACCGCGACACCGAGCAGCAGGGGAACCGCGAGTGCGACGCCCCACCAGGGCTGCACGGGACCCTCCGGCAGCGCGGCGAGCAGTGGCACCGCTGGCACCGGTCCGGCCACCATCGTGACTGGGCCGACCGACAACGCCCCTATTGAGAAGCCCGGCCCCGCCAGCCAGGACAGCCCAGCGATGGCCGCGTTGGGCAGGTAGCCGATCGACAGGACGACCAGTCCGAAGGCGCTAGCGGCGTCAGACCCCGACATCTGGAACGCCTCGGGCGCGGATACGCCCAGACCCACCAGCACCGCCGTGAAGCCGGCGATAAGCAGGACCGCCAGACCCCACCCCCCGGTCACCAGACCAGGTCGTACCCAGCCGGGTGCCCGACGCAGCGCCGCGGACAGCAACCCGCAGGGCTTGGCCAGACCGAGACCAGCAGCGACACCGGCGATCAACGCGCACCCGACGGCGGCCTGCATGGGATCCACGGTCATTGTCGCCGGGGTCGCCACCAGCGCCAGGACGGCACCCAGCACGCCGTGGATGCCAGCGATCGACCCGGCCACCCACCCCGCGTCGGTAGTTGTGTGGATCGCGCACCGGCTCCCGACCCGGGCCGCGCAGCGAGCCACCAGCGCGCCGAGCAGCAGAGTGGGCAGCAGCGGTAGGACACCGAGCGGTGCGCCATCAATGGTCAGCGAGATGTGGTGCGCAACCAGCCAGCCCACTGCACCGGCCCGAGCCACACTGGTCACCGAGCTGTCTGCCCCGCCAGCGGCTCCACTCGAGACACCGAGCAGGGTGAGCAGCGCGACGGCGGCAAGGTAGCTGGCGACGGCCGGCAGGCAGGCGACGCCCACCATCGCGCCCCAACCGGTGGTGGCCTGACCCGCCCGGGTACCGCCAGCCCCGGAAGCACCGGACACCGGCGACAGCAGCAGGCTCACAACCGCCACCCTCGCAGTCGGGTGGCACCGTCACCGGGAACACCCGCCTGACGCGCCCCTGATGTAATCCGATCGGGGTACTGCACCGCCCAGCTGACGAGGTTGGCAGCAGTTTGAGGCCGCCGCCAGCCGGGTTGGCGGTACTTGAAGGGCCACCAACGGGGTTAGGGGAGCGACTTCATGATCTCGCGGGTCAGTTCCGCGGTTTCGCTGGGAGTCTTGCCGACCTGGACACCGGCCGCTTCGAGGGCTTCCTTTTTGGCTGCGGCAGTGCCGGCCGAGCCGGACACGATGGCGCCAGCATGGCCCATGGTCTTACCTTCGGGGGCGGTGAAGCCAGCGATGTAACCGATCACCGGTTTGGTGATGTTGGCCTTGATGTAGTCGGCGGCGCGTTCCTCAGCGTCCCCGCCGATCTCGCCGATCATCACCACCGCCGCGGTATCGGGGTCATCCTCGAAGGCTTGCAGGGCGTCGATGTGGGTGGTGCCGATCACCGGGTCACCACCGATGCCTACACAGGTGGAGAAACCGATATCGCGCAGCTCGAACATCATCTGATAGGTCAGGGTGCCGGACTTGGACACCAACCCGATCTTGCCGGTGCCGGTGATGTCCGCCGGGATGATGCCCGCATTCGCGAGGCCGGGACTGATCACCCCGGGACAGTTCGGGCCGACGATGCGAGTGCGCACCGAAGCCGTCAACCCGGTAGCGCCGGCGTGCGCGCAGAACGCAACGGTGTCGTGCACCGGGATCCCCTCGGTGATCACCACAACCAGTCCGATGCCGGCATCGATCGCCTCGATGACCGCAGCCTTGGCGAAGCGCGGCGGGACGAAGACGACGCTCACGTCGGCACCGGTCGTGGCCATCGCGTCGGCGACCGAACCGAACACCGGCAGCGACGCACCCTGGAAGTCGGCGACCTGGCCAGCCTTGCCCGGGGTGACCCCACCGAGGACTTGACTGCCCGCGTCGAGCATCCGCTGGGTGTGTTTGCGGCCCTCCGAGCCGGTCATCCCCTGGACGATGATCTTCGAGTCCTTGGTCAGGAAGATTGCCACCGGTCAGGCTCCCTTGACGTGAGTCGATGCGGCGAGCTCGGCGGCCTTGGCTGCGGCAGCATCCATTGTGTCGGCCATGGTGACCAGCGGATGGGCCGCGCGCGCGAGGATCCGGCGGCCCTGCTCGACGTTGTTGCCATCCAGTCGTACCACCAACGGCTTGGTGGCGGCCGCACCCAGAATACTCAGCGCCTGGACGATGCCGGTGGCTACCTCGTCGCAGGCGGTGATCCCACCGAAGACGTTGACGAACACCGACCGCACATCCGGATCACCGAGGACGATGTCCAGCCCATCGGCCATCACCTGCGCGTTCGCGCCACCACCGATATCGAGGAAGTTGGCCGGCCGCACTCCCCCGTGTTCCTGGCCCGCGTAGGCGACCACGTCCAGAGTGGACATCACCAGTCCCGCCCCGTTGCCGATGATGCCGACCTGACCGTCGAGCTTGACGTAGTTGAGGTTGCGGGCCCTGGCCCTGGCCTCGAGCGGATCCTGCGCGGCCGGATCGGCCAGGTCGATGTGATCGGGGTGGCGGAACCCGGCATTGTCGTCCAGGGTCACCTTGCCGTCCAGCGCGACGATCGCCCCGTGCCGATCACGGACCAGCGGGTTCACCTCCACCAGGGTCGCATCCTCGGCGACGAAGGCGTTCCACAGCGTGACGACGGTGTCAGCGGCCTTCGACGCCACTTCCGCCGGGAACCCGGCCGCCTGCACGATCTCGGCAGCCTTCGCGGCATCGACCCCGCACCTCGGATCCACCGGCACCTTCACCAGCGCCTCGGGCTTCGTCGCGGCGACGTCCTCAATGTCCATCCCGCCCTCGACGCTGGCCATCGCGAGGAAAGTGCGATGGGTGCGGTCGAGCAGGAAGGACAGGTAGTACTCCTCGACGATGTCCGACGCGGGGGTGATCAGCACGCGGTGCACGGTGTGACCCTTGATGTCCATACCCAGGATGGCGGCCGCCTGCTGCTGCGCCTCGTCCGGCGTCCGGGCCAACTTGACACCGCCGGCCTTGCCGCGGCCGCCGGCCTTCACCTGGGCCTTGACGACCACGGTGGCACCGAACTCCACCGCGGCGGCTCGGGCCTGCGCACTGGTGGTGACGACGTGGCCCGGAAGCACCGGGACGCCGTGCGCGTGGAACAGATCCCTCGCCTGGTACTCATACAGATCCACACGAATCTCCAGGTTGTGGGCCGATCTACCGATGGACCGCCCGACCCTACCCAGCCGCGGGCGGCTGCGACCTGCTGGGACCAGTGAACCTGATCACTCCACCGGACCGACCACGGCGGCGCGCACCCAATCGACGATCTCGTGCGTGGTGGCACCCGGGGTGAACACCTTGGCCACCCCGAGCTCGGCGAGCTTCGAGATGTCCTCCACGGGAATGATCCCACCCCCGAAGACCAGAACGTCCGTCGCGCCTTTGCTCTGGAGCAACTCGACGACCCGGGCGAACAGGGTCATGTGGGCACCAGAGAGGACCGAGAGTCCTACCGCGTCGGCGTCTTCCTGCAGCGCGGTCTCCACGATCTGCTCCGGCGTCTGATGCAGTCCGGTGTAGATGACCTCCATGCCAGCGTCGCGCAGTGCCCGGGCGACGACCTTGGCGCCCCGGTCGTGCCCGTCGAGCCCCGGTTTGGCGACAACCACCCGGATGCGTCCACTCATTCATCCAAGGGTAGCTGGCCTGCTTTCCTGCGAAGACGCGTGAATAACTTATCGTGACGGTATGAACCCCGCCGGGGAGCTGACCGGTGACGTGCACAGCACAGCCCGCGAGCTGGGTCGTGAAGTCGAGCGGAGCGCAATGCCAGGCTGGACCATCCGGACCTGCTGGTGACCAACTACCTGCCCAGCGACGTGGGGCACTTGTCGCTGCCAGTCGACTCGCGCGCCGTCCATCTGGTGGCGAACGCGCTGGCCAGCCCGACGGAAGGCCGTTGGCCGACCTGACGGTCGGCACCGCGATCGGCCCGTCTTCCACGTCTACCCCTTAGATCGGCCAGATCGACCGCACAGCGCGCAAGAGCCAACGCTGGCCGATCCGACGGAACACATCACGGCTCGCCGCCTTGCCCGCGAGGGTTGCCCTTCGTTACGGTCCCCCGGTCCACGGTCACGGTCCGATTACAGCTGGCTACGGAGCTGGACCCATCAGCTCTCCGGGATCCCCCGCCCGGTGCCAGCACGGACTCCCCCTGACGGAAGGCAGGTCTTGGCTCGACACCGCTCCCCAGGCGGCCAACGGCCATCCCCGGTACCCGAGGCGGCACTGAGTTCCAGCCCTTCGGTTACCCGGGCAGCGCACCGCTTTACGGCACCTTCTCCTGCCGTGCGCGGCAGGGTGGTTGTAGCAGCCGTAGCCGCTGGTGCCTTCGTAGCCGCAGGCCAGACAATCGACAACAACCCCACCGCTGTGATCTCCGACGACGCCACGTTGCTGGCCGCTGCCCATAACACCTCGTCGGCGATAGGGCCGGCGGCGGTAGGGCTGGGGTCGGCAGGAGCGAGGGCGGTAGGGCTGGGCGGGACTGCCCCGGCACCGGAGTACCTGCCGTTGACTCGACCCGCTGAGCCGGCTGCAGCTGAGGCCGTGCAAGCGATGGTCAAGGGACAGCGCCTCGTTGACCAGCGCGTCGCCCTCGAGGCCGAGGCGCACCGGACCCGCTTCATACTGCCGGCGAAGGGCACCTTCACTTCTGGATACGGCGCGCGGTGGGGCGTTTTCCACTGGGGGATCGACATTGCCAACGCCATCGGGACTCCGATCCTCGCTGCTGCCGACGGTGTGGTCGTGGAGTCGGGACCTGCCAGCGGTTTCGGCCTGTGGGTGCGCCTGCGCCATACCGACGGCACGACGACCGTCTACGGGCACATCAACCGCTCCCTGGTCACGGAAGGCCAACTGGTCCAGGCGGGCCAGAAGATCGCCGAAATGGGCAACCGGGGTCACTCGACCGGGCCACATCTGCACTTCGAGGTGTGGAACGCGGCGGGCCAGAAGATCAACCCGATCACATGGCTGCACAACCACGGCGTCGACTTCTGACCGCAGCCACCACCGGGTCACTAGCCGCCATCCAACGGCCACCCACCACCCAAGTAGGCATGAGCGGTGCGCCACACCGAGCACCGCAGGCGTTGGCTGCGCACAAAGCGAAACCCCCGATCGCAGTGCTGACAGCGGCCATGGAGACCAAGACCGTGCTGCGTCAGGAGACTCCGCCAAGCCGTGACCAGGGGAAGCAGCCGGACCCGGACCACTGGCCAGGCCACTCCCGGCTCCGCTCCGCGGAGCACCCGCTCGGCCTCGCGCAGATACGCCTCCACGCGCTTCCGCAGCACCAGCCCTAAACGCTCGTCCATCCTGCACCCCCAGTAACATAGTCGAACATACGTTCTAAGGCTAGCGGAGGGCTCTGACAATCTCTGCGCACCCCGACCCGAGAATTCCGATCATGAACCTGGGGACGCACCGATGCGGCCGCAATCCGCCCGGTACTGGCTGAGGCCACCGAGCGGCCTCAGCGAGGCTGCCGCTCCTTACGTCGAGATCATGCTTCAGGTGGCGAGTGTTACGACCGAGCGCAGCGCCGTAGAAGTGCACCAAAGCAGTCACTCCATCCGCCGACATCCAGCCATAACAGGTCAACGGCAATAACGCGCCAACTCCACCGGATACGACCACCATTAGCCTCCGAATGGCACCCGGCGGGGCACTCAAAACCGCGATTCGGCTCCGAATGGCACTCGGAGAGCGCGAGGGCGCTCCGACCCGCTAGGTTGCACTCGGGAGAGCTTTAAGTTTTACACGAGGGGCGGCAATCGTGTCACCACGCGGAATTCTTCGGTGGTGTTTGTATGCGGGAATTCATCCTCGGGTACGGGCACGCCAAGCGCGGCGCAAATCGGCTCCCACCCGTCACCCGGTGTCCACTCCACGAGACGCCCAGCCGGGACCCGGAGGCGTACAGCCTCGTTATGACGTTCGTACGCCTCGCAGGCTGTGCGCTCGTCGCCGAAGTCCTGAACGAATCGAGCTCGAAGCAGGTCGCCGGCCATCTTACGCTGAGCAGCGACAACGGGATTCCGTGGTGGCTCTCCCTCGGCCGACAACTCGAAACTCTGGATCACCGCAAAGATCGTACGGCTAGCGCTGCGCCACCATTCCGCCGTCGGTCGTACAGAGAGCACGACGACCGCATCGGGGTAAACGTCGATCAACTCTGTCCAGAATGCGGCCGCAGGCCAGTCGACCGTAGCCTGGTACCCTGCGAAAAATTCGTTCCAATCCGGCGGGCTACCGTCGATTGCCGCCTTCCAGACCTCGATGTGCCCAGGATGGTCGAATACCTCGAACATGTGATAACAAGGGGCATTCAGAAGCCGCTCCAACGCCAGCTTCAAGGAGTGCGTTCCGGTCCGCCCCAGCCCTACACCTATCACTCGTAATGATGACATATCGACCTTAACTGTCGAGTCTCGTTCCCTCAACTGAGCATACCAGGCCACTGCGGAACGCGTAGGCGACGGCTTGTGCCCGATCCGCTGCTCCGATCTTCCCGAAGATGTGATTGATGTGCGTCTTGACAGTTACGGTGCTGATGGTGAGGCGAGTGGCGATGTCTTCGTTGCGCAGCCCCTCAGCGACAAGCTGTAGTACCTCCGTTTCTCGAGGAGTCAGGCCATCAGGCCCGTCACCGGGTCGGTGGGTCGGCCGGAGCGCTGCCGCGACGAGTCTGCTCTGGGCACCGGCCGCCAATGCTGTTGCCCCGGAGGCGACAGCACGCAACGCCGCTGTGATTTCTTCGAGTGTGGCGTCTTTGGTCAGGTAGCCACGGGCCCCGGCACGAAGCGCCGCGAACAGAGAACGGTCGTCAGGGTAGGTGGTCAGTGCTAGCACGACAATGTCGGGATGGGCCGCGACTGCGCGTCGCGTGGTCTCAATCCCGTCCATGCCGGGCATCCGCAGGTCCATGAGAATCACCTGGGGGCGCAAGGTGTTCAGTAGTGTCAGCGCGTGCTGACCATCGGCCGCGCTGCCTACCACCTCGATTCCCTCAAGCCGCTCCAGCAGAATGACCAAACCCTCGCGGACCAGTGGCTGGTCATCGACGACCAGGACACGGATGTTATTCATTCAGAGCTCACCCCCTCTGCAGAGGCACCTCGAGACGCACCACGAATCCGTTGCCGGTGGGCCCGGCGACCAAGTCACCTCCCACATCGGCGGCGCGCTCCCGCAGCCCGCGCAGTCCCTGCCCGGTGCCGAGCCTACGTGGGCCACTTGGGAACTCCGCGGTGCCATTGTCCTGGATACGGACGCTCACCCGGCCGTCATCGACAGTGATGTTCACCGCCACCTCCGCCGTGCCACCACTGTGACGGGCCGCGTTGGTCAACGCCTCTTGAACCGTGTAGTAGATCGCCAGGCTCGTCGCAGGTGTCAGGGGAGGCATGGTGGCGGGCAGATCAATCGTGCACCGCATGCCACTGGTCACCATGAAGTCCTCGACCATGCGGCGGATGTCCGCCCAGCCCAGGGGGTCGCCTCGCAAGGCACCTACCGCTGTCTGCCCCTTGTGGACGGCTGAACGGGCGACGTCGACGGCTTGGTCGATCATCCGCGCCATTCGTGGCAGGTCGGGCAGGTCGTCCTCCAGTAACGCCCGGGCGGCCATCAAGTGGATCAGCATGGCGCCAAGGGAATGCGCGATGACATCGTGGATGTCACCTGCGATACGCGTACGCTCAGCGAGGACCGCGGCCCGCGACTTCGCCGCAGCCTCTGCCGCGAACGACTCCCGCAACTTATGCTTGGCGGCCCGCTCACGGATCACCGCGCGCGTCAGAGCCACGATCAGGAAAGCACACGTGGGCAGTAACGCGGCCGCGGGCTCACCTGATGGCACTGCCACCAACAGCCCCGCGACAATCGCCATCAGGGCTGACACTGCATAGCGTAGCCGCAGCAAGCCAGCGGCCGCGGCACATACAGCACCCGCCACGACCGTCTGCTCAACCGTCATCACCATGTGGCCCTTACCGGCGCCGACGCATGCTGGCCATCCACGCTAGTTTACCGGGCTGGGTGGTCCCGGGTAACGGGCAACTGCGACCGTGGCGCAGCAGCCAGACACCACGCCAGGTCAACGCCGCCCATACGATCGTAATAACCGCACCGGCCAGCACGACGTTGTCCCGAAGAAAGGCGCCGGCAGCACTACCACCCAAGGCGACGCCGAGCAGGGCCAACGTAATCGGTAAGTGACAAGGACAGATCGCGAATGCTCCGATCACCGTCCACAAACCCCGCCGCTCACGGCGAATACCCCGTGCGTCGTCGGTCATCGGCCTCTCGTCCAGCATGCCGGTCACCCCCGCCCCCTACTCCGGATTCCCCAGGTCACCAAACTCGCCAGCACAATCGCCGCTACGATACATATCGCGATGGTCATCGCTACTCCCTCTCCACAGGACTGAACTCGCCGACAGACACCTATGATGGACGCCGGGCGGCAGCGCCCGCATGGTCAGCAGGGTGGATCATCTCGCCGGACTTCCACCCCTGGATGGAGACGGGACGACCTCGTCAAGGCGAGAACTCCCAGGGTAGCCGTGGGAAGGTGAAGCTCTGCCGGCACAGCGCCCGAGCGAACCGAGGATCGACAGCCATCGCGGCCAGATCGGTGCACACCGGGGTAGCACCCAGCCCGGCCGCACGCAGCCGTGCCACCCAGGTGTTCGTGGTCTCACATTGAAAACGGGCAGCGATCTCGGTGCTCTCAGGCTGCCCGCCAGCGCGCCGGACGCCGCACACTGCCGCCACCTGGTCTGGCACACCCCGGGTCCGCTCCGAGAGCACCAGATATCCGTCACTGGTTGGCAATGCCTGGTGCAACGGCGTCCAGACCGGCTCTTGGCGAACCGGCTCTTGGAGAACCATGGCGGCGGAAAGCAGGGAGGAGTCCACCCGTTGGCCTTCCCCGGTGCGGGCTCGGGCGAGCAGGCCGGCGAGCACTCCCTCAGCACAGACCAGACCACCCAACACGTCGGTAAGGGTCATCAAAGAAGGCGCTGGAGCTTCATGAGGCGGTCGCACCATCGCTGCCAGACCGCTGTATGCCTGAACCATGAAATCGGTGCCCAACGGTGGTCGGGTATCGAAGGCGTCACCCCACCCCGATGCGTGGGAATAGACCAACCCCTGCCGAACGGCCATGAGCTGTTCGGCGTCTAGTTCCAGTTTCGCTGCTCTTCCCGGCGCCCAGTTATGCACGAACACGTCGGCTTCCGCGACCAGTTCATATACCTCCCGACGCCCGGTCGCCGACTTGAGATCGATCTGGATGTCCTCCTTGTTCTGGTTGAGCGCCAGGAAACGCGCCGAGCAGTCGCCGGCTATCGGGGGCATGCCCCGAAGCGGATCCCCGCCCGGCGGTTCGATGCGTATGACCTGGGCGCCGAGAAGCTGGAGAATGTGTCCAGCGAGCGGGCCTTGAATCCGTCTACATGACTCGATGACCCGGATTCCCGCGAGCGGCGACGCGACTCCGGCCGCCGGGCGGGACAAGGCCATCGTCGCCGGTCGAGCCGGTATCGACGTGATCCGCCAAGGAGGAATGTCGCCTGATCGCTCTGCGGCGCGCGCTGCCCTCCACTCGGCCGGCGTACGCAGTTGCAGAATGCTGACCTCTGCTTCGACTGCGGCCGCAACCACATCGGCGAAACAGTTACGAAGAGCGGCTTCGCATAACTCGTCGGGCAGTGGACAAGTCGCGACGGCGTAACGATTCAAAAACGTACGCCAACCGTTTCTGATGGAGAGATGATCGGCGTCCAGACGCCTCCAGAAGCGTTGCCATCCATCGGCTTCAAGGACCTCGATCTCGAAACGCACCTCGTCTGCTGACACGAATGGCGGCCCGCCGGGACGTTCGGTTTCAGTCCAATCATCGTCGGTGGTCGCAGCTGCCAGGTACTGGGACACGCACAGCAACGCTGCTTGGGAGACCGAGGTGGTGATATGACGCACATCGATGCCGCGGAGTTGTCCGATCAGCGCAGCCAAAATTCCTTGCGTGGCGAGCACGCCGGCTGCGGTCGACGCGAAGTCGACAGCGAGGACCTCAGGGGCGCCGGATTTGCGTCCATGCACCTGCATGATCCCGCAGGCGGCCTGGACACTGACTTCGTCGCACAATGGTGCATCGACGGGACCGGCCCAGTCGATCGCGCATTCCACCCGGGGTGGACCGTCTCGGCTATCGCTTGCGTTCAGGCTGAGATGGCCGGCACTGCAAGTCTCACTGCCAGCGGCCGAAAGACCGGGGCCAGCGGTGATCGCACATCCGAGTGCCCGAAGATGTCGTGCGGTGACATCGGCAGCGGCCGACTCACCACGACGAATCAAGATTGATTTATGGAGCACCATGGGAACACGCCACCTCAAACTGAAGATTCCCGTGCGGCTGGTCGCTAGATCACGACTGTGGTCCCGTCGAACCGGGTCAGAGACAACGCTCCGATTTCGTGCGCCGCCAGCTGCTGCTCACGGAGCAGACGGATTGCCACGGTCTCGCCGAGCGTGACAGCCTCATCGTAGTCCGTTCTCCAATGTATCCCCGCGATGTTGCGGCCGGTTGAGATGTTGGCCGCCAGCTTGTTCAGCTCACCGCCCACGGTGAGCCGGCCGCGGTCCGGACCGTCGTAGTCGACGAGCTCGCTACCCGCATCGTTCGGCACCTTGGGATTGGGCAGGATGTACGATTCGTCGAACCATGCCTTGAGGACCGTGACGCAGGCACCGGCGATCACCGCGTGTCCCGCCCCATACGCGGGGTGGGTGGGCGAGCCCTCAGGGTATGCCTGCCGGAGCAGATACGTGCCCCACTTCTCGTGCGTGGCCCGCAGCGCCCCGGAATTGAGGACCTCGGCGTCGATCATCGGGTACGATCGTCGCCCGGTCTTGTGCAGGTGAACTCGGCCACCGAACTCCTCCGGCCGCAGCCGGCGATGCACGGACCACTTCTGATACCAGATCGCCTTGAGTGCACGCGCCACGACTTCGGCGACGAGGGTGAAGATTTGCGCCGGACCGTAGGCGACCAACGCTTCCTGGTTCTTCGAGTACAGGTACGGGTTGCCCGGGTCGAGCGGTGCGCGCATGCCGAAGAGGATCAGGTTGGCGTTCAGGTACGCCTGATACGGCGGCGCGTCCAGGTGGACATAGGTCGCCAGATCGCGAGGCGTCTGGAGGTAGCGGAGCGGGCCGCTCGGGCGCCCGGGGTCGCGCGGCGCGCCGTTCTGCACGGCCAACCACTCATCGAATTCGGTGAGGTAGTCGACACCAGCCTGGACGGTGCTGATGTGCTGGCGCATCGGCGTTGTCCAGTACGGGACATCCGCGAAGAGGAACTGGGAGATGAACGGGCCAGCCAGGTCACCGGGCGTGGAGCCGCGGAACAGCGTCCCTGGAGTCACCTTGCCGTTGCGCTTCGGACCACGGAAGTCGGACATGGCCGAGAGATCGGCTGCGGCCGCGGCAACGACACGGTCGGTGCGAAAATCGGTGAACCGAACGTCGCGGGACAGCGCCATCCAGTACAGCTCGGCCATTTCCGCCGAGTTACGCGGCCCGTCGATCCGCGGCGCGGGCGGGATGGTGAGTGCTTGCGCGTCCGTGCCCTCCAAGTCGAAGGCGAGCCCAGCCTGCGGGTGCGTCAGCCGCCTGCTATCCGGACGACCCAGCGGGATCTGCTCGAAGTCCTCGAACCGCTTCGTGGCCAGCGCTCGCAGCAGCAGCCGGTACGCCCTCGGCTCGACGTCTCCGAAGGTGTCATGCGGCAGACCTTTCGAATAGCTGGCGACGTACGGATAAGTGAACTCCTCACCGTTTGCGAGCTGCTCGGGCACGTGGCGCGCGTACTCGCTCTCCGCGGCCTGGATGCGGAGGTTTCGCGACGCAGTACGTCGGTCGATCATATTAATGTTTCCCCTGTCCGAAAAAATGGTGCCCACGATCTAGGCGAACTCGTTTTTCAGGCCGGCACCACGTTGATCCGCATCAAGGCCGTCCAGCGCGTAGCGCATCGCGCCCAACTTGATCTCACTCTCTTCCAATTCGGCTGAAGGGGACGATGCGGCCACAATACCGCAACCAGCGAACAAACGGGCCTTGTTGCCGGTGATCTCAGCGCAGCGTAGCGCGATGCCCCACTCTCCGTCACCACGGGCGTCCAGCCAGCCGACCGGCCCGGCGTACCGGCCCCGGTCCATGCCCTCGATGCCTCGGATCAGCTCCAACGCGTCGGCGGTCGGCGTACCGCAGACCGCCGCGGTGGGGTGCAGCGCCGCTACCAGGTCCAGCACAGAGGCGTCCGCGGCGAGCCGGCCGGTCAGCTGCGTCGCGAGATGTTGCACGTTGGTGAGGGTCAACAAGGACGGATGTGCGGCTACGTCGAGCACCGCGCAATGCGACTCCAGCGTCCGGGCCACCGACTGCACGGCCAGGTGGTGTTCTTCCAGGTTCTTCGGCGAATGCAGCAGAGCCGTGCCGATCCGATGGTCCTCCTGTGGGCTGGTCCCGCGGTTAGCGGAGCCGGCCAGCACGATCGAGTGGATCTCCGCACCGGTCCGCCGGACCAGCAGTTCGGGCGTCGCGCCGACCAGACCGTCGCAGGCGAACGCGAAGCACTCGGGAAAGCGCCGCACCAACCGGCGGAGCAGCACACGCACGTCGATCCGCTCCGAGCTGACCGCGATCTCGTCGCGAGCGAGGACAACCTTGGCAAGTGCGCCAGAGCGGATGACGCCCACCGCCGTCTCCACCGTGTCCAGCCATTCATCGACCGGCCGGGCGCCATCGAAGTAGCGGATCCGGGAGGCGGACCTGTCCGCCATCCTGGGCATCGACTCGAGGAAATGCTCTGATCCGCCGATCGTGGTCAGCCAGCTGTGGCCGTCGCGGTGGGCCAAGATCACCCGCGGCACAACAAGCACCGAATCCGACGAACGCGGGTCGAACGCGAAACTGCCGAACGCGACCGGTCCGGTGCCGGCCCGGTTGACGAAATCCACGATGTGGAGACTGGCGCAGAAAGCCGTGAAATCCTCCTGTGCCCGAGCGAACCTGTCATCCCCGGTGCCGACCGGGATACGGATCGCTTCTCCCCACCCGACGAGCCCCTCACCGTTGCGGAGCCAGGCCACTACTGGCGCGGTCTCCGGAAGATGGGCCAGCAGGTCGATCCACGAGCCCACGCGCCTGGTGTGGACGTGGTTCATCGGCAGCGCCTCCACTTCTCCTCGACTCGGCAGCAGCCACCCGCCCGCAGGGGGAGGCACTATCTTTAAAGAGACAGCCAGCAGCCAAAAGTTTCACTATTTCACCCGATCGAATGATTTATTTCTAGCTGAGCTTGGTCAGAGCAACTTACACGACATCAGTCCGTGCGCATGATGACCTTGATGAGAAGTGCCGTAGCAGCGTCGAGATCAGCCGTTCCGTCCAGCACCACCTCTGGTGCATCAGGCGGCTCGTACGCCTGCCCGACTCCGGTCATGTTGGGGATCGCTCCAGCGTGCGCCTTGGCGTATAGGCCCTTCGGATCGCGCTGGACACAAACATCGGCGGGCGTGTCGACGAAAACTTCGACGAAGTCGCCGTCATTGAGGAGATCTCGCGCAGCGCGCCGGTCGGATCTAAACGGCGAGACCAACGAGACTATGACGATCAGCCCGGCATCTCGCATAAGCTTCGCTGTCTCGGCGACCCGACGGACATTCTCCGAGCGGTCCTCGGGCGTGAATCCGAGATCCTTGTTGAGCCCCGTCCGGACATTATCACCGTCAAGAACATAGGTGTACAGGCCTCTAGCGTGCAAGCGTCGCTCCACAGCGTCTGCGATCGTCGATTTACCAGCGCCTGGTCGCCCCGTCAACCACACCACCTGCGGACGCTGACCCATGAGACGACCCCGAGCCGCCCGGTCGACCACGAAGTCCTGCGGCGCGACGGTGCGGCCTCGGCGTAACGCGTGGCGGGTCATACCCGCAGCGACGGTGTCCCGGGTCAACCGGTCCACCAGAATGAAGCCACCACTGTCCCGGCATCGCCGATACTCGTCCAACGGTACCGGTGTGTCGGTAACGATCTCGACGACACCGATGTCGTTGATCGTCAGATTCCGGGCGGCCAACTCCTGGCCGGTACTCACATCGCGGCGACCGCGCACGGCCGTGACGACCGCGGGCACCGTACGGACACCGGCAACCATCAGGTAGGAACGGCCGCGCATCAGCGGCTGCTCGCCGGTCCAGACCAGGTCCGCGGAGAATGCGTTGGCGGGGTAGTCCAGCGTGCCCGCCGGCGGCGCGTCGATCAGCAGGTCGCCTCGCCCGACGTCCACCTCACGGTCGAACTCGACCATCACTGCGGTACCGGTCGCCACCTCCGCGGTGTCCCACCCCGCGGCCAGCACCCGGGATACCTTCGCGACGACACCGCTTTGGGCGACCGCGATCTCGTCACCGACCCTCAGCCTCCCAGCGGTGAGCGTCCCCGCGTACCCACGGAACCCGTCGGCACGGACGACGTACTGGACGGGCAGGCGCAGACCCACCGGCTCCTCGGTCAACGGGGACGGCTTCCACAGCGACAGCGCGTCGAGCAACGTCCGCCCGTTGTACCAAGCAGTGGCCGCGCTGGCGGTCACGACGTTGTCACCGGCAATCGCCGACACCGGGATCACGGTGACGTCATCGATCCCAAGACCGGCGGCCGCGGTGCACACACCGCAGGCGAGCTCTTCGAAAATCGCCTGCCGGTAGCCGACAGCATCCATCTTGTTCACCGCGACGATCACGGAGCGCACCCGCATCAGCGCACACACCGTCAGGTGCCGGTGCGTCTGCAGCCGGATGCCCTTGGTGGCGTCGATGAGCAGGATCGCGACGTCCGCCGTGGAGGCGGCGACCGCCATGTTGCGCGTGTACTGCTCATGGCCCGGCGCATCGGCGATGATCGCCCGCCGACCAGACGGCAGGTACAGATGCCGGTAAGCGACGTCGATCGTGATGCCCTGGGCGTGCTCGGCTTCCAGACCGTCGGTGAGCAGCGAGAAATCCACCTCGCCCGCCGGCACGGTGGATCCGCCCCGGCGGGTCTTCCTGGCGTAGTCCAGCAAATCGTCGGGAACCGAGGCTGTCTCCGCGAGGAGCCGGCCGATGAGAGTTGACTTCCCGTCGTCGACCGAGCCACAGGCCACCACCCGCATGATCGGGTGGGCTGCCACCGCGGCGGCGCAGTCAGCTGCCATAGCCACCATCAGAAGTAGCCTTCCGTCTTTTTGCTCTCCATCGAGCCACCGCCTTCGCCGTCGATCAGGCGACCGGAACGTTCCGATATCCGGTTAAGAAGCATCTCCTCGAGCATTTCTTCGAGGTCGTCGGCGTGCGATTCCACCGCTGCGGTGAGGGGATAGCAACCCAGTGTCCGGAACCGCACGTTGCGCAGCGTCGGCCATTCTCCATCCGTCAGCGGGTAACGGTCATCATCGACCATAATCAGCTGGCCATCTCGCACGACCACGGGGCGCGGCTGGGCGAAGTAAAGCGACACCACCGGGATACGATGACGACGGATATAATACCAGATGTCGAGTTCAGTCCAGTTCGAGAGCGGGAAGACTCGCATGGTCTGACCCTCCGCGAGCTCGGTGTTGACCCAACGCCAGAACTCCGGACGCTGCCGCCGCGGCTCCCACCGATGACCCGGCTCCCGCAGCGAGAACACTCGCTCCTTGGCCCGTGACCGCTCCTCGTCACGGCGCGCCCCACCGATAGCAGCGTCGTAGGCGCCACCGTCGAGTGCCTGCCGGAGCGCCATCGTCTTCATGATGCGCGTGTATTCGTGAGCCCCGTGAGTGAATGGCGTCACGCCTTCGGAGCGCCCCTCTTCGTTGACGTGCACTCGAAGGTCGAGCGCCAGTTCCGCGGCGGTCTCGTCGCGAAACCGGATCATATCGCGAAATTTCCAGCCGGTGTCGATGTGCAGCACGGGAAACGGGATCCGCCCCGGCGCGAACGCCTTGCGGGCCAAGTGCAGCAAAGCCGACGAGTCCTTGCCGATCGAATAGAGCAACACCGGCCGACGGAACGCGCCCGCCGCCTCGCGCAGAACGTGAATCGCCTCCGCTTCCAACGCGTCGAGCACCGCATCGCTCGACGCGGTCATGACTCGGGTCCGTTCGCAGATCTGGTTGAGCTGGATGTTGTGACCTATCACGCGCTCGATCCCCTCTGCTTCACCTGGCTGACACCTGGTTCGAGCGGGCGGGTCTGCGTCCGCGGCGGACCGGCCAGCCAGCGTGCGATGGCAACGCTCAGGACGGGCATCACCAGGTTCGCCATCAGCGCCGCCAGTGCCCCGCTGATCACCAGCGCACGCAGTGTGAGCGGCAACGATTCCAGCTCATCGCCGAAGACGGTGAAGAGCACCATGATGATAAGAAACGCCACCACCCACGCCCCGAGCGTCATGGCGCCCCGGGCCAGCCAGCGGCGAGCGTGGGACGGATTATCGGGATGTTCGCGCATGTCATGTCCTCCTCACAGCTGGTGCTCCCGCAGTAACGCGGCCACCCGGAAGGCCAGCTCGATGGACTGGCTGGCATTGAGCCGCGGATCGCATGCCGTCTCGTAACGGGTGCCGAGGTGGGTGTCGAGTACTTCCTCGGCGCCGCCCAGGCACTCGGTGACGTTGTCCCCCGTCAGCTCCAGATGCACACCACCCGGGTGCGTTCCCGCCGCCTTGTGCACCGCGAAGAAACCGGCGATCTCTGCGGTCACGTCGCTGAATCGTCGGGTCTTGTAGCCGCTCTCGGAGAGGAAGGTGTTGCCGTGCATGGGGTCACACGCCCAAACCACCGAACGGCCGCTCGAGTGCACCGCCTCCACTAACGGTGGCAACAGCTCGGTCACCCGGTGAGCGCCGAGACGCGAGATCAGCACCAGCCGGCCGGGCACGAAACCGGGATCCAACCGCTCGCACAGCTCACACAGCTCGGCCGGTGTCATCGTCGGGCCGATCTTGACGCCAATCGGATTGGCGATGCCGGACAGGAACTCCACGTGCGCGCCGTCGAGCTGCCGGGTCCGGTCACCGATCCACACCATGTGGGCACTGGTGTCGAACCAGCCATTGACATCGGGAGCGAAACGGGTCAGGGCCTGCTCGAACTGGAGCAGCAGCGCCTCGTGTGAGGTGTAAAGGTGTACCTGATGCAGCGCCTGCGAACTCGCCAGATCGACTCCGGACGCCGACATGAACCGCAACGCCCAGGTGATCTCGTCAGCGACCTGCTCGTAGAGCCGGCCGGCTGGGCTACGACGCACGAACTCCTGGTTCCACGCATGGATCTGATCGAGGTCAGCGAAGCCCCCCGTGGTCAGCGCCCGCAAGATGCTCAACGTCGAAGACGCGTGGTGGTAAGCCCCGATCATGCGTTCGGCCTGCGGGCGTCGAGCGTGCGGCGTCGGCTCGGAGCTATTGACGATGTCGCCGCGAAACACCGGCAGCTCGATACCGTCGACGAACTCTTCCGGCTTGCTGCGGGGCTTGGCGAACTGGCCGGCGATTCGGCCGATCTTCACCACCGGCAGGCCCGATCCATAGGTCAGGAGGATGGCCAGTTGGAGGATGACTCGAAGCTTACTGCGCACGCCCTGCTCGGTGCAGGACTCGAACCGCTCCGCGCAGTCCCCCGCCTGCAGTAAAAACGCCTGGCCGGCTGCTACCGCGGCCAATGACCGCTGCAGGTTCTGGATCTCAGCCGGCGAGACCAACGTGGGCAGCCGTGAGATCTCACTGACGACCTGGTCCGCTGCACGCTGGTCGGGCCAGTCCGGTTGCTGTGACGCGGGATAGCTGCGCCACGAGGCGGGTAGCCACGACGGGAGTGCCTGGTGCACCAGGGCTCGGTGCCTGTCGGGTGACGCCACCGTGGCGCCACCGTTGTGCTGGTACGACCGAACATCGATTACCTGCATGCTGACTCGATCCCCTTCCGCTCCACGCGACTACTGGATAGAGGACGGGCGACTCCCGGCAGATACATGGGCTTCCTTACGCCCCGTCGAACTCTCGATCGAGTGAACTGTGGGATGAAGGTGACTCAGCGGAGTTGCCGGCGAGGCACAGGACCTGATGGCCACCGCAGACGAGTTGGATTCCGACTCTCCGAGAACCAAGGGGCGGGGGGTGTCAGAATGCGGTCATGCCACCGCCACGGCCCAATCTTCTTTTCATCCTCGCCGATGACCTCGGATGGGGCGACCTCGGATCCTACGGCTCACCGACGATCCGCACCCCGAACTCGGACACCTTGGCCGCTGAGGGAATACGGTTCACCGACGGCTACTCAGCGGCTGCTACTTGCTCACCGACCAGGTTCGCGCTCTACACCGGCAGATATCCCGGGCGGTTACGGGGTGGGCTCGAAGAGCCGATCGTCGCAGTCGACGAGCGAGCCGGCATCCCGCCATCGCACCCCACGCTGGCCTCGTTGTTGCGCGACGTCGGTTACACCACTGCGTTTTACGGTAAATGGCACTGCGGTTTTCTACCTTGGTACAGCCCGATCAAATCGGGGTGGGAGGAGTTCTTCGGAAACCTCTCCGGCGGCATCGACTACTACTCGAAGATCAACTATCTTGGCCAGTGCGATCTGTACGAAGGCGAGGTAGAGGTGGAGGTCACCGCACTGGACTACTACACCGATACGCTCACGGAGCGGACCGTGGAATTCCTGCACCGGGAACACACTGCGCCATGGCTGTTGAACCTGAACTTCACCACCCCGCACTGGCCGTGGGAGGCGCCTGGCGACCTGGACGTGAGCAAAGAGCTGACTGCGCGGCAGTTGGCCGGCGAGACAAAAGTCCTGTTCCACTACGATGGTGGATCGCTCGATGTCTACCGCAGGATGGTGGAGAACCTGGACAGCTCGGTGGGCACGGTACTGACGGCGCTGCGCGAGACCGGCCAGGAACAGGACACCCTTGTGATCTTCACCAGCGACAACGGCGGCGAGCGATTCTCCTACATGTGGCCATTCATCGGCGCGAAGAGATCGCTCCATGAGGGTGGTATCCGGGTACCCACGATCGTGCGTTGGCCGCGTGCGATCCGGCCGGGGCAGGTCAGCAGCGTCCCTGTGGTCACCCAGGACTGGACAGCGACGCTCCTGGAAGTCGCGGGCGCGAAGCCGGCGCGGGATTACCCGCTCGACGGCCGCAGCCTCGCCGGTTATCTGCTGCGCGGTGAACCGGCTGGTGAGGTGGACCTGTTCTGGCGTTCCCGCACGTCGCGGGCACTGCGGCGGGGCAGGTGGAAATACCTGCGCGCTCCGGGCGCCACCGGTATGCCCGTCGACTCACTTTTCGATCTGGCCACCGACCAACGCGAACAAGCGAACATAGCGGCCCGGCGGCCCGAACTGCTCGCACAGTTACGTACCAGGTGGGAAGAGCTGAACAAAGACCAACTCCCCTACGTATGAATGTCACTGAACCCGCCGGATGTGGTCGATGATCAGGACAGCTGTTCCAAGACGGTGACGGCGTCGTCGACGGAGGGCATGTCGGCGATCTCGGCGGCGAGGCGCTCAGCATTGCGCCGCAGGTGGGGATCATCGAGCACGCGCCGCACGGCGGTTTCGCCGCGATCAATGCTGACGTCTGAGCCGACCAGGGCGATGCCGGCGCCAGCGGCGTCGCATGCCTCGGCATTGCGAAACTGGTCGGCTGCTTGGGGCAGGCAGACCTGCGGGATGCCGTGGGCCAGCGCGCCGAGCAGCGTGCCAGATCCGCCGTGGGAGACCACGGCGGCGCAATGGGGAAGAAGGTCGCTCTGGGGGATGTAACGAGCGATGTGGACGTGAGAGGGTTGCGGGCCGAACGCGTCGAGGTCGCCGTGGGGTCCGACCGTCACGACGCACACGATGTCGTGCAACCTGCCCACCGCAGCGACCGCGGTGCGGAAGGCATCGTTGACATTGAAGATCGTGCCGAAGGTGAGGTAGACGACCGGACAACGGGCGTCGAGAGCCTCGCCCACCGCTGGCGGGAGCTCGTCGCCAGCGACCCGCGTCAGTGATGCGGGACGCAGGTGCTGAATGCGGCCTACGTGGCCGAGGTCGTCGGGTTGCATGCTGGGTGGGTAGATGTCGATGTAGAGGTGGTCGTAGCAGCCCCCGTACGGGCGGGGCTCAAGTCCCACCGCATCCCACAGATGAGTGGCCTCGGCCGTGGCGAGGGCAACCCGATACGACGGGGAGACCAGGCCGAAGCCGTGCGTGACGTGGGGCCGCCCGAGGAAAGCGGCGGCCACCGGTGCGGCGAGCTCAGCCGCTTCGTGGACGACGACATCAGGCTGCCATCGAGTGGCCAGATCGACAACGGCGTCGAACATCGCCGGCGCCGCGATCGCACCGAAGAGCTGCGGAAACATGTGGTCAGCGAGTGCCTCGCCGGTGAGCGTGCTTGGCTGCGGATAGCGCCGGTGGTACTCGCATAAAACGTCGGCGACGGGCATCCCCGCAGACGCAGTCGGGATGCCCGCCGCTGCTACCCGCGGACAGGCATCGCCTGCGGTCGCCCACAACACCTCATGTCCCCGGTCTCGCGCCGCGGCGGCTAGTGGCAGCATGGGTTGCACGTGGCCGAGCCCAGACGTCGATGAGAAGAGCATCCGCATTGGTTGAATTTTAGCCATCACCGTCACGCTGAGCGCCCTCGGTTGCACTGCCGTGTTCCACAACCTTGCTGACGGAGAGCGGGCTCAGGTCACGGAGACGGTGACCACCGCGATTAGGCTCCGAATGGCGCCCAAAGGGGTGCTCGGAACAGCCATTCGGCTCCGAATGGCACTTGGGGGAAGAAACCCCTGCTAGTAGTACCAGGGGAAGGGGGACCAGTCGGGGGGGCGCTTTTCTAGGAAGGCGTCGCGGCCTTCGACGGCCTCGTCGGTCATGTACGCCAGCCGGGTCGACTCACCGGCGAAGAGTTGCTGGCCGACCAGCCCGTCGTCGATCATGTTGAACGCGTATTTGAGCATCCGCTGCGCGGTGGGGGACTTGCCGTTGACCTCGCGCGCCCACTCCAGCGCGGTCGTCTCCAGCGCGGCGTGCGCCACCACGGCGTTGACCATGCCCATCCGCTGCCCGTCGTCGGCACTGTACTCCCGCCCAAGGAAGAAGATCTCCCGGGCAAACTTCTGCCCCACCTGCCGGGCCAGGTAGGCCGACCCGAATCCACCGTCAAAGGAACCCACATCGGCGTCGGTCTGCTTGAATCGGCCGTGTTCAGCCGAGGCAAGGGTAAGGTCACACACCACGTGCAGGGAGTGCCCACCACCGACCGCCCAGCCCGGCACCACCGCGATGACCACCTTGGGCATGAACCGGATCAGCCGTTGACACTCCAGGATGTGCAACCGGCCGGTGCGCGCCGGGTCCACAGTGTCCGCCGTGTCGCCGGACGCGTACTGGTAACCCGAGCGTCCTCGGATCCGCTGGTCCCCGCCCGAGCAGAAGGCCCAGCCACCGTCGCGCGGTGAGGGCCCGTTGCCAGTCAACAACACACATCCCACATCAGAGGTCATCCGAGCGTGATCCAATGCGCAGTACAACTCGTCCACAGTGGACGGGCGGAAGGCGTTCCGTACCTCAGGCCGGTTGAAGGCGATCCGGACTGTGCCGTGCTCCCGCGCACGGTGGTAGGTGATGTCGGCGAAGTCAAAGCCCTCGACGCAACGCCAAACGGACGGATCGAACAGCTCGGAGACGGTCACAGCAGTGAGCATACGAATAGGGCATGCTGAGGACTTGTGAACCCATCTACCGCGCTGGCCGTGGTACTGGTCGATGAGTTGGTGCGGTGTGGGGTGCGGCATGCGGTGCTGTGCCCGGGGTCACGCAACGCGCCACTGTCCTTCGCGTTGTATGCAGCTGACCAGGCAGGACGGCTAGTGCTGCATGTGCGGATCGACGAGCGGTCCGCAGCTTTTCTCGGGTTGGGTCTGGCGCTGCGGTCCGGTCTGCCGGTGCCGGTGGTGTGCACGTCGGGCACGGCGGCGGCGAATCTGCACCCGGCGGTGTTGGAGGCGCACCATGCCGGGGTGGCGCTGCTCGCGGTTACTGCCGATCGCCCGGTCGAGCTGATCGGGACCGGGGCCAGCCAGACGGTGAGCCAGATCGGGCTGTTCGGTGCCGCGGTGCGCGCGGCGCCGTCGTTGGCTCCTGACCCGGCCGGTCCACAGCAGCAGGCACAGTGGCGCTCCGCGGTGGACCGTGCGGTGGCGGCCGCGCGGGGCGCGCTGGGCGGTGAGCCGGGGCCGGTGCATCTCAACGTCCCGTTGCGCGAGCCGCTGGTGCCCGAGACCGGGCCGGACACGTTGGGGGCTCTTGAAGGCCGTCCAACCCATGCGCCGTGGACCGCAGTGTGCACCGCGCCACCGGTCCGCGCCGAGGTGGAGCTGGATGTAGGTCGTCGCACCCTGGTGGTCGCCGGCCACGGCGCGCCACCGGCTCCCCCGGGGCTGCCGTTGGTCGCCGAACCCAGTGCGCGCGACTGGCCGGATGCCCTGATGGCCGGGCCGTGGCTGCTGGGCTCGCCGGTGCTCGAGCACCTGCGACCCGAACAGGTGCTGGTGCTGGGCCGCCTCACCCTGCACCGGCCGGTGCAGCGGCTGCTGGCGGACCCGAAGGTGGCGGTCACCGTCCTCACCGACCGCCCGGATTGGACCGACGTGCCGAGCAGCGCGATCACGGTAGGTACCGCGCTGCGCTGCACCGGCGCACCCGATCCGGAGTGGCTGCGGCGGTGGCAGCGAGCCGACGCCCACGCCGCCACCGCCGTACACGCCACCATGCGAAGCCACCCCGACACCACCGGTCTCGAGGTAGCCCGGCTGCTGGTCGCCGCACTGCCGGCGGGGGCACTGCTGCTGCTCGGCTCGTCCAACCCGGTCCGCGACGTGGCACTGGCCGCTCGTCCCCGGCGCGGCCTGACCGTGCTGGCCAACCGAGGCGTCGCCGGCATCGACGGCACGATCGCCACCGCCACCGGGGCGGCGCTGGTACACGAGGGACCGGGTTACGCCCTGATCGGCGACCTCACATTCCTGCACGACACCAACGGGCTGCTGATCGGACCCGACGAGCCCCGCCCGGACCTGACCATCGTGGTCGCCAACGACGACGGCGGGGGCATCTTCGGATTGCTCGAACAGGGCGCCCCGGAATACGCCGACGCCTTCGAACGGGTCTTCGGCACTCCCCACGGCGCCGATCTGGCAGCCCTGTGCGCTGCGCACCACGTGCCGCACCGTCGGGTGTCGGCCGACGAGCTGCCGGACGCCCTAGCCCCGGCCCCGGGACTACGTGTGGTGGAAGTGCGCACCGAGCGAACCGGGCTGCGGGCACTGCACGATCGGATCCGTACCGCGGTGGCGGCTACCCGGCTGGACTGACCGGCGCTTCGCCCCCCACCACATCGGCCGTCGTCCTCAGCATGACGTCCGAGAACTCGGGACGACAGACCAGCAGATCAGGCAGTAGCGGGTCGGGCGAGTTGTAGACCAGTGGGGCCCCGTCCAGCCGGCTGGCATGCAGTCCCGTCGACTGCGCGACAGCCACCGGCGCCGCTGAGTCCCACTCGTACTGCCCACCGGCGTGGACGTAGGCGTCGACCTCACCACGAATCACCGCGGCGGTCTTGTAGCCCGCTGAGCCCAGGGGCACCAACTCGGCGTCGAGGCGTTGGGCGAGCACAGCGACGAAGGAAGGGGGACGGGTCCGGCTGATCGCGATGCGCAACCGCCGGGGGCCGGGCTTGGGCACCGCCGGCGGACGATCGGTCCCCAAGGTGATGCCCAGACCAGGCAGGGCGACGGCACCTGCGACTAGTCCGCCGCGGGACCATAAGGCGACGTGGACCGCCCAGTCCAGCCGCCCGGCCTCCGCATACTCGCGCGTGCCATCAAGCGGATCGATGATCCACACTCTGGCCGCGGACAACCGGTCCGAGTCGTCGACGGCTTCCTCACTGAGCACCGCATCCTCGGGTCGGGCATCCCGCAGGGCGCGGAGGATCGTCGCGTTCGCCGACGCATCCCCCTCGGGGCCCAGATTCTCGCCCCTCCCACGACGCCTCAGACGCAGCAAGGTGTGCGCTGCCGCATCGGCAACGGCGCGGGCGAGTGCCGCATCATTCATCATCTCGTGGGGAACATCGACTGCGCAGGAACCCATCTCAGTCGATTCCTCCCCGCCCGGCCAGCATGGTCCGGACGGCACTGCGGTCGGGTTTTCCGACGCCGCGCAGCGGTAACGCGTCGAGCAGGACGATCTCCTTGGGGACCTGCGCCCCGGTCAGCACGCGGCGGGCGGCCACCCGCAGCGCGTCGGGGTCCGGGGGTCGCGCAGGGTCGGCGGGTATCACCACAGCGGTGACCCGCTCGCCCCACTCCGGGTCGGGCAGGCCCACCACGCAGGCTGCGGCGACCCCTGGCAGGCCGGTGAGCACCGCCTCCACCGCAACCGGGGTGACATTGAACCCACCGGTAACGATCACGTCATCAGCTCGGCCGAGGATCTGCAGCCGGCCCTGCGAATCGAACCGCCCGAGATCGGAGGTCTGGAACCAGCCGTCGCGAAACGCCGCAGCGGTCTCCTCGGGAGCATCGAGGTATCCGGTGGCCAGCATTGGACCTGCCAGCGCGATGATCCCCTCGCCGTCCACCCGGACCTGCGTTCCGTCCAGCGGCCAGCCGTCGTAGACGCAGCCGCCCGCAGTCTCGGTCATGCCGTAGGTGGTCACCACCCGCACCCCTGCCGCCTGAGCCCGCCGCAGCAGCTCGTCCGGTGTGGCGGCGCCGCCGAGCAACACCGCGTTGAACCCGTCGAGTGAGTGGGGATCGGTGTCGAGCAGTCGCGCCAGCTGGGTGGGCACCAGTGCGGTGTAGCACCGCCCGGCCTCGCCAGCCAGTTGCCGTGCAGCGGCGCCGAACCCGGCCGGATCGAACCTGCAGCGCAAGTCGAGCACCACGGGCCGGCTGCCGGCGAGCGTCGCCCGAACCAGCACCTGGAGTCCGGCGACGTGCTGGGCAGGCAACGTCAGCAGCCATCGACCGGGGCCCCCGAGCCGGGTCTGGGTGGCCGCGGCGGAGGCGCTCAGCGCCGCGGCACTGAGCTGTACCCACTTGGGCTGTCCGGTAGAGCCTGAGGTAGCCAGCACGGCCTGGCCGGGTCCGGGGTCGCGGGGTGGGACCGCCTGTCCCGATCCCAGCGGGGCCACTGCCCTGCCACCGGAAAGCATGGCGTGCAGCGCGGAGTCCAGCTCCCAGACCGTCTCCGGGGAGCCGTCACAACGGATCACCCTCATCGCGCGACCACGCTCGATTGGGGCTCCACGCCGCATCGTCGGGCCTGCGGCGCTCGGCGAACGTGCCTTCGAATACTGGCGTGCCCCGGCCGGCTCATTGGGCCTGCTGTCCCCCTCGCTGTGCCTCTCGCCAGCTTAGTGTGTCGCTGCGCCCCTCGCTGGGGCTTGGGGAAATGTGCCGTCAGGGTCTGGCCGGAACTCGGCGAGCTTTCGAGCCACGGCGCTGAACTGGTCGCGCAGCTCGTCGGGATCAGGGAGTTCAGGCTCAGGCGGTTCAGGCACGGTTTCCGAACCGGAATTCCCGCGGGGGTGGACCGGTGGGGGCTGAGGCTTTCGACGTGGGGCCGGTTCGGCAGCACCGGACCCGCTTGGTCGTACCACCTGCCGCTGAACCTGGTCTGTCGCCGCTGGACCGCCCTGCTGCCCGAGGTCAGCGACGGCCGCCGGTGAATTGGGCTGGGACGGCTGTGCCACTGAGCGGGGCTGACTGCCTGCTACCGGGACCCCGCTATCACGGTGCGTGACGCTCAGCGCATCGCGACCTGCACTGTCGTGTGTGGGACCGGGATCGATGGCCGCAGGCACCTCCGGCCGGCTGTCGACAGTGCCCGGATCATTGCCACCCACGGCATCGGCGTGGTCACTCGCCGGGGGAGTCGGCGGGGCAGCCATCGAGCCGGAGAATGTTGCCGAGGGGAGAAGCGGCAGCACGACGATCCATACCACAAGCACCGCGACGACCAACAGTAATACACCGACCACGACCCCGGTACTGGGTTGCAGGCGACTCGACGGGGGAAGCAGCCTATGCCGTCCGACGTGGCCCTGGGGCCACCGAAACAGCTGACCTAACGGACTTTCTTGTCTCGCAGATGGCCGCGGCTGCCCTGGCTGCGGCCTATGCCGTCCGACATTCTCCGGAGGCCGCCGGAATGGCAGACCCGGCCAAGCCCGTCGGGCTGCAGGCCGGCGCGGTCGCCACCCACGCGCGCTTTTATTCCTCGGAATGGGATCCGGCACGTGCGACTCCGGCTAGCGCTAGTGATATCGGTGCGAAAGCGGCCACGGCCGTCGACGCAGCCTGCAAAGGTGCCAGATCAGCGACGCCTACCACACCGTGACTGCCGCAGGTGGCGCACTCAGGCGAGTGGCGAACAGTCACCGGGAACATCCGCTGGGCTTGTGCATCGTAAACGATCAGCTTCGGCGTGACGTACTCCTGCCCTGTCTCGACGCCAAGGATCCGCACGGCTTCCGCAACCTGGATCGACGCCACGACACCATTCAGGAATATGACCGAAGGCATGGCCTCCTCGGTGCCGTAGCCGTGTGCTCGTTCGTACTCCTGCACCTCCGGCGGCGCCAGGTCATACGCCGCCTGTTGCGCATGAATGAAACCACGACACTCGAGGCAGCCGACTCCCGGGGCAACGACATGGACTTGCCCTCCGAGTCTCGCGGCGAGACTGTCGCTCCCGAGTCTGGCGCCGGTACCGGCATCGATGAGCGGTATGAGGTATCGGATAGATAAATGATTCAGGGACAACCGGGCACCGTGCCCGTCCACGCAGCCGAGCAGCAGATCCGCTGCTTTAGCATGGTTGAGAGCTTCACTGTCGAGGAGCGGCGCCGCCACGGCTGTCACCGCGACCTCCGGTGCCACCCGGGCGATAAGTTCTCGAAAGACGTCGACCTTGTACCGTCCAACATCGTCCGGTCTAGCGCCGATGAGACGGTTGAGATTACTCAGCTCGATACGATCAGGATCGATCAGAGTCAGGTGGCCGACGCCGAGGTGGGCGAGTTCTACGGCAGCGAACGAACCGAGTCCGCCTACACCGACGACGGCCACTCGCGCTTGCGCGAGGGCCTCTTGCGTGGCGGCGCCGAGCAGCGGCAGTTGGCGGCTGTGACGTACATCGTGCGCATCGTGCGGGTGGACCGGCGCAGGAGTAGAACCGGATACTGGGAGATAGCGCAGCACTGGTGAATCCTCGGCGGAGCTACCAACGATGGTCACTCTCCGTACTGGCAGTATCTTCCCGGTTGCACGTTGATAGTAATGAGCGTCGAGACTGTTCTGTCCCACGACCATCGTGACGTGGTAGAACGGCGCGGGCAGCATCGACGCAAGACGGGGCATCTTCATCCGGTCGTTAGACCAGTCAACACCGCTGAACGTCGTTCGAGACCCTGAGTCGAAGGGATGCGAGTGGACCTCGATCAGACTCCAGCCTTCTCGCCGACACCGAGTCAAAGCCGCCGCAACGAATTGACCGTTCAGACTGATACTCGAGGGAGACTGCTGATCTAAATCCCTCGACTGGGCACGTAACAGCTCATGACCCACCAAGCGTACCCTGCCGGCTGACACGTTGGGCGCAGCAAGAATGAACGCCGACTGCTCATTGTCTCCCGACCGATTTAGTTCATCATTGCTAGCCAGGAGATGAGCGCGGAGTTGTGACCAGAGACGCGAGCTCAGGACGATGTCAGGCACTTCGAACTTCATCATCCTACCCCACTGAGCGTGCGCCGATCGCGAAAGATAGCCGCGATCAGATTCAGGTAGGTCACCAGACTGTGTCCACGCAGAAAGTCGGCGCCACCCATGGGTCGCCACCCGATAAGATGTACACAGAAATGCCCCCAGCCATGATTGAGATGTTCCTTGTCGCTGCTCGGGCCACGCGTGAAGAAGTGGTTGAGCGGTTGCTTTTTGTCCGTGCGGAGATCATGGTCCGCCCAGAACCATTCCGGCGGCACCGAGGGGTAACCAGGGGTACCGTGCGGGATGTCGATCAGCAACTCGATATGAGACTTGTTCCAGCCCGAGGGGATCGGAAATCGCTCGACGTAGAACCAAGTACCGCTCTTCGTGTCGAAACGGACATCACCGAACCGCTGCGAAAGCAACAACGCCTCGGCCCTGAGTCGACCGATCCGGCGCCGGGTGTCGAGGTCGTGGGTTATGGACGACATTCCGACCTGGCAATGCACCCATAGGTGAACGGCGTCACCACTGAGTAGTCGACCGCATCAGCAGGAAGTGGCCTATGATCCTCGAGTTTTACGATCTGACCATTGGGCATGCTCGCCATCACCCAATCGGACAGCACGCTCCTGGTGTGACGCTTGAGGTCGGCGGCGGTTGGTAGCTCCTCACGCACGTCGATCACCTCGCCGTTAACTATGTAGTTGCCCATCTCAGCGCCTTCCGTTTCGTCTACCAGTAAGTTCGAGTGACGGCGCAGACACCGATTGTTACCACACTCGAGACTACTACTGCCTGTGAAATGCGCACCTCAGACGGTGGCACGGGAAGACCGCCACGGTAAGTCGCAGCCGCAGTTCGAGGGGCCGCCAGTCCGTTCGTGTTTTCATGATCTACCTTGTGGCGCCATCCTTGTAATGTCCATCGTTTGTCAGCAAGAGCGCGTTACGCGTCCCACCGTCGATAGCGCTACGTTGTGGCGCGTGTGCGGACCGATTCAATCCGGTGCTCGACCACCTCGCGATTCATGTTCTTGAAGTCCGCTTACGGCTGAACCAGGGCACATGATGTCACCGTCCGTGACCTGTGCCGTAGATCTTCGGACCTGTGTCCAGCCTTGCCGTTCCGTAACTGCCGTGTCAGCCGGCTCCAAGCAATGATTGAGGAACTTCCGCTCCACCTTGTCTGCAGTTCGTCGATGAGCTTTATGGACGAACGCTTCGTGGATCGCGAACCCCCGGCTTGCCGATCCCACCGTCCCCGGATCTGCGCCACCAAGCAGGTAAGCCTTGATGTCGCCCGAACCGCTTGGACACACGGACGATCTTTAACGATACCAGCCGGCGTGGACGGTCGCCGCGCCGGCTGCGTGATCCTGGTTTAGCTGGGGTGGCAGTGGGGGTACTCCCCATGAAACTTGGTGGTGAGCGCAGGGTGGTGCCAGCTGAGGATGTCTCGACCGAGATCATCGCCGGACGGCAGTATCTGACGATTAGGGCGATTTATCCTTATTTTCGAGGGCCTGGTGACGTAGCTATCGCTGATTCACAGATAGTGACCAGCCCACGCCCCAAGAACTGCACCAGCAGGTTCTTGCGCTAGAGCGCTTTCGTTGGTTCCATGAAGCATCAAAGACTAATGGAGGTCAACCGGTGGAGAGTTGGACGGTTGGCCCGGAGCAGGACCGTCGATGGTGACAACGGAGGATGCCCGCTGGCTGGCAAGCCACCTGCGAGGGCTGGTGTCGGCCCGGCCGGCCGCTTGGGCAGGCAGCGAGATGACCCTGGCCCAGCTGATTGCACTGCACTACATCAGCGCGAAGGCCCCGGTCACACTGATCGCATTGTCCCAGGCCCTGGGCACCCGACCACCAGCCACCTGCGCGATGGTCGATCGACTCACCCGGGCCGGGCTGGTCAGCCGCACCCCGGACCCCGACGACCTCAGACGCGTTCTCCTGGCCTTGACCAGTACCGCAGCAACGATGATCGGCAAGATCGATCTGAACACCGCGCGGCAACTCCAGATCGTGCTGAATAGCATGGGCGGCGCGGCCCAGCGTTGCCTCACTGATGTCATCAAGGACACCGCGCGTCGCCTCGCTCGATAGCCCTCGATAGCCGGAGCCAGGTGAGGTAAATGAGCACCTCTGACTGTCTAAGTGACTGGAACTACAGGCTTTCACTCTGAGTGATCCTGTGGCCGGATGATGCTGCGTCACGCCCGGCATACCGGGTTCATCGTCCCTGCGACCGCGAGTCGACTCCGAATAGCACTCGGCGGGACGCTCGGAATCGAGGTCAATGACCGACTTGACCTTCGAGAACGTCTTCTGCACTCGCCTCATACCCCATAGCGGCCAAAGCTGAACGAGACACCTCGCACATCTGCCGGGCGATGGTGATCTGCGCTGCCATTTCTGAACGCGACCCAAGCGGCGCACCCAGCCTCCAACCGTAACGTCAATGAACTGCGCGAGGCGGGCGTGAAGGTCCTACTCGGATCGGAGGGCTACGAACCACACGTGCCACACCAAGGCTCGAAATACCTGACGAGATACCCTTGGCATGCTCGGCTATCCGATGACGAAGCGTGGACGGCCCGCCGAACGACACCAGAGTCTTGGGCTGGTAACGGCACCTGCGCACTACTTGACCGGACAACTCGTTCACAGGGTTTACCGGGCGTGGCAACGGCACGCGCCTGACCATCGCTCCGGGTTGACTCAGATCTCACAGGTGACTCGAGATCGACGGCCGGGCCGTCTAAGCCTTCTAACAGCGTCCGGGGGCTTTTGTAGAGCACCTCAGCCAACCGTGCTTCAGAAACGTCAGCGAAACCATTCGTGGCAACGCAGGCATCAACGTAGAAATCTTCAAAATAGTTCTGCTCATAGAATGGAGCTTCGTGGATGTGAGCAAAGTCGGCAGCGAGATGTGGGGCGTACGCCTCACGGGCGACCTCAGCGAAGATTCGAGCGTGCTCCGCGGTACCGTGATTCCGTGGCATTAGACGAATTCTGGTAATCCTTTGATCCCAGGTAGACGCGTCAATAATCCCATTGACCGCCTCTCTGGCATCCGACATGTCAACCGACTCCGAGCATCGAGAGCAAAATAAGGCTTCGGCCTACGAGCGAAATGGTATACGTACTCGAAACTGTCTTTAGTTCGCGGTCCGAATCGTCCTAGAACGGCGTTCATCTTCGCCCAGATGTATGTTTCGAACCATCGTCAGCCCATTTCTTGCGGAGCAAGAACAGGTTGATATGCATACGGATGGCACTGACCCTTTACGGCACCTCGGTTCGCCACTCTATTCTTGATGTTCAAGACCAGAGTTCCCGTGTCACTCACAGCATCGAGCATCGTGCTTGCGAACGGCAGGAACCAGTCGACATAACGATCCGGATGGATACGGCTGTACACACGCGCGTCGGCGTAGGGAGGGCTGGTGAAGAACAGGTCCACACTGTGGCCAGGCAGCCGCGGTAGCCATTCGAGGGCGTCGCCATGGGTCGCTCGGTCCGCCAGCACACGAGCGAGCAGTCCACGTGACAGAACCGGTGGGGCGACCATGACCAGATGCTAGCCGGACGATCCGACACTGTTCGGAGCCTCCAGGGGGTAGCCCCCTCAGTCCAGCTGGTTCGAGACCCCAGCCACAAAGCCGTGCCGCGACAGGACTTCCGCGCCGACCCAGCCTCATGCCTCAAAAGACTGGTTTATCCTTTTCGTGCACCGCCAACTGCCAATCGGAGCCGAATCGCGGTCACAGAGACCCCCTACGTGCCAATCGGAGCCGAACCGCGGTCACAGAGGCCCGCTGCGTGCTATTCAGAGTTGTTCTGGTAACAGCGGCGCCTGCCACAACGCGCTGCGTGATCTCGCTGACCGCCTGCTGTGGGCCGTGCCGGTCGCACCTCCACGGAGAGCGGGCTCTTGCGGTGGCGCCCGTTCGATGACGTGCTGATCAGCTATCTCGGTCCCACGGCCTTGCGCCACTGATCAGTAGAGCCCGGCCGAGGCAGCGGAGGGGCGTGCGGCACTATCGAGAAGATGAACTCACGACAGCACTCGGCCACCGTCCCGGACACCCTGTTCGACGACCCGGTGGCGGAAGCCCGCTGGCGCGCCCGGTTTACCGCACCCCGGATCAGCCTGCCGCAATGGGCACCAGACGCCCCGGACCGCTGCCTATACACCTCCAACGCGTCGGGCACCTGGGAGATCTACGCCTGGGATCGCGTCACCGGCACGCACCGGCAGGTCACCGACCGGCCGCACGGCACCCACATCGCCACCGTCACCCCCGACGGTGAGCAGGTGTGGTGGTTCGCCGACACCGACGGTGACGAATTCGGCAGCTGGGTGGTCGAGCCGTTCGCCGGACGGCCTAGCGGTGAGCCGCCACAGTCAGCCGTCGCGGGCACCGAACCCGGCTACCCCGCTGGACTGGACATCGGTCGACACAGTGTGGCGATCGGCGCCTCCACCGACGAGGGCACCACGGTGTGGTTCTCCCGCGACGGCAAGCCCGCCGAGGTCATTTACCACAGCGAGCACGACGCCGGGGTGGGGGCACTGTCCCGGGACGAACAACTGCTCGCGATCACGCACTCCGAGCAGGGTGACTCTCGCCACCCCGAGGTCCGAGTACTCGACACGAGCCAGAGCACCAGCGGCAGGTCAGTCACGGAGAA